>NZ_JAUERW010000030.1:0-43802 GCF_041060465.1 Pseudomonas sp. W2Oct36
CGCGGTGTGTCCGTGGGACCGGCTTTAGCCGGGAAGGGGCCTGCATGTACACCCTCATATTTGCAGTGTGACGCTTGACGCTTTCCCGGCTAAAGCCGGTCCTACAATTTGAGCCGGTCCTAAGAGGTTGCGCTCGCCCTGCCGGTTGCGGTTGCCAATGCAAATGTCGCGTGGGGGCTTTTTCGGCGGGGGATGACCAATGTCGCTGGCGAGCCGGTCAACCGCGTCACCATGGCCAACGCGGCGCTTTCCGCCACGCCGTAGCAGCCCGTGCGTTCAAAAGCGATCTCGGATCGATGGCTGAGCTGATCCTCGTAAGCCGCCAGGTCACCTGCGCTGAAGAACCCGACCGTCAGGCCCAGCCCATGACCCAGTTCCAGCAACCCCGCTTCATCGGCTTTGCCATCAATCGACGCCAGGGCAGCAATGTCTGCCGGGGCCAGCTGACACTCCCGCAAACCATCCTCTATCAGTTGCCGAAGCTCCAGCGCCGAGCATCCGCGCTGGCAGCCCAGGCCGACCACCCACAGCGGTCGGTCGCACGAGTCATTCACGGTCAAAGCGCGGGGTTCAAACCCGTGTGCGCCGCAGGCGTTTCACTGCGACGAAACAGCCAGGCGCTGATCCAGCCCAGGGCGATCCAGAACGCGGCATTGGTCAGCAGCGACGCAATCTTGAACTGCGCTTCAAGGGCTTCCGGCGCCAGTGCCGAATGGACCGCCGGTTGCGGCGCGCCGACCATGTGCGGCACCACCAGAATCACCGCGCCCATGACCTTCAGCAGCCAGTGTCTGGCAAATACCATCAGCGCCAGGCCCGCAGCCGTGGACGCAGCGGTGCCGACCCACCAGATCTGTCGTTGGGTCAGGTCCGCCGCGACGGTGCCGGGCAGCTCGGGCGGCAGACCGAGGGTCGGCGCCAGCACAAACACCGCATAACCGGCCAATCCCCACAGCACCCCTTCGCGCGTACTTGCCGGCGTGCGCAGGGTGTACAGCGCCGCCAGCATCAAGGCGAAACCGACCGCGACCATCAGATTGCCGCCGGTGGTGGACAGCACGCGCTGCCAGCCATCTTCCGGCTCCCAGGCTTCTTCGTTATGGACATGAGCCGCCATGGCGTCGTCGGCGTGCTCATGCATCTCGACGGCGGGCGCCTTCTCGTAGGTCTCCGCCTGCAGAATAAGCGGCGCCACCGAGAAGCTCTGCAGCAACGTCAACAACAGGGCGGCCAGCAGTCCGGTGAACCCGGCCGTTTGCGCGATTCGCTTGAACATGGCGGCAGGTCTCAGTGGCACGGGAAGGCGGAGCTGTGACGGGTGTCGTGCGCCGCGTTATGCACCGCATCGATGTGGGAGAAGCCGGCGAAGTACACCAGAAACGCACCGAGAAACATCGCGCTGACGGCGGCGACAAGGCGCTGGCTTTGCGTGCTCGCAACGGCCGTCGTGGTGTGTGTGGTGGTGCCGGACGTCTGGCGGGGTGTGCTGGCGGACATGGCGCTTCCCTCTGATGTGGATTCAGCGGACGGAAAGGCGCGAAGACACCGCAGGCCAATGCCGGCAGTGCTCAACAGCGCCCGCCCACCGCGGGTTGTTATATAACGTTGTCGGGCCGGTCTCCGGGCTCGCGAGGGGCACATGCAACAGCCTTCACAGCCGTCGCGCCTTCAAGAATCGCCTTCCCATATCGCTGTGGATACAGTGGATCTGACTCTTCACTCGCTTACCGTTGCGGGGGCAGCACCGGACTGATGCACACCCAAAGGTCTGCACGCACCGGTTTCCCGTTTCACCCTGTGAAGGGCACCCGTAACAAGGTGTGTAGGAGACCACGGGCTGTTTGGCGCGTCAATCGACCCGTCAGTCGGCATGTCAATCGATGCAGCGATCGGTGCGTCAATTGGCGCGGCAATCATTGCAACGGCGCGATTGACCGGCCTGCGGTCACTGCGTAGCCTTGCGCACTCGAGGTTCGTCGGCCGCTTTTATGAAAGCCACCGGCGCTAAGAAGGGAATGCGGTTTCACGCCGCAGCTGCCCCCGCAACTGTAAACGGACCGCTTCATTGCACAGCCACTGCGCGAGCGGGAAGGCGCAATGAATGCCAGTCGCCTGACGATGCCTGTCAGCGACCGGCCGCCGTGAGCCAGGAGACCTGCCTCGAATCGGACCGCCTGCGAGCGGCCGAGGAATTCCACTACAACCGGGCGGGGTGATCCGGTGGCGAATCGAACCGCGCGCCTGTTTCTGTTTCTGCCGGCCTGCGCTGTTTTCGTCCTCGTTGCCCCGCCGCATGCCTGAGGGCAACCGATGAAAACACTGGCCAAACTCCCCGTCACCATCGTCACCGGCTTTCTCGGCTCGGGCAAAACCACCTTGCTGCGGCACATGCTCGACAACGCCGAAGGCCGTCGCATCGCCGTCATCGTCAATGAGTTCGGCGAGCTGGGCATTGATGGCGACATCCTCAAGCAATGCACCATCGGCTGCATCGAAGAAGAAGCCGTCGGTCGCGTGTACGAACTGGCCAACGGCTGCCTGTGCTGCACCGTTCAAGAAGAGTTCTTCCCGGTGATGCAGGAACTGGTCGCCCGTCGCGGCGACCTCGATCACATCCTCATCGAAACCTCGGGCCTGGCCCTGCCGAAGCCGCTGGTGCAAGCCTTCCAGTGGCCGGAAATCCGCAACGCCTGCACCGTCGACGCCGTGATCACCGTGGTCGACAGCCCGGCCGTGGTCGCCGGCACCTTTGCTGCGTTCCCGGATCAGGTCGACGCCCAGCGCAAACTCGACCCGAACCTGGACCACGAATCGCCGTTGCATGAGCTGTTCGCCGACCAACTGGCGAGCGCCGACCTCGTCGTGCTGAACAAGGCCGACATGCTCGACGCGGACGCACTGGCCGCCGTGCGCGCGGAAGTCGCCGAAGAACTGCCGCCAGCGGTGAAGATCGTCGAAGCGAACCGGGGCCAGCTGCCGATCAGTGTGTTGCTGGGCCTGGGCGCTGAGTCAGAGCTGCACATCGATGGCCGCAAGACCCACCACGATCACCACGAAGGCGACGATCCGGATGATCACGACCACGACGCCTTCGACTCGATCTCCATCACGCTGCCCCAGGCCGATGAATCGCTGTTGCTCGACGCGCTGACCCAGGCCGTCGTCCAGCACGGCATCCTGCGGGTCAAAGGCTTCGCTGCCATTCCCGGCAAACCCATGCGCCTGCTGGTGCAAGGCGTCGGCACCCGGTTCGACAAGCATTTCGACCGCGCCTGGAAGTCAGACGAAACCCGCGAAACCCACCTGGTGCTGATCGGCCAGGAACTGGACGCGGGCGTTCTTGAAGCGCAATTGCGCGCTGCCGTTTCCGCGATCAAAGGCTAACCATGCACCTGCTGCGTACACAGCCCGGCGGCTTCGTTCCCGACGACAGCATCGCTGACCTGGGCCAGACGCCCGCCGAGCTGGTGATCCTGTGCAGCGCCGACTCAAACCTGGCGTTGCTGGCTGAAGTCGCGCAGCAACTGCCGGACGATTACCCGAGCCTGCGCCTGGCCAATCCCATGCAGGTGCAGAACCACGCCTCGGTGGATTTGTACGTTGACGAAGTGCTTCGCCACGCCAAGGTCATCCTGATTTCCCTGCACGGCGGCATCGGCTACTGGCGTTACGGCGTCGAACGGCTGGTGGAGCTGGCGGCCAAAGGCGTCAAGCTGATTCTGGTGCCCGGCTGTGATCGGCCGGACCCCGAGCTAAGCGGCCTGAGCACCGAGTCCGCCGAAGACCGCGAGCGGCTCTGGCACTACCTGCGCCAGGGCGGCAAGCACAACGCTCTATCGCTGTTCAGCTTCATCGCCACGCGCTGGCTGGGCGGTGACTATCCCTGGGCCGAGCCGCAAACCCTGCCGCGCACCGTGATTTATCACCCGCAGAATCCCAACGCCGACCTGGCCCGCTGGCAGGCCGACTGGCGCGCGGGTCAGCCGGTGGCTGCCGTGCTGTTCTATCGCTCCCACCTGCAAGCGGCGAACACCGGTTTCATTGATGTGTTCTGCGAGCGCTTGTCGGCCCAGGGCTTGAACCCGTTGCCGATTGCGGTCGCCAGCCTCAAGGAAGCCGGTTGCATGACCGCGCTGCAGGACTGGCTCGATGAGGTGGATTGCGAGGTCATTCTCAACACCACCGGCTTTGCTCAATCCAGTCCGGAAGCGCCGGACGTGCGGCCGTTTCGCCGGGATATCCCGGTCATTCAGGCCATTTGCGCCCAGGACAACGAACCGGCCTGGCAGGCCAGCGCCCAGGGCTTGGGCTCCCGCGATCTGGCCATGCACATCGCGTTGCCGGAACTGGACGGGCGCATCATCAGCCGGCCGATCAGCTTCAAGGACCTGGCCTGGCACAGCGAGCGCAGCCAGTCCGACGTGGTCTGCTACCGCGCCCAGCCGGGACGCATGGATTTCGTCGCCGAACTGGCCCGGCGCTGGGTGCTGCTGGCCCGTACGGCCAACACTGACAAGCGTGTGGCGCTGATTCTCGCCAACTACCCGACACGCGACGGGCGCATTGGCAATGGCGTCGGCCTCGACACGCCAGCCGCCGCGCTGAACATCCTCAACGCCATGCAGGCCGAGGGTTACCCGGTCGAGGGTCTGCCTGAATCGGGCACAGCGCTGATTCATGCGCTGCTCGGCGGCGTCACCAATGACCCGGACAGCCTCGATCAGCGGCCTTGCCACCAGAGCATGGCCATGGACGAGTACCTGGCCGCGTTTCAGGCGTTGCCCGAGGCCAATCGCGATGCGGTCATGGCGCGATGGGGTGCCCCTGACACCGATCCCATGTGCCGCGACGGGCGGATGATGATTGCCGGCTTGCGTTTCGGCATGACCTTCGTCGGGATTCAACCGGCGCGGGGCTACAACGTGGACCACAGCGCGGTGTATCACGACCCCGACCTGGTGCCGCCCCACGGTTACCTGGCGTTCTACTTCTGGCTGCGCAAACGCTATGGCGCCCACGCCGTCATCCATGTCGGCAAGCACGGCAATCTGGAGTGGCTGCCGGGCAAAGGCGTCGGTCTGTCCGAGCACTGCTGGCCGGATGCGATCCTCGGCCCGATGCCGAATATCTACCCGTTCATCGTCAACGATCCGGGCGAGGGCGCCCAGGCCAAGCGCCGCACCCAGGCGGTGATCATCGATCACTTGATGCCGCCCCTGACCCGCGCCGAAACCTACGGTCCGTTGCGCGACCTTGAACTTCTGGCAGACGAATATTACGAAGCGCAACTGCTCGATCCGCGCCGTGCCCGTGAGCTGCAGAAAGATATTCTCAGGCTGGTGCGCGAGACCCATATCGACCGCGAACTGTCGATGGACGGGGATGCCAATAGCGACGAAGACGCCGCCGTGTGGCTGCCGCGTCTGGACACCTATCTGTGTGACCTGAAGGAATCGCAGATCCGCGATGGGCTGCACGTGTTTGGCGAGTCGCCCACGGGCCGGCTGCGCATCGACACGCTGCTGGCGATGGTGCGCGTGCCTCGTGGTGATGGTCGCGGCGGTCAGGCGAGCCTGTTGCGCGCCTTGAGTCAGGCGCTGGCGCTGGATTTCGACCCGCTGGACCGTGACCTCGGCGCGCCGTGGACCGGCGATAAACCTCAGGTATTACATGAGGTCAGCGCTGAACCCTGGCGTACCACGGGTGACACCCGCGAGCGACTGGAACTGCTGGCTGCGCAGATGATTCAGCAGATTGCCGCTGGAGTCGAGGTGATTAATCGCTTTGAAAACAAAGGGTTGTCGGAGGTTGTTGAGTCTTTGTATGAGGTGGTGATTCCGCGCCTTGACGCGTGCGGTCCGGCCGAGATGGCCAACCTCCTTGGCGCGCTGAGCGGCCGCTTTGTCCCCGCCGGCCCGAGCGGCGCCCCCAGTCGCGGACGGCTGGACGTGCTGCCCACCGGGCGCAATTTCTTCTCTGTCGACGTCCGTAACCTGCCGACCATGACCGCCTGGCGCATTGGCTTCCAGTCGGCAAACCTTTTGCTGGAGAGGCACTTACAGGATCATGGTGATTATTTACGTCAACTCGGGCTGTCGGTCTGGGGCACGGCAACCATGCGCACTGGCGGTGACGACATCGCCCAGGCCATGGCCCTGATGGGCGTGCGGCCGGTGTGGGCGACGGGCAGTCAGCGCGTCGATGATTTCGAAATCCTGCCCCTGAGCCTGCTTGATCGGCCTCGGGTTGACGTGACCCTGCGGGTTTCCGGGTTCTTTCGTGATGCGTTCGCCAACCTCATCCGCTTGTTCGATGCGGCGGTGCAGGCCGTTGCAGCACTGGACGAGCCCGATGACATGAACCCGCTGGCCGCCCGCGTGCGCCAGGAGCGCGAGCAATTGCTGCGCGACGGCCTGGATGCCGAGCAAGCGGCGAAGCAGGCCGGCTGGCGTGTCTTCGGCGCCAAGCCGGGAGCGTATGGCGCGGGCGTGCAGAACGCTATCGACGGACGCTTGTGGCAGAGCCGCGAAGACCTTGCCGAGGTTTACCTGAACTGGGGCGGCTACGCCTACGGCGGCAGCGACGAAGGCACGCCCGCCCGTGAAGGTTTTGCCAAGCGGCTTAGCCAGGTCCAGGCGGTGCTGCAGAATCAGGACAACCGCGAACACGACCTGCTCGATTCCAACGATTACTACCAGTTCCAGGGTGGCATGCTGGCGGCGGTGGAAAGCCTGTCCGGCGCAAAAGTCGCCAGTTACCACGGCGACCACAGCCAGCCCGATCTTCCGAAGATCCGCACGCTCAAGGAAGAACTCAACCGGGTGGTGCGCTCGCGGGCGGCCAATCCGAAGTGGATCGAAGGGGTCAAACGCCACGGCTACAAGGGCGCATTCGAGATGGCGGCAACGGTGGATTTCCTGTTCGCCTTCGACGCCACCACCGAGTTGATCGACGATCACCAATACGCGCTGCTGGCCGATGCCTATCTGCTGGACGCCTCGACCCGCGATTTCATCCAGCAGCACAATCCTGACGCGTTGCGGGACATGACCGAGCGCATGCTCGAAGCGCAGCAGCGCGGCTTGTGGCAGGAACCGGGCGAGTACCGCGAAGCGCTGGAGAACCTGTTGCTGGACATCGAAGAGTCATGACCTTGGAAGAGCGCCTGCCGGGCAGCCTGCGAAGGCGCGTGACCGGCTTGAACCACATGACTGCCCCGCGGCTTGACGAGAATCGAACATGACCGACACCCCTCATTTCCCCCTGGCCGCCGTCGTCGGTGCCGATGACCTGAAGCTCGCCCTGTGCCTGACCGCCATCGACCCGAAAATCGGTGGCGTGCTGATCGAGGGCCCGCGGGGCATGGCCAAATCGACCCTGGCCCGAGGGCTCGCGGATTTACTGGCCAGCGGTCAGTTCGTCACGCTGCCCCTGGGCGCTACGGAAGAACGCCTGGTCGGCACGCTGGACCTTGACGCCGCGTTGGGCGAGGGCCGCGCGGCGTTCTCGCCGGGGGTCCTGGCCAAGGCGGACGGCGGCGTGCTGTACGTCGATGAAGTCAACCTGCTGCCGGACCACTTGGTCGACTTGCTGCTGGACGTCGCCGCCAGCGGAGTCAATCTGGTGGAGCGCGACGGCATTTCCCATCGCCACGCGGCGCGCTTTGTGCTGATCGGCACCATGAACCCGGAAGAAGGCGAACTGCGCCCGCAGCTACTTGACCGTTTCGGCCTGAACGTGGCGTTGAGCGGGCAGACAATGCCGCAACAGCGCGGGCAGATCATTCGCCGTCGGCTGGATTTCGACGCCGCGCCCGAAGCCTTCTGTCAGCAATGGGCCCCGCAACAGCTGGCGTTGCAGACCCGTTGTGAAAGCGCCCGGGGGCTGTTGCCGAGCATTGAACTGGATGATGCCAGTCTGGGCCTGATCACCGAGCGCTGTTTTGCCGCCGGGGTCGACGGTATGCGAGCGGACCTGGTCTGGTTGCGCGCGGCCCGTGCCCATGCTGCCTGGCGCGGCGCTGCGCATATCGCCGAGGCGGACATCGACGCCGTGGCCGACTTTGCACTGCGTCACCGTCGTCGCGAACCGCAACCGCCCCAACAACCGCAATCCCAGCCGCCTGCGCCATCACAACAAACCCCGCCGAAACCCGATGACGGTGCTCCGCGGCAACCTGAATCGCCGGAAACAGGCGAGGGCAGTTGGGGTGAGTTGCCTGCCCGCACCGTGCAGACGGGTCACCGCAAAGAAGTGCCCCACTGGCCAAAAAAGCCCTAGGCATTCGCCCCCGTCTGTCGAAGGGGGCGAATGCCAGCCCTCGACCTGGTGCACTGGGCGGCGGCCGAAACGGCGCGACCCGCGCGGGTGCAGAGGGCGCGATTGCGTGGCTGCCCACCTTGCTCCGTGGCCGCCCCCGGGTTCGCAGCGATCTGGTGCATCAGCCCCGCAGTCGCCGGCCGGAGCAGCTCTGGCTGGTGATCGTCGACGCGTCGGCGTCGACCCGGCGCAATCACGCGTTGAGTCAGGCAAAGGGTTTGTTGGCGGGGTTGTTCGATGATGCGTATCGGCAGCGCGCCAGACTGGCCTTGCTCACCGCCAGCGGCACCGGCGCGCGCTGGCAGCATCAGGGCCTGAAAGCCAGCGCCGGGTTGCAGCCGTGGCTGGATGCATTGGGTGCGGGGGGCGGCACGCCGCTGTGGGATGCGATCAATCAGGCGGCTGACTGGTCCGCAAATCGGCACAAGCGCTGCCCGGCGGAACAGCAACGGGTGCTGATTCTCACGGACGGGCGGGTCAAGGACATACCGGAGCTATCAGCACGACCGGCGCAGCCGCTTCCCGTGTTCAGCGGCCCCGTGCTGCTGATCGACATCGAGCGTGGGCCCATACGGCTGGGCCGCGCCCGGGACATCGCCGTGCAACTCAACGCTGACTACCGCCACATCGACGAGTGCTGAGCGCACGTCGTCGTTCGGGTCTCAGGCGGGCATGGTCCACGGCTCGAGGCTGTAGCCTTCGCCGCTGATTTCAGCCCGGGCCTGTTCGAGAAACTGCGCCAGTTGCTTCGGATCGGAATAGGCGCTGCTGGGGATCTGCTTGCGGCCAATGCGGGTGCTGGTGCGATCGATGACGGTGAGGCTCAGTTCGCCGTTGCCATCCTGTGGGGCCCAGGCCACGCACTGGAAGGGTTCAAAGGCGTGACCGGCAATCAGCAAAGCATCGTTGAAGCGCAAGGGGGCGTTCATGGACTGTCCTCAAAGTGCCCGTGTACGTTGAGCACCGGCGGCGGGCGTTTCGCTCGGTGGCGTCTGGTGTTGCTACTTGTACTGATGACCGTCCCCCAGGGCTGAGTCACACCCATTTTGAAATTTCTTGATTTATTTTAAGCGGCGCTTTTGCCGCGCTTCCTTGCCGCGCCTGAGCCAAACTCCTGCGAGGCCAGGTTCTTCACTGCCAAGCGCGCTTGATGGTGTACGTAAACGCTAAGCACGTTTCGATCTTAGGCTTATACAGAATCGATCCAAGGGGGCGTCAGAAACCTTGCTATGGTGTCAATCGGCCTTCACAAGGCACTGTTTATAAGAATGTTTTCTCCATGGATCACTACGCGACCCCGGCGCCAAGGAAACTCACATGCATGATCTGGCCTCCATACGCCGCCTGCTGATCGTCGAACCGTGCGAGGAATGTCTGCAACTGGTCCCCGGCCTGCGCATTGCCGGGTGGGATGTCGACAGCTGCACCCTTGAAGAGGCCGCGTTGCGTCCCTGTGACGTTGGCCTCATCCGCCTGCTGCCCGAGCATTTCGAACACCCTGAAGTGGTCAAGTCCCTTATCTCTCGAAGCAACACCGAATGGATCGCCGTGCTGACCAGCGAGGACCTGCGCCGCGAGCACATCGGTGATTTTGTCTGTGAGTGGTTCTTCGATTTCCATACCTTGCCCTTCGACGTCGCCCGCGTGCAGATCACGCTGGGGCGCGCCTACGGCATGGCGCGGCTGCGTGCCAAAGGCGCCAGCGTTGCCGGCGGTGGCGGTTATGGCAAAGGCGCCCCCTTTGGAGAGAATCCTGGCCAGCAATTGCTGGGGGAAAGCCGGCCGATGCGCGAGTTGCGCCGATTGCTGAGCAAGCTGGCGCCCACCGAATCACCGGTGCTGATCCGTGGCGAAGGCGGGACGGGCAAGGAGTTGATCGCACGCACGCTGCATGCTCAGTCCCAGCGCCGCGAGCAACCCTTCATTTCGGTCAACTGCGGGGCGATGTCGGAGCAATGGCTGCAGGAAGAGTTGTTCGGCACCGCCGACGCGGGAGACGCAACACGCCAGCGCAGGACGGGGCGCATTGAAGAGGCCAATGGCGGCACCCTGTTTCTCGACGAGATCGGCGATTTGCCCCTGGAGGTCCAGGCGAATGTGCTGCGGTTCCTGCAGGATCGGCACATTGAAGTGGCGGGGGAGCGTGTCCCGGTGGATGTGCGCGTGCTGGCGGCGACCCACGTCGATCTGGAAGCGGCGATTCGCATGAAGCGGTTTCGCGAAGACCTGTATTACCGGCTCAACGTGTTGCAGGTCGGCACTGCGCCGTTGCGCGAGCGGCACGGTGATCTGGCGTTGCTGGCCAATCACTTCGCCCAGTTCTACAGCCGGGAAACCGGCCGGCGGGCACGCAATTTCAGTCAGGACGCGCTGGTTGCCATGGGCAAGCACGACTGGCCCGGCAACGTGCGGGAGTTGGAGAACCGGGTGCGTCGCGGGCTGGTGCTGGCGGAAGGGCGGCAGATCGAAGCGTTCGACCTGGGGCTGCTGGGCGAAGAAGAGATCAGCACCAGCATGGCCACTCTGGATGAGTACAAGTCCCGGGCGGAACGGCAAGCGCTGTGTGATGTGTTGACCCGTCACAGCGACAACCTCAGCGTGGCCGCCAAAGTGCTCGGTATTTCTCGGCCAACGTTCTATCGCCTGCTGCACAAGCATCAGATTCGTTGATCAGGCCTTGAGCGATGCAGCCGCCGGCGTTCACCTCCGGCGTGCAGGCTCTCAGTCATTGATCAGTTGGCTGACCCGCTGCAGTGCTTGCTCACTGCGGTGGCTCCAGCTCCCGCCAATCACCTCGAAAGGCTGCCCGTGGGCCACCAGCCATTGCCGGCTGGCCTCGAAGAATGCCTGGCGCTCGGCCAGGTCTGGCTGGCAACGCTGACCGTCGCCGACCCATTCGACCCCCTCCGGGGACAGCAGCAGGTGCAGATCGTAGTGGCGCTCGGCGAGGGCGGTTTCGATCCACGCCGGGCAGTCGTTGAACAGCGCACGGCTCCAGAGGACGTTGCTGAGCAAATGGGTGTCGAGGATCAGCAGTGACGGTTTGAGCGACCGCGCGGCGTCCTCACGGGCCAGTTGTTCCCGGGCAATGACGTCGATGTCGGCGTAGCAGGTGTCCCGCTGTACCTCATCGATGAACTGGCGCACGTACTCGCCCACCCGCACGCCGCCGAACTGCCGCTGAATCTCTTCCGCCAGCCAGCTCTTGCCGCTGGATTCGGGCCCTGTGAGTACCAGCACTTTCATCCCGGTCAACGCGCCAGCGCGGGGTCGGCGCGCCAGTCGCGCCAGCCCTGCACGGCGAGCAGGGTGAACAGCGCGTACAGACCCGCGGTGAGGTACAGCGCTTTATAGAGAAACAGGCCCACGAAGATCACGTCGAGCAGGATCCACAGCGGCCAGCACTGCACCCGCTTTTGCGCCATCCAGACCTGCGCGACCAGGCTGTAACCGGTCAGTGTGGCGTCGAGCCAGGGTTGCGCGGCGTCGGTGAAATGGGCCATGGCCGCGCCAAGGACAACGCTGACCACGGCGCCGGCGACCAGGCTGAGCAACAGGCTGCCGCTGCCCAGCGAGGTGACGATGCGGCCGTTGTCCGCCGCGCCACGGCGGGTCCACTGCCACCAGCCATACAGCTGCAGCACGGCGTACACCACCTGCAACAGCATGTCGGAGTAGAGCTTCACGTCGAAGAAGATCCAGGTGTAGAGCAACACCATGACCAGACCGATCGGCCAGCACCATGGGTTCTGTTTGACTGTCAGCCAGACGGCAATGACACCGAGTGCAGCGGCAAACAGCTCAAGCCCTGACATGGCAACTCCTGAAGAGACGGTGGAAAAACGGGTCGGCGATTGTAGGCGCTTTATGGCCCGAGGTGGGACGCGATGATGCGTCGGAAGCGTCTGAAAAGGCAGTAGAAAAACAGCTTGGGCAGCACGTCGGGTTCATAGAGGCAATGTAACGACGATGGGGTAAACGTCAAAGCCTTCGCGCCAGTATTCATGCTAGCGCGTTCGTCAGAAAGGTCTGCTAGCATCGCCGCGCTCATGCCCGAGGCAGAGCGCGGTAACGTTCATGCTTTTTTTACGTTTGACCGTTTATCGTTCGCGCAACAGTTTGTAATACATATCAAGAGAGCCGTGCCATGAGCAGGTTCCAGCCGGGGGAATGATGGATCTTTGGACCGCTGCACAGGCGCTGATACTTGGGGTTGTAGAAGGGCTGACGGAGTTTTTGCCGATTTCCAGCACGGGCCATCAGATCATCGTTGCGGACCTGATCGGTTTTGGCGGCGAGCGCGCGATGGCGTTCAATATCATTATTCAGTTGGGGGCAATCCTGGCGGTGATGTGGGAGTTTCGTCGCAAGATCCTCGACGTGGTCACCGGGCTGCCGACCCGGCCCGAAGCCCGGCGTTTCACCGCCAACCTCATCGTCGGCGTGTTGCCGGCCATGGTGCTCGGGGTGCTGTTTTCCGATCTGATCCACGAATACCTGTTCAACCCGATCACAGTGGCCGTTGCACTGGTGGTCGGCGGCTTCATCATGCTCTGGGCCGAGCGCCGCGAGCATGTGATTCACGCCGAAACCGTGGATGAGATGACTTGGGTGGATGCGTTGAAGGTCGGCTTCGCGCAATGCCTGGCGATGATTCCGGGTACTTCGCGATCGGGCTCGACCATCATCGGCGGGCTGCTGTTCGGCCTGTCACGCAAGACCGCCACCGAGTTTTCGTTCTTTCTGGCGATGCCGACCATGATCGCGGCTTCGGTGTACTCGGGGTACAAATACCGCCACCTGTTCCAGCCCGATGATCTGCCGGTGTTCGCCATCGGCTTCATCGCCGCGTTCATCTTCGCCATGATCGCCGTTCGCGGCCTGCTCAAGTTCATTGCCACCCACAGCTACGACGTGTTCGCCTGGTACCGCATCGCCTTCGGTCTGCTGATTCTCGCGACCTGGCAATTCGGCTGGGTCGACTGGTCCAGTGTGCAGGGCTGATCTTCCGATGACTCAACGTTCCGAATCGCAACACCCGGGGCGCTCGGCCGCAGCGAAGCCTGTCGCCGTGCGCTTTCTGAAACTCAAGCTGGTGGCGATGCTGTTGCTGTGCGGCTTGCCGGTCTACGGCGTCGTCACCTACTGGACCCGCGGTGGCAGCTGGCTGCCGGCGGCGATCTACGGGCTGATGAGCGTTGTCGCCTTTGGGTTTTACGGCTGGGACAAGAAGCAGGCCCAGCGCGGCGGCCAGCGGACGCCGGAAAAGCTGCTGCACGTGAGCGAACTGCTGGGCGGGTGGCCGGGTGCGCTGCTGGCCCAGCAAGTGTTCCGCCACAAGACCCGCAAGTTTTCGTACCAGCTGGTGTTCTGGTTGATTGTGCTGCTGCACGAATTGTTCTGGATCGACCGGCTGCTGTTCGGCGGTCGCCTGATTTCGCGCCACTTGTATTGAATGGCTTGCAGAAACGCTGGATGGACCCGTTTACAGTTTCAACGCCACCTGGCGGCGCTTCGACAGCTTGCCGACTACTAACTGGTGGGAGCGGATCAGCGCTTCCTTTAGCTCGTCTTCGCCCATGGCGAACGGGTAGGTCAGGGTGATCCAGTGGGCGCGGGCCAGGTAAGGCGCAGGGCGCACGCCCGGACGGTCGACGTAGCCGAGGAACAGCTCGGCGCCGACCTTGAACGACAGGTCGTTCCCGGCCAGGCCCATCACCGCGAACATCTTGGTGTCGGCGATGGAGAACACCCTGACGCCGCCCCATTTGTAATCCTCCCGCGCGCCGGGAAGATTCAGGCAGAACGCGGCGACGTCTTCAATCTGCATCGGCATGTTCCTGAAGGGCGGTTAGGGGTATACGAGTGCGTGGGTTACCCATGGGCGCGACCTCCATTCGACGCCAGGTCCGCCAGAATCGGACAGTCCGGGCGGCGATCGCCCTGGCAGTGGCTGACCAGGTTCTGCAGGGTGTCACGCAGCCCGGCCAATTCCTCGATTTTCTGATTGAGTTCGGCGATGTGCTGGTGGGCCAGCGCCTTGACGTCGGCACTGGCACGGCCGCGGTCTTGCCACAGGGTCAGCAGTTTGCCGACCGCTTCCAGGGAAAACCCCAGATCCCGCGAGCGTTTGATGAACGCCAGGGTGTGCAGCTCGTCCGGGCCGTACAAGCGATAGCCGCTGTCGGTGCGGGCAGCGGCAGGGAGCAGGCCGATGGATTCGTAGTAGCGAATCATCTTGGCGCTGAGGCCGCTGCGTTTGGCGGCTTGTCCGATGTTCATGAAGCGTCTCCCGTGTCGTTGGGCTTGTAGTTGGGGGCGTCTATAGGTTCGTCGTTGGCTTGGTCTTTGGGTGTCCAGGTTTTCAACAGCAGGGCGTTGCTCACCACGCTGACGCTGGACAAGGCCATGGCTGCACCTGCCAGGACCGGATTGAGTAGACCGAACGCGGCCAGCGGAATGCCGATCAGGTTATAGACGAAGGCCCAGAAGAGGTTTTGCCGGATCTTTGCGTAGGTCTTGCGGCTGATGTCCAGCGCGGCCGGGATCAACCGCGGGTCGCCGCGCATCAGGGTGATGCCGGCGGCGTGCATGGCCACGTCCGTGCCGCCGCCCATGGCGATGCCGATGTCGGCAGCGGCCAGGGCAGGGGCGTCGTTGATGCCGTCACCGACCATCGCCACCACGCCGGTTTTTTTCAGGGCCACGACGGTGGCGGCTTTGTCGGCGGGCAGTATTTCGGCGTGCACGTCGTTGATGCCCAGCGCCTGCGCGACGACCCTGGCGCTGCCAAGATTGTCTCCCGTCAGCAGGTGACTGCTGATGTGCCGGGCGGTCAGTTGCGCGATGGCCTCAACGGCGCCGGTCTTGAGCGTGTCGCCGAAGGCAAACAAGCCGAGCACCTGACGCTGCGGGCTCAGTTCGATCAGCCAGGACAGCGTGCGGCCTTCGGCTTCCCAGGCCTGAGCCCGCCCGTACAGGTCGACCCCGGTCAAGTTGCTTTCTTGCAGCAAGCCGCTTTCTTGCAGCAGGCGCTGATTGCCCAGCGCCAGTTCGCGGCTGTCCAGGGTGCCGGCGATACCGCGTCCGGCCAGCGCGCGGCTGTTGCTGACGTCCCCCAGGTTCAGGCCGCGTTCTGTGGTCACGTCCAGCACCGCTTTGGCCAACGGGTGTTCGCTGCCACGCTGCAGCGCACCGGCCAGTTGCAGCAGGCCGTTTTCATCACCGTCGAGGGCGGCCATGTGGGCAATGCGCGGCGCGCCGGAGGTCAGCGTGCCGGTCTTGTCGAAGACCACCGTGGTGACTTCATGGGCGCGTTCAAGGGCTTCGGCGTCCTTGATCAAAATGCCGTGGCGGGCGGCCACGCCGGTGCCGGCCATGATCGCAGTCGGCGTGGCCAGCCCGAGGGCACAGGGGCAGGCGATGACCAGCACGGTGGCGGCGTTGATCACCGCGGCCTCCAGCGACGCGCTGGCCATCAGCCAGCCGACCAGCGTCGCCAGGGCAATCAGCAGGACCACCGGCACGAACACCTGGCTGACCTTGTCGACCAGTTTCTGGATCGGCGCCTTGGCTGACTGCGCGTCTTCCACCAGACGGATGATGCGCGCCAGCACGGTTTCTGCGCCCAGTGCCTGAGTGCTGATCAGCAGGCGGCCCTCGCCATTGATCGCGCCACCGGTGACCCTGTCGCCGGGTTGCTTGGGGACCGGCAGGCTCTCGCCGCTGATCAGGGCTTCGTCGGCGTGGCTCTGGCCTTCGATCACCTCGCCATCCACCGGGAAGCGCTCGCCGGGTTTTACTAACACCTGATCGCCAATGCTCAGTGTGCTGATGGCGACCTCCATGTCCTGGCCGTCCACCCGCTTGATCGCGCGTTCAGGGCGTAATCCCTCCAGCGCCCGAATGGCGCTGGCGGTCTGGCGCTTGGCGCTGCTTTCGAGGTATTTGCCGAGGAGGACCAGTGCGATCACCACCGCCGACGCCTCGAAATACAGGTGCGGCATCGTCCCGGGCGCAGCGCTCAACCATTGGTAGATGCTCAGCCCATATCCGGCACTGGTGCCCAGCGCGACCAGCAAGTCCATGTTGCCGGAACCGGCGCGCACGGCTTTCCAGGCGGCGACGTAAAAGCGCGCGCCGAGGAGGAATTGTACGGGGGTGGCCAGGGCAAACTGCAACCACGCCGGCAGCATCCCGTGGACGCCGAACGGCTGCAGCAGCATTGGCACCACCAGCGGCAGCGCCAGGACAATGGCAAGTATCAGTTGCCAGCGCTCGGTGTTGTGGCGTTGGCGCTGGTCGGCCTGCTGGACGGCTGAATCCTGTTCGAGGCTGGCGCTGTAGCCAGCCTTGTCGACGGCCGCCACCAGCACGGCGGGGTCGATCTGCCCGCTGACTTCGACGTGGGCGCGTTCGTTGGCGAGGTTGACCGTGGCGACCTGGACGCCGGGCACTTTGCGCAACGCGCGCTCGACCCGGCCTGCGCAACTGGCGCAGGTCATGCCGGCGATAGGCAGATCGAATGTTGCGGGACTGGGCATCGTGGACACTCCGGTAAGTCGATTGCCAGTAAGGATCAACCTTGCCCTTCTGGCAAGGTCAAGGTGCGTAACGGATGTTTTTCTGGCCGGATCGTTTGTCCGCCGCGGCGCAGGACAGCCCATTTGCAACCTGCGACAATCGCGGACCCTTTCGGCCAGGCGAGCGGCATACCGTGTACGACTTCAACGATTTGTACTACTTCGTGCAGGTGGTCGAGAACAAGGGGTTCGCCGCCGCCGCGCGCAAGATCGACGTACCGAAGACCAAGCTCAGCCGCCGCATTGCTCAACTGGAAGATCGGCTCGGGGTACGTCTGATCCAGCGCACCACGCGCAAGTTCACGGTGACCGAGGTGGGGCTGGATTACTACCGTCATTGCGTGGCGATGCTGGTGGAGGCCGATGCGGCGGAGAAGGTGGTTGAGCAGTCGAGGTCCGAACCCCAGGGCATCGTGCGCATCAGTTGCCCACCGGCGCTGGGTGCGATGGGGGTGAGCGACACGATCGTCAAGTTTATGGTGCTGCACCCGAAAGTGCAGGTTCAGGTGGAGAGCACGAACCGACGGGTGGATGTGTTGGGGGAGGGCTATGACATCGCGCTGAGGGTGCGTTTTCCGCCTCTGGAGGACGAGAATCTGGTGATGAAGGTGTTGGGCGAGAGCCATCAGCGGTTGGTGGTTCGTCCGTCGCTGCTGGAGGGTAAGGTGGTTCGAACGCCGCAGGAGTTGGTGGGGCTGCCGAGTATGGATCTGGCGCCGGCAAACCGTGAGCACCGTTGGGCGTTGATCGGGCCGGGTGGTGAGCGGATCGAGGTTGCCCATCAGCCACGCTTTGTGTCGTCGGATCTGGATGCGTTGCACCGGGCGGCGGTGGAGGGGGTGGGGGTGGTGCAGATGCCGGAGATTATGGTTCGGCATTCGTTGCATGAGGGGCGGCTGGTTGAGTTGTTGCCGGGGTTTCGGCCGCCAAGCGGGCTGATTCATGCGGTGTTTCCGTCTCGCCGGGGGTTATTGCCGTCGGTGCGGGGGTTGGTGGATTTGCTGGCGGAGGATTTTGGGTTGAATGCGAAGGCGGATCGGGAGGCGTGTGAGCTGGCCGGCAAGCTGTAGGGGACTGATTTATTTACAGCGCTTCACCGTAAATTAATCTGTCCCCGGGTTTTTCAAGATCAAGATCAAGATCAAGATCAAGATCAAGATCAAGATCAAGATCAAGGTTCTTTAAAATCAAGGGCGTCTGCCTGGGGGCAGACTGTTTCGCCTTCGGCGAGTTACTTGGAAAAGCACCCCAAGTAACCAAGGGTGCTTGCTCCTGGTTTGGCCCTTCGTTCCTCAGGGTTCCTTCACTCCGGTCTCGCTCCGTGGGCCCGCCGCCATCCGCCATCCATGGCGGGGGGCGGCTCTCGCCGCATCCATGCGGCTCGGCCCACTCCGCGAGACCTGCGTTCAGCCTGCACCCAAGTCGCGATTGGCAGTGTCTGGGCTATTTGTGTATGAACATCAAAAGCAGATCAAGAGCTTCCCGGCTGAAGCCGGTCCTACCGTCGGCGGCGGTCCTGCTGAATGCGCGCGGTGTTTGTGGGACCGGCTTTAGCCGGGAAGGGGCCGGTGTGAACACTATGAATGTCAGGTTTTTTAGCATTCTTTAAACCAGCATCGATGCTCCATCTTTTGATTGTCCTGTATGTGAGACGATCAAATGCATTTGCACCCTCTAATCACTTATTACCTCTCAAGGTAGGATGACGCCACTTGATCGCCCGGCGGCGATTCTCACCTTGGGAGCACTTTATGAAACTCTTGCACATCGATTCCAGCATCCTCGGCGATCACTCCGCTTCGCGTCAGTTGAGCCGCAGTGTCGTGGAGGCTTTCACCGCTTCTGCCCCGGACACTCAGGTGGTGTACCGCGATCTGGCGAATGAGCCACTCAGTCATTTCTCCGGCGCGACGCTGGCTGCTGCGGGGACGCCGGTGGAGGGCCGCGATACGGCGCAGACGCTGGACGTGGAGACCAACGAAGCGACGCTGGCGGAGTTTCTGTCGGCGGACGTGGTGATCATCGGTGCGCCGATGTACAACTTCAGCATCCCGAGCCAGTTGAAGGCGTGGATCGACCGGATCTGTGTGGCAGGCCGCACGTTCCGTTACACCGAGGCGGGCCCGGAAGGTCTGTGCAAGGGCAAGAAAGTGATCGTCGTTTCGACCACTGGCGGTCTGCATCAGGGCCTGCCGAGCGGCGTAGGCCATAATGACTTGCTCAAGGTGGTGTTCGGTTTCATCGGCGTCACCGACCTGCAATTCGTTGTGGCCGAAGGCCTGGCTTATGGTGAGGAGCCGCGTGCCGCTGCCATGGCCGCCGCGCAAAAGAACATCAGCGAAACGCTGTTCGCCTGATCCGACCAACCCGCAGGGATACACGCGACCTTCCCGGTCGGTAAACCCTCAGCAGCCGAGGGGACAGATTGATTTACGGTGAAGCGCTGTAAATAAATCAGTCCCCTCGGCCGTCCCCTCGGCTTTTGAGTCCCCTCGGCTTTTGAACTCGCAGGGATACACGCGACCTTCCCGGTCAGGTAAACCCTCGGCTTTGTCCCCCTCGGCTTTTGCGTCCTGTCATTCAGCCCCGCGACAGGCTTTATGAGATCTTTGCGCGTAATCTCGTTGCAGCACCGTAGAATGCCGGCCCAATCGGTCTGTTCTGCGTCAAACGGCGGCCGCTGTCTTTCATTCATCGAGCTTGGCCCGCCTTGTGCACCCTTGATCCTCAAACGTTTCGGAATGTTATCGAACCCCGCGGGTCAGATAGCGACAGACGCCGTTTTTACGGGCCCTCAGGCCTTGAGCGTCTGAATCGGCAGGGATGGATTGATAAGGTGAGGGGCATTGCAATGATGCGTCTTTGTGCAGTGATGATGATCAGCCTGCTGGGCAGCCTGATTTCGGTGCAGGCCAGCGAGCTGCAGAGCTGGAGCGTGGGCTTTCACGAGCTGACGTTTCTCGATCCGCTGGATTCCCGGCCCATGCACGCCTATGCCTTTTACCCGTCCACCGACGATGAGCACGTCACCCGCGTTCAGGGGTATCCGATTGAAGCATCGGAAGACGCCACCATTGCCATGGGTCGTTTCCCGCTGCTGATGCTGTCCCACGGCAACACCGGCACGCCGCTGGCGCAGCACGACCTCGCGACATCATTGGCGCGCAAGGGCTTTGTCGTCGTGGCGGTGTTTCATCCGGGCGACAACTACATGGACCACAGCCGTCTGGGCAGCCTGAGCAATCTCTACGGTCGCCCGCTGCAAATCTCCGAAGCCATCAGTGCCGCGCTGATCGACCCGATGCTGTCGCCGTACATCAGCGCGCGTCGGGTGGGGGTGATCGGTTATTCGGCGGGCGGCGAAACGGCGTTAATCCTCGCCGGCGCCCAGCCTGATCTGCAGCGTCTGCGCCATTACTGCACCGAGCGCCCCCAGGACCGTGACGCCTGCAAAACCCAAGGCGAACTGGTGGCAGACCGTGACGACCTGCACGCCCAAGCCGATCCCCGCGTGGGGGCCTTGATGCTCATGGCGCCGCTGGGGTTGATGTTCGGTCGGCAGACCTTGGCTGAGGTGCACGTGCCGGTGTTGCTGTACAGCGGCGACGGCGACGAATTGCTCGCCATCGACAAGAACGCTGAAGCATTGGCCCGCAAGCTCCCCGATGTCTCGGATTTCAAGTTGTTTGCCGGCGCAGGGCACTTTGTGTTCATGGCGCCCTGTGATGACGAGCAACGGGCCACCCAACCGGGCCTGTGTACCGATGCCATCGGCGTCAACCGAGAAAGCATTCACCGCGACCTGAGCACCGAAGCCGTGCGCTTTTTCGGCACTGCGTTGGGTACGCCCCTCGGCACCGCCGGGATGCAGACCGCCGCCCATCGTGAATTTGATCCCGTCAGCAGCCTCGGTCAATAACGCTGCGCGGAAACCTCAGACCGACTCGCGCAGCTTAAGGGGCTTCTGAAGCGGGTGAGGCCCCCGCCGGTTTGCCCCGAATCACTTTGCCGCGCCGCTCGGCAATCTCCCGCGCCTGACCATCACGCTGCCCACCGGTACGCGCCTCACTGATCAACGCTGGAATCAGCGGTCCTTCCGGCAGATTCTTCCAGAACCGCGCCGGCAGGTGGCCCTGCATGACTTTCGGATTGAGCCGCGCCGGATTGAAGATGTGGCTGTAGTAGGTCAGCCACAGATTGCCGTGGGGATCATCGGCATTGCGTGCCAGGGATTGCCACGCTTCCGGGCATTCAGGCTGATGAATCAGCTGCTTGCCGTCATAGAACACGCCGTCTTTGGGCGTTGCGATCATCCAGCGATGACGGCCCATGCGCCCGATGAAGTGCTCGCTGGCGGTGCGCAGAATGTCATGGGCGGGCTCGTGCCACGCGACGTATTCCGGCAGGCAGGACATCTCCAGCAACGCCGCCTTGGCCGCAACGTCTTCGGCATTGTCGATCACCGGCAGCGCCACGAAGCGCAGAAACGCGTGCAGGTGATGGGCTTCGCGGCTGACCTGTTTCAAGCGCCGGTGCAGTTCGCTGCCCAGTTTGTCGCCGGCCAGCATGGCCGTGCGATCACCGTGACTGACCCGCCAGAGCACTTCGTAGAGCAGCGTCCAGCGCTGGTCGCCGCAGAACTGCGCGGCGTTCTGTAGCAGTTCCAGCAATTCGAGGGGAATGCGCGCGCGAAACGGGCCGGGCTCGTCCGGGTAATCGGCGTCGCTGGCGAAGAGGTCGGCGTCCTGCTGCACGCTCCAGCTCACCTGGTCCGGGTTGATCTGGTGGCTCAGCAGCCAGCGCGCCTGCTGCCGCCAGGTGTCGAATGAGTCGGCGCAATCAAGAATGATCATCCCCACAGCGCCATCTGTTGCGGCTGCGGTTTGTCGCGCAGTTGCTCGCGTAAATCGATGCTCGAGCTCTCGGCCTGACGCGGATGGTAGTCGCTGGTAATGATGAACGGCTTGGCCTTGGCCAGCACACAGCGCAGCCGGGTCAGGTCTTCGTAACGAATGCGACGTTGGCGGCGCAGTTCGACCAGACGTTTGGTGGTGCGAATGCCGATGCCGGGGATTCGCGCGATCATCGCTGGCTCCGCGCGGTTGAGGTCCAGCGGGAAGATGTCGCGATGCTCCAGCGCCCAGGCGAGTTTCGGATCGATGTCCAGGGCCAGATGACCGGGGCCTTGCAGCAGTTCGTTCGCGCTGTAGCCATAGCTGCGCAGCAGGAAATCAGCCTGATACAAGCGGTGCTCGCGCATCAGTGGCGGCGCAGCGTGGGGCACGCTCTTCGGGCTGTTCGGAATCGGGCTGAACGCCGAGTAGTAGACGCGCTTGAGGCGGAAATCGCCGTACAGGGATTCGGCGGTGTGCAGGATGGTGCTGTCATCGGTTTCGTCAGCGCCCACAATCATCTGCGTGCTTTGCCCGGCGGGCGTGAATTTCGGCGCATGCGGCTCGTTGAGCACGGTTTGCTGACCGGTGTAAATGGTCTGCATGGCCTGCTTGATCGAGCCCATTTCCTTTTCCGGTGCCAGGGTTTGCAGGCCCAGCTGGGTGGGCAGCTCGATATTGACGCTGAGGCGATCGGCATAGCGACCGGCTTCTTCGATCAGCGCAGGGTCGGCTTCAGGGATGGTTTTGAGGTGGATATAGCCACGGAATTCATGCTCTTCACGCAGCAGCTTGGCGACGCGGATCAGCTGTTCCATGGTGTAGTCGGCCGAGCGGATGATCCCGGAGCTGAGAAACAGGCCGCTGACGCAATTGCGGCGGTAGAAGTCCATGGTCAGGGTGACCACTTCTTCCGGGCTGAAACGTGCGCGCGGCACGTCGCTGGACCGGCGATTCACGCAGTACTGGCAGTCGTACAGGCAGAAGTTGGTGAGGAGGATTTTCAGCAGCGAGACACAGCGCCCGTCGGGGGTGTAGCTGTGGCAGATGCCCATGCCGGTGCTCGATCCGAGCCCGGATTTGCCTTCGGAACTGCGCTTGGGTGCGGCGCTGCTGGCGCAGGAGGCGTCGTACTTGGCGGCGTCGGCGAGGATGCTCAGCTTGTCGATCAGCTGCATGGATTTTCTCGATACTGTTTTTATGTACAGTATCGAGTTAGCCGGGGATGAACAAGGGCCGATCGGATGGATGGCCGGTCGATCAACTGATGCGCTGTACCAATTCCTTCAATTCGCCGAAATCTTTGACGCGATGAAAGTTGGCGTTGTCCATGAACGCCGAGAAATCCGTGTCGCCATAACCCGCCACTTGGGCGCCGGCGCCGAGTCCTGCTTCAACGCCCGGAATGCTGTCTTCCACCAGCAGACACTGATTGGGCGGCAGGCCCAGCAGTTCGGCGGCGTGTTCGATCAGGATCGGGGAGGGTTTCCACGATTGCACTTCATAGGCGCTGACGATCAGGCCGTGGAACACGTCCAGCAGGCCGACCGTGCTCAGGCAGGTTTCGATCTTGCTGCGCGGGCCGTTGGACGCCACGCATTTGGGCAGCGAGAGGTTGCGCACGAATTCGACTGCGCCGGGCATTTCTTCGAGGCGTTCCTGCAGCAGCGGCAGGGTGCGCGCGCGGAATTCGGGTTCGATTTCGTCGCTTGGCAGCCATGGATAATCGCGGCACAGGCCTTCCAGGCACAGCGCAAACTGCACGCCACGAAAGCGTTGCAGCACTTCGTCGACGCTCAGCAACACTTGATGCTTGTTGAGGATGTCGCGCAGCAGGCCGGCGGCCAGCCGTTCGCTGTCAACCAGGGTTCCGTCGCAGTCAAAAATGACGCCGGCAATATTCAAACAGGGCTCTCCTTCTCTCTCGATCGGGCTTTCTCGACCGGAATGCGTGTTCAGGTGTCTGGAATGCGGGTAGGGGCAGTTCGACCGGCATTATCCAGAAAAGTTGGCGTCGATGTTCAGTCACTGACTTACGGTACGGCGCACCCAGTCCACTGGGAAGGTGTGCAGGAGGGCTAACCGCCATGGGAGCAGGCCGACGGTTCCATCGTCGGGCCTGCGCGTGAAGCATCGGTTACAGCTCGACCGGGGTGACCAGCGTGCCCTTGTCGAAATGACCACTGACGTTGGCGAACACTAGGTCGGCCATGGCCTGGCGGGTTTCGTAGGTCCCCGAGCCGATGTGCGGCGTGAGCACCACATTGTCCAGCTTCCACAGTTCGGCGGGCACGTTGGGCTCGTCTTCGAACACATCGAGGCCGGCCCCGGCGATTTCCGAGGCGATCAGCGAGGCGACCAGGGCCTTCTCGTCGACGACGCTGCCGCGGGCGACGTTGATCAGGAATGACTTGGGACCGAGGGCTCGAAGCACGTCGGCGTCGATCAGGTGTTGGGTGTCCGGGCCGCCGGGGACGATGACGATCAGGTAGTCCGAGTCCTGGGCCAGGTCCCGAAGGTCACCGTAGTGCCGGTAGGGCACATCGTCGTAGGCGCGGCCACGGCGGAAGTAGGCGATGTTCATTTCGAACGCGGCGGCGCGCTTGGCGATGGTCTTGCCGATCTTGCCCAGGCCGACGATGCCGCAGGTCTTGCCGCACAGGTCATTGCCGAGGGGGAACTTGCCGTTGGGCCACTGACCGGCCCGCACGAAGCGCTCGGCTTCGCTGATGCGGCGGGACACGCAGAGCATCAGCGCCATGGCGGTTTCGGCGACAGCGTTATTGAGGACCTCGGGCGTGGTGCTCAGCTTGATACCACGGCGCGCCAGATACTCGGTGTCCACCGCGTCGTAGCCGACGCCAAAGCTGCTGACCACTTCCAGGTTCGGCAGCCGATCGAGAACGGCATTGTCGGTGCCGAACACACCGCTGGTGACGACGCCGCGCACCTTGGCCCCGTGTTGGCTGGCCCAGGCGTCGATGTCGTGGATGTCGGCGAGTTTGTGCACGCTGTAATCGCGCTCAAGGTGGTGCATCAGCGAGGCATGCATCGGACCCCAGACCAGAATGTCGGCTTTCTTGTCGCTCATTGTTTTCTCCTTCATCAGGCCAGATAAGCTTCGGTATTCAGCACCTCGGCATAGGCGAAGCCCAGTGCGGACATGAACGCGGCGTGGACCTGGGCGGCCGGCACTACATCGCCATTGAACTCCAGGTCACGACTGGCGCAGGCGTCATGAATCACTTTGACGGTGTAGCCGAGGTCCGCCGCCGCTCGGGTGGTGGCGTCGATGCACATGTGGCTCATGGAGCCGATGATCACCAGGTGCTCGATGCCTTTTTCTTCAAGCAGCGCCTGCAGCCCGGTGTCGCGGAACGAATTGGGGAAGTGCTTGAGCACCACCGGCTCGTGCTCAAGGTTCAGGACTTTGGGGTGCAGCCTGGCGCCCTCGGAACCAGGCGTGAAGAAGGGCGCGTCGGCACCGGACTCATGGCGGATGAAGACGATCAGATCCCCGGCGTCGCGGGCCGCCTGAACCACCTTGACGGCGTTGTCCGCGGCGGCGTCGGCGCCAACCAGCGGCCATTTACCGCCAGGGAAGTAGTCGTTCTGGATATCAACTACGATGAGCGCTGTGCTGGACATTCGGGCTTCCTTCTTGGAGGGGTGGGTGGTTGAGAGTAATACCTACCCGAGAACTGAACCACTGCCGCTGCACAGACTGAACCCGATACTGGCAGTAGGACCGGCTTCAGCCGGGAACAGGCCGGTGTGCACGACATCGATTTTGCAGTGTAATGATCGGCGCCTTCCCGGCTGAAGCCAGTCCTACCAGGTACGCGGTGTGACAGTGGGACTGGCTTTAGCCGGGAAGAGGTCAGTGTGTACGACATCAATTGTGCGGCGTGATGTCTGACGCCTTCCCGGCTAAAGCCAGTCCTACAGGTACGCGGTGTGACAGTGGGACCGGCTTTAGCCGGGAAGAGGTCAGTGTGTACGACATCAATTGTGCGGCGTGACGTCCGACGCCTTCCCGGCTGAGGCCAGTCCTACCAGGTACGCGGTGGGAAAGTAGGACCGGCTTTAGCCGGGAAGAGGTCAGTGTGTACGACATCGATTTTGCGGCGTGATGTCTGACGCCTTCCCGGCTAAAGCCAGTCCTACTGGGTACGGGGTGTGACAGTAGGACCGGCTTTAGCCGGGAACAGGCCGGTGTGCACGACATCGGTTTTGCAGTGTATCGATTGACGCCTTCCCGGCTAAAGCCAGTCCCACCGGTTGTGCGGTCCTGCTGGCACACGGCCTGTTTGAATCAGCAGCGCTTCCCGCTGTCCATACCGCGCCACCCCGTTTGAGTAACCACCGAGAAGTCATGACCGTGAATGGAATCAGCCGCCACCTCCACGCCCTAGCCAGCCTGATCCTGCTGACGCTGCTGGTCGGTTGCAGCTCGCAACGCAGCCAGGAACCCGCACCAGAACCCTCGGTGGTACGCAGTGAAATCGTGCGGTTATTGCCCGCGCGCGTCGCCGACCGCCAAGGCTGGGCCCAGGACATTCAACGGGCGTTTGACGTGCAGAAGATCAACCCCAGCGTTGAGAACCTCTGTTCCGTGCTGGCCGTGACCGAGCAGGAATCCAACTTCCAGGTCGACCCTTCCGTCCCCGGCATGGGCAAGATCGCCCAGGACGAAATCGACCGTCGCGCCGGCAAGGCGCACATCCCCAATCTGCTGGTGCGCAGCGCCCTGGACATCCGCTCCTCGACCGGCAAAACCTTTAACGAACGCCTCAGCGCCACCCGCACTGAAAAAGACCTGAGCGCCATTTTCGATGACTTCATCGGCATGGTCCCGCTGGGTCGTACATTGTTCGGCAACTTCAACCCGGTCCATACCGCCGGGCCCATGCAGCTCAGCATCGAATTCGCCGAGCGGCAGGCCCGGGATTATCCGTATCCGGTCGAGGGCTCGATTCGCCATGAAGTGTTCAGCCGTCGAGGTGGCATGTACTTCGGCATCGCCCATCTGCTCGGTTATCCGGTCAGCTACGACAGACCGCTGTATCGCTTCGCCGACTTTAACGCCGGCTGGTACGCCAGCCGCAATGCCGCGTTCCAGAGTGCGGTGGCGCGTGTGTCCGGCAAGCGTCTGGCCCTGGATGGCGACCTGATCAGCTACGGTTTCGGCCCGGCGCTTGGGCAGACCGAACTGGCTGTGCGCAGCCTTTACCCGCGGCTGGACATGCGCAACACGACCATCCGCAGCCAACTGGAGAAGGGCGAAACACTGGCCTTCGAAGAGACCGAGCTGTACGCGAAAATTTTTGCCATGGCCGACGAGGCCGCCGGCAAACCGCTGCCACGGGCTATTTTGCCGGGCATCGTGCTGGAAAGTCCCAAGATCACCCGCAAGTTGACCACGGCCTGGTTTGCGCAGCGGGTCGAAGAGCGGCGGGTTCGCTGCATGGCGCGGGCGTCCGGGTCTTTGAAGTGAGGCTACGATTGCTGAAAGCTTCCCGGCTAAAGCCGGTCCCATATTCAATTTGCAGGAGGCATCCTCGTGAGCCGTGACATCGAAACACCGATCATCATTACCAGCAGCAACCCGGCTGCCGAGGAGCAGGCAGCGAGTGATCAGGTCGCCGACGCCATGCTGTTCGGATCACCCAAAGACCGGCTGAATTTTTACCGCAAGGAAATCCAGTACGAGACGGCCATTCTGTCCAACCGCACCAACGCCTACCTGTCCGCGCAATCGTTTCTGGTGATCGCCTTCGCCTCGTCGATGGCCAACCTCAATCCGGAGTGGGGCAAGATGTTCACCCTGGTGGTGCCGCCTTTTCTGACGCTGCTCGGGCTGATCAGCTCCATGCACGCCTGGCCGGGCATTCGCGCGGCGTACGAAATCATCGATCACTGGCATTTCAAGCAGGCCCAGTTGCTTAGCAGCCAGCCGGCCATGGGCCTGGCGTACGACGACTCGCCGCTGTTCAGCGAACACGAGTCCAGCGAGAAGGGCTATCGCAAGTCGCTGATGTTTTCCATGCGCACGCCGTGGCTGTTCACCGTGTTCTGGTTTTTGCTGGGGGCGTTTTCGATCTACGTGCAGGTCGTCGACAGCGTTTTCTAAGTCCGCAAGGACCACGCCGATAAAGAAACAAAGAAAGCGGGGTGATGTTACCTTGACACCTAGTCGCGGCAGGCGTATCTCGTCTGCCCGGTGCACGCCCGCTGCGGCGGCTGCAATCCCAGGGTCAGACAGCTTCTTGGTCCACACCTTGCAACAACCTGCCGCGCAACGTTCTGCGCCGTTTTTTTGACCCTTTCGCGTATTTCACAGGCCTGCTCACGTCGACTAATTCTAACTCTCGACCTGCACTCACTGGAGCCACCCTCATGGCAGCATTGCAACAAATCACCGTAGACGCGCTCAAGCGCTCCGAATCCCAGCTGGCCGTTCAATGGCACGCCGATCTGGAAGCCAGCGGTGCGACGCGCAATCTCAAGCCCGAGGAAATCCGCCAGCAAGTTGCCGACTTCCTGCGCCTGCTGACGTCGACGCTGGAGAAGGGTGGCTCCGCCAACATCACCACCACCGAATGGGATGACGTTCGCCACTTCCTGGAAAAACTGTCCAGTCAGCGCGCGTTGGCCGGTCAGGATTCCCAGCAGACCGCCAGTTTCATCTTCGCCCTCAAGGGCCCGCTCTTCACCCAACTGCAAAATGCCTTCGCTGATCAGCCGTTGCTGATTGCCGAGCAAGTGCTGCAGATGTCGGAGCTGCTCGATGGTCTGGGCCTGCACACCATCCGCACCTATCAGAAGTCCCGTGAAGCGGTGATCAAGCGTCAGCAGGAAGAACTGCTCGAGCTGTCCACGCCGGTGGTCAAACTGTGGGACGGCGTTCTGGCGCTGCCGATGATCGGCACGCTGGATTCGCAACGCACCCAGGTGGTCATGGAATCGCTGTTGCAGCGCATCGTCGACACCGGCGCTGAAATCGCCATCATCGACATCACCGGTGTGCCGACGGTCGATACCCTGGTCGCCCAGCATTTGCTCAAAACCGTGACCGCGATCCGCCTGATGGGCGCCGATTGCATCATCAGCGGCGTGCGTCCGCAGATTGCACAGACCATCGTGCACCTGGGTCTGGACCTGCAAGGCGTCGTGACCAAAGCCAATCTGGCCGATGCCCTCGCACTGGCCCTGCGCCGTCTGGGCGTCACCCTCACCAAGGCGGTATGAGCCCATGGAGCGCATCCCGATTTTGCAGATGGGCGACTTTCTGCTCGTCACCATCCAGGTGGACATGCATGACCAACTGGCCCTGACACTGCAGGACGACCTGTCCGAACGCATCAGCCGCACCTCGGCCTGCGGCGTGCTGATCGACATCTCCGCGCTGGACATGGTGGATTCGTTCATTGGCCGCATGATCGGCATGATCTCCGGCCTGTCGCGGATCATGGACGCCGAGACCGTGCTGGTCGGCATGCAGCCTGCGGTGGCGATCACCCTGGTCGAACTGGGCATGACCCTGCCCGGCGTCAGCACAGCGCTGAACGTCGAGCGCGGCATGAAACTGCTGCGCGAGCGAGCCTATTCGCAATGACCGTGCGCAGCAGCGGCACTCAACCCATTCGCATCGAGCAGGATGTCGTGCTGGCCCGGCAGACCGCGCGCAAGCTGGCCCAGGAATGCGGCATGCGCCTGATCGACCTGACCAAACTGGTCACAGCGGTCAGCGAGCTGGCGCGCAACACCATGGTCTATGGCGGCGGCGGTGACATGGACTGGGAGATTGTCGAGGACGGCCTGCGCGTTGGCCTGCGTCTTACCTTTCGTGACGAAGGCCCCGGCATCCCTGACCTCAAGCTGGCGATGACCGACGGCTGGACCTCCGGCGGCGGCCTGGGCCTGGGCCTGACCGGTGCCAAGCGCCTGGTGGACGATTTCGAGCTGGACACCGCGCCCGGCGCCGGCACCCGCGTGACGATCTGTAAATGGACCTGAACCTGCACAGCCACCTGACCCAGGTCTTGTCCGTGGAGGACGTCAGTCAGGTCGGTCACGCCCGACGCACGACCCAGAAGCTGGCCGAACAGGCAGGCTTCGACGAGGCCGATTGCGGCCGGGTGGCGCTGGTCGTTACTGAACTGGCGAGCAACATCCTCAAGCATGCGCAGAGCGGTGAGCTGCACGTGCGCGCGCTGCCGGGCGACGTTTCGGGTGCAGCGGCAGGCGTTGAGGTGATCGCAATCGACCGGGGCAAGGGGTTCGACGTGCAGAACTGCATGGCCGATGGCTTCTCCACCCGTGGCACCCAGGGCATTGGCCTGGGTTCGGTGCTGCGTCAGGCGCAAGTCTTCGACGTGCACAGCGACCCCCGAGGCAGCGTGCTGCTGGCGCGCTTCTTCCCGCGCAAAAACGTGGTGAAGGACCTGCGCATGGGCATCGCGCAACATTCGCTGCACGATGACCCGGCCTGCGGCGATGTCTGGGAAGTCGCGATCAAGGGCCAGCAGGTCTCGATCATGATGATCGATGGCCTGGGACACGGCCCGGAAGCCGAAAACGCCGGCATGGCGGGCGCCCGCGCGTTCATTCGCAACCCCTTTGCCGACCCCGGGGTGCTGCTGGACGACTTGCACTTCGACATGCGCGGCAGCCGTGGCGGTGCCGCTGCGCTGGCGCAGTTCGATGGCGCGACGGGCCAGCTGCGCTTCATCGGTATCGGCAATATCGGTGCGTCGCTGATCGGCCAGGACAAAACCCGCGGCATCCCCTCGCACCCCGGCATCGTCGGCCTGCAGTACCGCAAGACTGCGCCGATCGATTACGCCGAGTGCACCGGGCAGTTGTTGATCATGTTCAGTGATGGCCTGCAATCGCGTTGGAATCTTCGCGACTATCCAGGTCTGATGTACCGACACCCGGCGGTGATTGCAGCGGTATTGCAGCGCGATTACAACCGGGGCAGGGACGATGTAACGGTCTTGGTAATGGCTCTGGAGACGCTCGATGACTGACAACAATGCCCGCGAGACCCCTGAGGGCTCAGCCGGGGTCGAAATCGAGACCCGGCGCGAGCTGGAACGCTTGCGCGCTGAAACCGACTCGCTGCGTGCCGAACTCGATGAGACCAATCAGGGCGTGCTTGCGCTGTACGCCGAGCTTGAAGATCAGGCCGACCAGCTGCGCGAGGCGTCGGACCTGAAGAGCCGTTTTCTGTCGTACATGAGCCATGAGTTCCGCACGCCCCTGGGCTCGATCCTCAGCATCGCCAGCCTGCTGTCCGACGAGCTGGACGGTCCGCTGGGTGCGGAACAGCACAAGCAGGTCGCGTTCATCAGTACAGCGGCCCGCGAATTGAGCGACATGGTTGACGACCTTCTGGACCTGGCGAAGATCGAAGCGGGGCGGATCAGCATTTCGCCGGCGTGGTTCGACATGTTCGATCTGTTTTCGGCACTGCGCGGCATGTTCCGGCCCATCGTCGACACCTCCGCCGTGGACCTGATCTTCGAAGAGCCGGTGGGCCTGCCACGGCTCTATACCGATGACCAGAAGCTCGCGCAGATCCTGCGCAACTTCATTTCAAATTCCCTGAAATTTACCCAGCGCGGTGAAGTGCGCGTGTCGGCGCGGCTGGAGTCCGAGGACTCGATTCGCTTTGCCGTGACTGACACCGGCATCGGCATCCCCCAGGAACTCCATGGCGCGCTGTTCGAAGACTTCATTCAGGTCGACTCGCCGCTGCAAAAACGCCTGCGCGGGACAGGGTTGGGCCTGTCCCTGTGCAAACGCTTCGCCGAATTGCTCGGTGGCCGCGTCGGTGTGGACAGCGAGCCCGGTGTGGGCTCGACATTCTATGTGGTGATTCCGCTGGCGCTGACTCAGGAGCCTGCCGATGAAGCCTGAAACCCGGCTGCTGATCGTCGATGACAACACCGCTACCCGCTATGCCCTGCGTCGCCGCCTGGAGCGTCAGGGTTTTGTGGTGTCGGAGGCGGGCACCGGCACCGAAGGACTCGCGCTGCTTGAAGAGCGCTTGCCGGACGCGTTGATTCTCGACGTCAACCTGCCCGACATGAGCGGCTTCGACATTGTCCGCCAGCTGCGCGCTGCACCACGGACGGCGCTGTTACCGGTGGTGCATGTGTCGGCCGCATCGATCCAGACCGGCGACATCGTCACCGGACTGGAAGCGGGCGCCGACGCCTATCTGGTGCACCCGGTGGACCCCGACGTGCTGCTGGCGACACTGCGCACGCTGTTGCGGGTGCGTGACACCGAGCACGCCCTGCGCGACAGCGAAGAACGCTTTCGCGAGATTTTCGCTAACGTCTCGGCGCCGATCGCGGTCATGGACGGCAACCTGAAAGTCCACGAAGCCAACCACGCCTTTGCTCAGTTGCTCGGGCAGGACGCCGGGGACCATTCGGTGCTGCGCAGCTTCAGTGAAGATCAGGGCTCTGCGCTGGACGGGCTGCGTGAGGCGCTGGCGACGGGCGAGCGTTGGATGGGCACCCTGAGCATGCGGGTCAAGGGCGAACTGCGCGAGACCGAGTGGCAGGTTTCGCCGTACCGGGTCACCGGCATGAGCCTGGTGTTCATCGAAGACGTGACCGAGCACCGCCGCCGCGAACAGTCGCATTTGCAGCAGCTGGACTCGGTCAACAGTCGGCTCGCCCACGAAGTGGCCGAGCGTGCGCGGACCGAAGAGCAATTGCTGCAGGCGCAGAAAATGGACGCCATCGGCAAGCTCACCGGCGGCATCGCCCACGACTTCAATAACCTGTTGACCGGCATCGTCACCGGCCTTGAGCTGGTCAAGAAGCGCACCGAAGACGGCCGCACGGAAAAGGTTCTGGTCTACGCCGATGCCGCACTGGCCTCGGCAAAAAGCGCCTCGGCGCTGACCCACCGTCTGCTGGCCTTCGCTCGCCAGCAGCCCCTCGACACCCGCGCGTCAGACGTCAATCAGTACGTGCGCTCCCTTGAGGACTTGCTCGGCCGCACCATCGGCAAGGGCATCTCCCTGACCCTTGAGCTGACCTCGCGCAGCGCTGTGGCCATGGTCGACGCAGGCCAGCTGGAAAGCGCCTTGCTCAATCTGGTGATCAATGCCCGTGACGCCATGCCGGCGGGCGGCAATATCTGGATCAGCACCTTCGAAACCTATTCCCAGGGCCATTCGCGCATGGCGGATGGTGCCTACATTGCCCTGACCGTGCGCGATGATGGCGTCGGCATCGAGCACCACCTGATCGACAAGGTGTTCGACCCGTTTTTCACCACCAAGCCCATCGGCCAGGGCACCGGCCTGGGCCTGTCGACGATCTACGGTTTCGCCCGGCAGTCGGGGGGCGACGTGCAGATTCGCAGCGTCGTCGGCCACGGCACCGAAGTGACCCTGATGCTGCCGGCGGCAGACGTACAGAGCGTCGAACCTCAGCAGCCCGCTGCCGTGGCGGCGCCGGGGGCAGGGGAGCATGTGCTGATCGTCGAAGACACGGCGTCGGTGCGCATGTTCGTCAATGAAGTGCTCACCGATGCCGGGTACCGCTGCACCCCGGTGGCGGATGTCACCACGGCACTGTCGTGTCTGGAAAGCGACGCCACCATCGACCTGCTGCTGACCGATGTCGGAATGCCTGAGATGAACGGTCGCGAGGTCGCGCAGCGGGGGCGTGTCTGGCGTCCGGACCTGCCGGTGCTGTTCATGACCGGCTATGCGGAGAACGCTCTAAATCGGCAGGATTTCCTGGGCGAACGGATGGATATGGTCCTGAAACCTTTCCACTTGGCGGATTTTTTGTCGAAAGTGCGCGCGATGCTCGATTCCTGACGGGAATGGGTGGGTTTTTTTGGCGTAAACACCCAATTCGGAGTATTTGACCGGGCCGGTTTTTGTTACCGTGAGCGCCATTCCCACCCGTGCCACCCCCCGGGGCACATATTGCCGACGCCGTTTGCCCAAACGCTGAAGGTTGAAGGAGCCAAACCTTGACCCTCACCGACGATTTCCTCCAGAGCGCGATAGAGCAGTGCGCCCAGGAACCGATCCAGATCCCCGGAAGCATTCAGCCCCAGGGTTTTTTGCTGGTCATCAATGAAGCGGCCTCGACGGTCATTCAGGTCAGCGCCAATGTCACTGACTGGCTTGGCCTTGATCCACAGTCGTTGATTGGCGTGGCGCTTTCCAATGTGTTCGCCGAACACGAATTGCTGCTCGAGCGCTTGCGGGCGCTGCCGGATGAAGAGCAAAACCCCTTTCACCTGGGTGAAGTGCGCTTTCTGCAGGGCTCAAGAGCCGGTCAGCCGATGACCATAATGGTGCATCGTCATGATCAGGTGCTGATGGCCGAGTTCGAGCCGGCCGGCGACATGAGCACCGCCTATGGCAATGTGTACCCGCTGATTCGCGGGTTCATCAGCCAGATGAGCGTTGACGAAAGCATTGAAGCGCTGTGCCAGCGTTCGGTGGCCGAGGTCAAGCGCATCACCGGTTTCGGCCGGATTCTTGCCTACCACTTCGACGCCGACGGCAACGGCCTGGTCAACGCCGAAGTGGCTGATCAGGGCTATGAGAGCATGCTTGGCCTGAGCTTCCCGGCGTCCGACATACCGGCCCAGGCTCGAAGGATGTACCTGGCCAACCGGATCCGTGTGATCGAAGACGTCGACTACCAGGCCTCGCCGCTGATACCCGCTTACAACCCGCTGACGGGCGCGCCGCTGGACATGACCTTCGCCACGTTGCGCAGCGTATCCCCCGTGCATCTGCAGTACATGCGCAACATGCAGACGATGGCCTCGATGTCGATCTCCATCGTGGTGCGCGGGCAGTTATGGGGCTTGATTTCCTGCCACCACGCCACGCCACGACGGGTCAGCTTCCAGACCCGCACGGCGTGTGAGTTGCTGGGCAGCGTCTTGTCCCTGCAGCTCGAGAGCAAGGAAGCCCACGCCGACAACCAGCGCATGCTCAGCCTGCGTCGGCAGATCGTGCAGATGCTCGCGGCGATGGCCGACCTCGACAGCGTGACCGGCGGCCTGCGCGCCATGCCTGACGTGTTGCTGGGTTTTGTCGGTGCGAGCGGCGCGGCGGTGATTTCCGGCGCCAGCGTCGATGTCTACGGCGAAACCCCCGAGCGCGAACAGATCGTCAAGCTCGCCGGCTGGTTGAGCGGTCGCGATCCCCACGAGGTCTTCCGCTCCGACAACGTTAGTCGCGACATCCCCGAGCTGCCGGTGCTGGCCAAATCGGTCAGCGGTGTGCTGGCGACGGCGATCTCCGAGCTGCATTCCAACTTCATTATCTGGTTCCGCCCCGAGCAGACCCGTGTCGTGAACTGGGCCGGCAAACTGGAAAAAAGTGTCACCCCGAGCGGGTCGCTGAGCCCCCGCCACAGCTTCGCCATGTGGCAGCAGACGGTGCGTGGGTTTTCCCGGCCCTGGGACGACTTGGATTGCGAGGCCGTGGTCGAGCTGCGTGCGGCGGTGCTGGGCATCGTCCTGCGCAAGGCTGAAGAAATGGCTGCCCTGGCCGATGAGTTGAAGAAATCCAATAAAGAGCTCGAAGCATTTTCCTACAGCGTGTCCCACGATTTGCGCGCGCCGTTGCGCCACATTGCCGGCTACGCTGAGTTGTTGAGCGACATTGAAGGCAGCAAGCTGTCCGACCGAGGCGTCCGCTTCCTCGAAAACATCAGTGATTCGGCGCGGTTCGCCGGTACGCTGGTCGACAACCTGCTGAGCTTTTCGCAGATGGGCCGGTCGGCGATGCGCTTTTCCGACGTCGACCTCAATGCCATGGTCGAGTCAATTCGCCGGGAAATGCTGCCCGATTACGAAGGCCGCGCGCTGGAGTGGAAAGTCCTAGAGTCGTTGCCCGTGGTGATCGCCGACGCCGCCTTTCTCCACCTGGCGATGCGCAACCTGCTGTCCAACGCGATCAAGTACACCCGTAAACAGGACCCGGCCGTGATCGAGGTGGGCAGTTACGAGGAAGACGACAGGATCGTGGTCTACATCCGTGACAACGGCGTGGGCTTCGACATGGCCTACGCCAGCAAGCTGTTTGGCGTGTTCCAGCGCTTGCATCGCATGGAGGAATTCGAAGGCACCGGCATTGGCCTGGCCAGTGTCCGCCGGATTATCGAACGCCATGACGGCACCGTGTGGGCCCATAGCCAGCTGGGCCATGGCGCCACTTTTTACTTTGCGCTGCCCAAGCGCGGTTGACCGTAACTCTTTGAGTGTCGAAGGAGACGCCCAGTGCTAAAGCCCATTCTTCTGGTGGAAGACAATCCCAACGACCTCGAGCTCACGCTCGTCGCCCTTGAACGCAGCCAGTTGGCCAATGAAGTGATCGTGCTGCGCGACGGTGCCGAAGCCCTTGATTACCTGCTGCGCCGCAACCACCATCATGATCGTGTGGTCGGCAATCCGGCGGTGATGCTGCTGGACCTGAAACTGCCGAAAGTCGATGGCCTTGAAGTGCTCAAGCTCATTCGCGAAACCGAGGAACTGCGCAGCATTCCCGTGGTGATGCTGACGTCTTCGCGCGAAGAACCCGACCTGGATCGCGCCTATTCGCTGGGTGTGAACGCTTACGTGGTCAAACCGGTCGAATTCAAGGAATTCGTCTCGGCGATCTCGGACCTTGGCGTGTTCTGGGCAGTATTGAACGAGCCACCACCGGGTTCCCTGCGACTCGCACGCCGCCCGGGCTCCTGAATACGGCTTCTGCTGGCCTGCGTAAACCCGCTTCGCGCAAGCCCTTACTGGAACAATGACTTTTATCCATGTCGTTATCGCAGCTTAAATTGCTTTTGGTCGAAGACAGTTCGCTCGACGCCGAGCTGATTCTGCTCACCCTCGAAAACAGCGGGTTGAAGATCGACGCCACGTTGGTCTACAACCATCAGGACGTTGAGCGCGAGCTGGCCGCCGCGCGTTTTGACCTCATTCTCAGCGACTACCTGTTGCCCGGCTCGTCCGGCGCCGACGTGCTCAACAGCGCGCTGCGCCTGGCGCCGAAGACCCCGTTCATTTTTCTCTCCGGAATTTTCGGCGAGCAGCATGCGGTCGAAATGATGCGCATGGGCGCCATCGATTACGTCCTCAAGCAGAACATGAAAATGCTGCCCAAGGCGGTCATGCGCGCGGTGTCCGAGGTGCAGGAGCGGGAAAAGCGCCTGTATGCGGAGAAGACGCTGCAAGTGGCGGAAGTGCGCGCGCACCTGGCGATCGAAGCGGCCGACATGGGCGTCTGGACCTACGATCCGCGCACCGACACGCTGCTGTGGGACGAGCGCTGCAAAGCGCTTTATGGCGTTGGCGCCGACACCACCGTCAGCCTGGCCCTCATGTTTCTGCTCTGTCACCCGGACGACCGCGATCACTTGCACAGCAAGGTCATGGCCGCGCTGACGGTGGACACCTCATTTCAGATCGAGCACCGGCTGATCACCGACGACGGCGAGGAGCGCTGGGTGTTCTCCAACGGCCGCTCGCTCTTCGAAGACGGCCAGTGCGTGCGCTTTACCGGCGTCATCCAGGACATCACCGAACGCAAGCACGCCACCGAGGCGCTGCATCAACTCAACGACATTCTCGGCGAACGCGTCGTCCAGCGAACCCGCGAGCGTGACCGCACCTGGGAGCTGTCCCGGGAGCTGCTCGGCGTGCTGCATTTCGACATGACGCCGATCGCGCTCAACCCGGCCTGGGAGTCGACCCTCGGCTGGAGCCGCGACGAGGTCGGTCGCCAGCCGTTGAGCGAGCTGATTCATCCGGATGATCTGGCAGCCACGCTGCGCGAAACCGCCAGCATTGCCGAAGGCCATGTCTCGACCCGTTTCGTCAACCGCATGCGCCACGCCGACGGGGGATTCCGCTGGTTGTCGTGGACCATCGTGCCGGACGACGGCCTGATGTACGCCGCGGTCCGCGACATCACCGGCGAGCGCGCCGTGGTGGACGAACTGGCGGCGACCAACAAGCGTCTGCGCGATCAGATCAAAGAGCGCGAACGCGTCGAGGCCGCGTTGCAGCAGATGCAGCGGCTGGAGGTGGTCGGCCAGTTGACGGCCGGCGTCGCCCACGACTTCAACAACCTGCTGACGGTGATCCTGACCAGCGCGAATTTCCTCAGCCGGGACCTGGAAAAAGGCGTGTTTACCAAGTCTCCGCAGCGCTTGCAGAACATCCGCGAAGCGGGCGAGCGGGGCGCCAAGCTCACCAGTCAGCTGCTGTCGTTCTCCCGTCGCCAGCGTCTGGAGCCCGTTGCTCTGAACCTCAACGACACCATCGATGGCATGCGCGAGCTGCTCGGTCGTGCCCTGGGCGGCAGCGTCTGGGTGGAAACCGAACTGGCCGAGGACCTGTGGAGTGCGTTGGTAGACCCGACGCAGACCGAGATGATCATCCTCAACCTGGCGATCAACGCCCGGGACGCCATGCCCCAGGGCGGGCAATTGCGCCTGAGCACCTGGAACGAGATGGTCTATCGCCTGCCGCAGCGTCCCGAAGATCCGGAGCCCGGCGCGTATGTGGTGTTGTCGGTAAGCGACTCCGGCTGCGGCATGAGCCCGGAGGTCCTGGCCAAGGCCTTCGAACCCTTCTTCACCACCAAGGCGGTGGGCAAGGGGTCGGGGTTGGGCCTGGCGCAGGTGTTCGGTTTTGCCAAGCAGTCCGGTGGCGGCGTGAGCATCGACACCGCTGAAAACGCCGGGACCACGCTGCGGGTGTATCTCCCGAGCGTTGCCCGCATGGCGGTCCCGGTGGTCAGCGCGTCCGACATGCCCGGCCGCGCCGACGCCGATGACAAGCACCGCACCATTCTCCTGGTCGACGACGACCCGGCCGTACGGTCGGTGACCTCGATGATGCTGGTGTCGCTGGGGTATTCGGTGGTCGAAGCCGACAGCGGCGACGAAGCGCTGAAGAAGCTCGACCCCGGCATCGAACTGTTGCTGACCGACTTCGCCATGCCCAACATGACGGGTGGCGAGCTGGCAGAAATTGTCCGCCGTGACCACCCGGCACTGCCGATCATGTTCATCACCGGCTTCGCCGATATCGACATCCTCGACGTTGACCCGAAACTGATCGTGCAAAAGCCCTACAAGGAAGAAGAGCTGGCCAAGAAACTGGCCCGGGTCTTGATGAAAGCGTAGGTCCGAAATGGTGGGGCCGAAGGCAGGCCCCCACTGAAAGCATTGCGTGCACCCAATCTAACTGTTGGCGACCCCGAATGGTGGGACCGGCTTTAGCCGGGAAGAGGCCAGTGTGATCACCCTCATTTTGCAGTGTGACGCCTGACGCTTTCCCGGCTGAAGCCGGTCCTACGGGAAGTGGTGCACACCCGCAGGGCTGGGGTGGACTCCGATTTGTGGGACCGGCTTTAGCCGGGAATGCGTCGGTTGCCACACCGTGAGATTGATGGCGTACACGTTGGCCTCTTCCCGGCTGAAGCCGGTCCTACGGGAAGTGGTGCACACCCGCAGGGCTGGGGTGGACTCCAATTTGTGGGACCGGCTTTAGCCGGGAATGCGTCGGTTGCCATACCGCAAAGCGTCGGATGAATATCGCTCGCAAACCACCTCAATAATCCCGCGTCAGCACTTCCAGCAATTCAATCTCAAAGATCAGATTCGAATGGGGTTTGATGTGCGCCCCCATCGAGCGCTCGCCGTACGCCAGCGCTGCCGGCACTGACAGCTTGCGTTTGCCACCGACCTTCATGCCCATCAGCCCGATGTCCCAGCCCTTGATCACCCGCCCGGTGCCGATCACGCACTGAAACGGCTTGCCGCGCGCCCAGGAGGAATCAAACACGGTGCCGTCTTCGAGGGTGCCGGTGTATTGGGTGGTGATCAGCGCGCCTTTGACGACGGCCTTGCCGGTGCCTTCCAGCAGATCGAGGATGCTCAGTTCTTCATTCATGTTCAGGTGTCCACAGAGAGAGAGGGGCGGGATGCGGGTCGGCCAGGCGCCTGACTGGCCTGGCCGGCGGATTGGCTAGGTCAAATCGTGCAGGTCTCGCCCGAGAGGTGGGCTCAGCGACCATTCGGAAAACTGTACCCTCAAGCCTTGCCGCTCCGGTGTGCAGCACATAGGGCCTACCGTATAGCGTTCCCCCTCTGGAAAGGGAGCAAGTCTGAGCAGCGGCCAAGTCAGTCCGTCTGTGGAGTATTGCAAGCGCAGCACTCCGCCGGAAACGGTCACCCGAAGCCAGAAATCGGTGGGGTCGCCAGGAAAGCGGCTGGGCGCCCAGTCCGAGGTGCCTCGTGTCAACACGCTGCTGATCATGGGCATTCCATCGTTATATTCGATTCCTGCCTTGAGCCAGGTCTCCTCATCGAGCCTGACCATGATTCCCGCCTGGTCATAGAGCTCACGAAAATCGGCATTCACTCTGACTTGAGCGGTGAAACCTCCAGTGATCTCAAACCCTAGGAAATGTCCGCTGTCTCGAATGAACCCATAATGGGTTTCACGCCAGAAATCGGTCTGGAGGTCAGTGAAAACCTCTAACCTGTGGTCAGTAGAGATTTGGCAGCGGCTCGGCCGGTTCAGCCATTTAGCAGCCTGCCACATTGACGCTTCACCGCTCTGACTGGCCATTTCAATCTGCTTTTTATCCACCAGACTAACCCCTCCATTCATAGCTAAATCCAGCCGTGCCAACGCTCCAGGCGTGTCACAGGGCAAAAAAACGGCGCGGCCCTCACAGGGCCGCGCCGTTTTCGTGGGTCCAAGGCATCAGACCCAACGCGTCGGACCTGACGAATCAGGCCCCATCATCACGCGATGACGTCAGTGCTCCACTCGCCGTTCACCAGGCGCTTGAGGCCCAGCGGGTTGGCGTTTTGCAGAGCAGCCGGCAGCAGGCTGTCCGGGTAGTTCTGGTAGCAGACCGGGCGCAGGAAACGATCGATGGCCAGGGTGCCCACCGAGGTACCGCGCGCGTCGGAGGTCGCCGGGTAAGGACCGCCGTGAACCATGGCGTCAGACACTTCAACACCGGTCGGGTAGCCGTTGACCAAGATGCGGCCGACTTTCTCTTCCAGCACCGGCACCAGCCACTGGTACTTCTGCAGGTCAGCGGTTTCGCCAATCAGCGTGGCCGTCAATTGGCCGCGAAGGGCGAGCAGTGCGGCTTTCAGTTCAGCGTCGTCCGCCACTTCGATCAGCAGCGTGGTCGGGCCGAACACTTCTTCCTGCAGCAACTCGTCGCCGTTGAGCAACATGCTGACGTCGGCCTTGAACAGTTGAGCTTGGGCCTGCTTGCCTTCCTGCGGCTTGCCGGCCAGGTGCGTGACGCTTTTATGCGCCAGCAGTTTTTCCACGCCTCTGCTGTAGCTGCGCAGGCCGCCTTCGTTGAGCATCGTCTGCGGGGCCTGACCGCCCATGTGCTCGATCAGTTGCTCGGTGAAGGCGGTCAAGGCAGGGGAGCGAATGCCGATCACCACGCCCGGATTGGTGCAGAACTGGCCTGCACCCATGACCACGGAAGCCGCGAGTTCGCCGGCGATGGCGGTGCCACGTGCCGTCAGGGCGCCGGGCAGCAGGACCACCGGGTTGATGCTCGACATCTCGGCGAACACCGGGATCGGCTGTGGACGCTCGGACGCCAGTTTGCACAGGGCGTTGCCGCCGTGCAGAGAGCCGGTGAAACCGACGGCCTGAATGGCCGGGTGCTTGACCAGGCCTTCGCCGACGCCGCTGCCGAAGATCATGTTGAACACGCCTTTTGGCATGCCGGTCTTCTCGGCGGCGCGAACGATGGCGTTACCCACCAGGTCGGCGGTCGCCATGTGGCCGCTGTGGGCTTTCACCACCACCGGGCAACCGGCGGCCAACGCCGACGCGGTATCGCCGCCGGCGGTTGAGAAGGCCAGCGGGAAGTTGCTGGCGCCGAACACGGCCACCGGGCCAACGCCGATGCGCTGCTGACGCAGGTCGACACGTGGCAGGGGTTTGCGATCCGGGAGCGCTTGATCGATACGCGCGCCCAGGAAGTCACCGCGGCGCAGGACTTTGGCGAACAGGCGCATCTGGCCGGACGTACGGCCACGCTCGCCCTGGATACGACCGGCTGGCAGCGCGGTCTCCTGGCAAACGAGGGCAACGAAGTCATCGCCCAGGGCGTCGAGTTCCTCAGCGATGGCATCGAGGAACTCAGCGCGGCGGGCCGGGCTCAGTTGACGAAATTCGAGGAAGGCGTCTTTGGCGGCCGAGGCAGCGGCGTCGATTTCCGCGTCGGTGGCCTGATGAAAGGTGTAAGGCAGTGCTTCGCCAGTGGTGGCGTCGAGGCTTTTATGGCGTGCTTCGCCGAGGCCGCTGCGGGCGCCGCCGATGAAGTTCTGACCGAGAACGGTAGGCATCTGCTTCTCCTGTTATTTTTGGGGCGAATCGATCAGGCGTGGCGCCTGATGGGGAATTCGAGATCGTTTGAAGCGTAGCGGCAACGAGCTGAAGGGCTCGTCGCAAAAGTCGACAGTCATCATACAACTGCATTTTTTCAGCCGCAAGGCGCGCGGCAATGAGCTGCCGAGCAAGCCCGGCCATCAAAATAGCCGGGCTTTGGGTTGTGATCAACGTGCGGCGTGAAGCCATGCTTGATTGACGTGGGGCCACGCGTGATCAATCCGCACGATCATGCATTCGGCTCGTCGGTATTGATGTATTCCGGCACCTTGGCCAGTGGCAGGCGACGAGCTTGCTCGATGCCGATGCCCGGGCGCTCCGGCAGGGGCTCGAGCTTCTGCGGCTGGCCAGTGGTCAGCGCGCGCTCAATGGCCTCGACCACGCGCACATCGCGCCAGCCTTCGTCGCCGTCCGGCTCTGGCTCGCGGTCTTGCAGGATGCAGTCGGAGAAGTACTGGGTTTCGCCGCCGAACTGGTCGACCACCGGGTGGGTGTGCTCAGTGGTCTGGCCGTCGATGATGGCCCGGTAACCAATCGCCACGCCTTCGCCGAAACCGAAGCACGGTGACGCTTCGAACTCGCCCTTGGTGCCGATCAGCTGGAAGCGCTCGGTGGACGGCAGGCTGTAGCTGACGGTGAAAGTCGCCAGGCGTTCTTCGGCAAAGCGCAGCGTGACGTTGACCGTGTCGAATGTGTTGATTTCACGGCCCGGCGTTTTGATGCCGACGGCGTGGACTTCAATCGGCTCGGCGGCAAACAGGTTGCGCACGGCATTGATCGGGTAGGGCCCCATGTCTGCCACGGGACCGGCGTCGAAGCCACTCTGCATGCGGTGGTTGGCCGGGTCGGTGGTCTGGGCGAAGGTCGCGGTGAACAGGCGCAGGTCGCCGAGGTCGCCGGCGCGTACGCGGTGGACCATTTCGACGGTGCCGGGCTCAAAGTGCAGGCGGTAGGCGACCATCAGTTTGGCGCCCGAGCGTTTGGCGGCTTCGGCGATGGCCAGGCAGTCTTCTTCGTTGGCGGCCATGGGCTTTTCGAGCAGCACGTGGATGCCGGCTTCCAACGCGGGGACGGCGAATTCGCGGTGGCGGAAGTTGGGGGTTGCCAGGTAGATGGCGTCGATTTCGCCGGATTTCAGCAGGGTGTCGAATTCGTTGTAGTGGTAGCTCTTGAGGTCGTACAGTTCCGCCAGTTTGTCGGCCTTGACCGGGTCGCCGGTGACCAGGGCGGTCATGACGGAGTTGTCGGTCTGTTCGAGTCCGGGCATGAAAGCGCCTTGGGAGATCCAGCCTCCAGCGACCACTGCGTAGCGGATTTTGCCGTTTGCGTCTGGCATGTATAAGCCTCCATTTCTCAGCGGACGGTGTGTCCGGCAGCTGTGTAGTCGGCAGGTTCTGGGGGCATAAGTTCAATCAGATCGTGCTTGGCTTTTCCGAGATCAAGCTCAAGATCAAAGTCAAGGTCAAGAGCGTCTGCCTGGGGGCAGACTGTTTCGCCTTCGGCGAGTTACTTGGAAAAGCACCCCAAGTAACCAAGGGTGCTTGCTCCTGGTTTGGCC
>NZ_JAUERW010000031.1:0-39702 GCF_041060465.1 Pseudomonas sp. W2Oct36
GTCAAACCTGTTGCGTTTTCTAGTCATGAAAGACACCTCGATAAATGTATTTTCCACTTATCGAGGTGTCCGGGGAAATTAGACCACTGCACCCTCGGATTTGCAGCGTGACGACTGACGCCTTCCCGGCTGAAGCCGGTCCTATATCCAGCATACGCGGTGCATCTGGATGAATGCGGTGTCTTCGTAGGACTGGCTTTAGTCGGGAAGAGGCCGGTGTGAACACCCTCGGATTTGCAGCGTGACGACTGACGCTTTCCCGGCTGAAGCCGGTCCTACGCCCAGCATCCGCGGTGCATCTTGATGAATGCGGTGTCCTCGTGGGACTGGCTTTAGCCGGGAAGAGGCCGGTGTGAGCACAATCAGATTTGCAGCGTGACGACCGACGCCTTCCCGGCTGAAGCCGGTCCTACATCGAGCATCCGCGGTGTATCTGGCTGGATGCGGTGTCCTCGTGGGACTGGCTTTAGCCGGGAAGAGGCCGGTGTGAACGCCCTCAGATTTGCAGCGTGACGACCGACGCCTTCCCGGCTGAAGCCGGTCCTACATCCAGCATACGCGGTGCATCTGGATGAATGCGGTGTCCTCGTGGGACCGGCTTTAGCCGGGAAGAGGCCGGTGTGAACGCCCTCGATTTTGCGGTGTGAACGCCCTCAGATTTGCAGCGTGACGACCAACGCCTTCCCGGCTGAAGCCGGTCCTACATCGAGCATACGCGGTGCCTCTGGCTGGATGCGGTGTCCTCGTGGGACCGGCTTTAGCCGGGAAGAGGCCGGTGTGAACGCCCTCAATTTTGCGGGGTGACGACCGACGCTTTCCCGGCTGAAGCCGGTCCTACATCCAGCATACGCGGTGCATCTGGATGGATGCGGTGTCCTCGTGGGACCGGCTTTAGCCGGGAAGAGGCCGGTGTGAATGCCCTCAGATTTGCAGCGTGACGACCGACGACTTCCCGGCTGAAGCCGGTCCTACATCCAGCATACGCGGTGCATCTGGATGAATGCGGTGTCTTCGTAGGACTGGCTTTAGCCGGGAAGAGGCCGGTGTGAACGCCCTCAATTTTGCAGCGTGACGACTGACGCTTTCCCGGCTGAAGCCGGTCCTGCAAAGAGCACGCGGTGCTCGCAGGGGACCGGTTCAACAGCCACTCACCGCCTGGATCTTCGTCAATCCAGGTCCGACGCATCATGCCGTTCCGGCACTTGGGTGGCTTCATCGCCCCAGGTCCGGTTGACCCGCATTCCGCGAATGACCGCAGGCCGTTGTGCAATGGTTTCGGCCCAGCGCTGCACGTGGGTGTATTCGTGAGCAGCAAGGAATTCGGCGGCGCCGTACACGGTGTTGCGCACCACTTGTCCGTACCACGACCACACGGCGATGTCGGCGATGGTGTAGCTGTCGCCGGCCAGGTAAGCGCTTTCGCTGAGGCTGCGATCAAGCACGTCCAACTGACGCTTGGCCTCCATGGTGAAGCGGTCGATCGCGTATTCGAACTTCTCCGGCGCGTACACATAGAAATGCCCGAAGCCGCCACCCAGATATGGCGCAGCGCCCATCTGCCAGAACAGCCAGTTCAGGGTTTCGGTGCGGCCGGCCAGGTCCTTGGGCAGCAATTCACCAAACTTTTCCGCCAGATACAGCAGGATCGAACCGGACTCGAACACGCGAAGACCCGGCTCGACGCTGCGATCCAGCAGCGCAGGGATTTTCGAGTTGGGGTTGATGTCGACGAAGCCGCTGCCGAACTGATCCCCTTCATTGATTCGGATCAGCCAGGCGTCGTATTCGGCGCCGCTGTGGCCAAGGGCGAGCAGCTCTTCCAGCAGGATCGTCACCTTGACGCCGTTGGGCGTGGCCAGTGAATACAGCTGCAGCGGGTGTTTGCCGACCGGCAGGACCTTTTCATGGGTCGGCCCTGCAGTCGGGCGGTTGATGCTGGCGAACTGGCCGCCGGAGGGCGCTTCGTGCTTCCACACGGTAGGCGGGACGTAGGGTGCCTTGCTCATTGAATACATCTCCTGAGGGTCAGTTTTGGCGTGACGGATCGAGGCGGAAAGCCCCGACCCACACGGTGATTAACGGGCGGAAGACAGCGGCGGCGTGCGCGGTGGAATCTGGCGCTTGCTGCCGATGGATTCGAAGGCCGAAGCGATGCGCAGCAGGGCTGAATCGTCGTAAGCCCGGCCGGCAAAGGTCAGGCCCACGGGCATGCCAATGTCGGCCATCACGCCCATCGGCACGGTGACGGTGGGCACGCCGAGGTGGCGGATCGCGAGGTTGCCGTTAGCGACCCAGACGCCGTTGCTCCAAGCGATGTCGGCGGAGGCCGGGTTGACGTCGGCATCGGCCGGAGCCACGTCGGCCACGGTCGGAAACAGCACCGCATCCAGCCCAAGCTTCTGCATCCAGTCTTCGAGGTCAATGCGCCGGGTGTGTTCCAGTCCGCGCAAGCCGTCGGCCAGTGAGTCGATCTGCTCCCACGGCGTGATGCCGCGCTCGGCCATCTTCACGTACTCGTCCATGCCCGCGGCGAGATCGCCCTCGCGGTTGGGCAGGGTCCCGGGGTCATGGGGGAAGATCAGCGGGCCGTTGACGTCGGCCAGGCGGTTCAGCTTCGGGTCGCCGTTGGCTTGCAGGAAATCATCGAAGGCCCACGCAGTGAGGTCCCACAGTTCGTGATGTAGAAATGCCTTCGAGACGATGCCGCGGTTGTACACCGTCGGCGCGCCGGGACGATCGCCTTCGCAATTGGAGACCAGCGGGAAGTCCACCTCGATCACTTCAGCGCCCTGGGCTTCGAGTGCCTGGCGCGCCTGTTCCCAGAGCTCGATCACCGACGCGCGGGTGATGATGCGCTGGCCGGTGGGGCCGCCGATGCCTGGTGCTTCGGACGTCCCGGCTTCTGGGTCGGCATTGATGTACATGCGCGGCACGCCGAAGCGTTTGCCGGCCAGGGTTTGCGGGCTGGCGGCGAGCTCGGCGTAGGACGCCGGACGTACCGAGTCGACCGAGGGAATCGGCACCCACGGCTGCAAGCGCCACAGGTCGCCGCGGGTGTCCGGGTCTTCGGCGACCACCACGTCCAGTACTTCAAGCAGGTCGGCCATGGTTCGGGCGAAGGGCACGACCACGTCCATGGTCGGCGTCAGGGGCCAGTTGCCGCGTACCGAAATCACCCCGCGAGACGGCGTGTAGGCGCACAAACCGTTGTTCGACGCAGGGCCACGGCCGCTCGACCAGGTTTCTTCGGCGAGCCCGAACGCCGCGAAACTCGCCGCCGTTGCAGTGCCGGCGCCGTTGGACGATCCGGATGCAAACGGTGCCGTCAGGAAGCCCGCGTTGTAGGGGCTTTCGGCGCGGCCATACACGCCACGCTGCATGCCGCCATTGGCCATCGGCGGCATGTTGGTCTTGCCCAGACAAATCGCGCCAGCGCCACGCAGTCGCTCGATGGTGAAGGCGTCGCGGTGGGCGACCAGTTCGGCAAACGCCGGGCTGCCCGACGCGGCCGTGAGGCGTTTGACCAGATAACTGTCTTTGGCGGTGTAGGGAATACCGTCGAGAGGCCCGAGGGTTTCGCCTCGCGCGCGACGGTCGTCGGACGCCTGGGCCTCGTCGAGGGCCTGGGAATTGCGCACGACCACGGCGTTGAGCGCGGTGTCGGCGCCGTCGTAGGCGTCGATTCTGGCGAGGTAGGCCTGGACCAGCTCGACGGCGGTGGTCTGGCCGGCTTCAAGGGCCGCGCGCAGTTGCGCGATGGAGACTTCGGTGACTTCGATCATGGCTGTAACGGCCATGAGCCGGGGAGTGGAGGGCAAGGTGTCAGAATAAACGTTGGCATATCGCTTCCCGTTGCGCGGCAGGGCCGGGCTGGTTTGAAACCGACTGAGGCGTGGCTGTGCAACGCAGGCTCAAGTCGGCAGGCGTATTCGTGAGACGCACATTATGCCTACGCCATGTGTTTGTCGCGAGGCTTGCGCTGGGGCGCTTCACCCGGGCCTTGCAGGAAGTTCGGCGGTCGCCGGACACGCGCTATGGCGAAAGGCTTACACGTCATCGGGCAATGTCTCCCTGTACACCGAACCGCGACAAGCGCAATCTAAACACATCAACGGAGGCGCTGGATGTGCTTCTCAGGTCATGGATGATCCACCATTTGCCGGGACGGCTGCTGACAGGATGTTGGAATGGTGTTGATAGAAAAGAACCCGCTCAGGCGGGTTTTTTATTGCCTCGAATAACGTGCGCGGCCGCTTGAGCCAAATTCCGCGGGGCGCCTGGGCCGACTTCTGTGGTTAACTCCTGCGCATCATTTTCGTGGCAGGCCTTGCAATGACTCCCCATCACGGCGCGCACCGGCAAGTCATCGGCATGTGGTTGATGGCGGGCGTGGCGCTGACGTTCGCCAGTCATGACGCGATTTCCAAGACGCTGATCTATTCCCTGCCGGTGATCTTCGTCGCGTGGGCCCGCTACCTCGTTCACTCGACCCTGGTGACCACCGTGCTGCTGCGCAACGGCGGCGCTAAAGTCTTCCACACCCGACGGCCCTGGCTGCACCTGCTGCGGGCGGTGGTGTTGCTCGCCGACAGCCTGTCTTTCCTGTTCGGCCTGACCCACGTGCCGATTGCCGAATCCACGGCGGTGGTCTTCCTTGCGCCTGCTTTTGTAACGATCCTGTCGCCGCTGATCTTCGGCATCAAGGCGGATCGCTGGCAGTGGGGTTCGGTGGTGCTTGGCTTCATTGGCGTGCTGGTGATCATCAACCCGGCCAGCGATGCCTTCTCGCTGTGGATGCTATTCCCCCTGGCCACCGCGCTGTTCTTCGCGCTCTATCAACTGCTCACGCAACTGGCGGGGGAGACGGACAGCCCGTCGGTGTGCAGCTTTTACGTCGGCGTTTTTTGCACCCTGATCCTCAGCGCAATTGTGCCGTTCTACTGGGCCGATCCCGATTGGCTGCAGCTGGGCTTGCTGCTCGTGCTGGGCGGTCTGGGTTTGTGCGCCCACTTTCTGATGGCCAAGTCCTATCGCTATGCGTCCTCGTCCGTGCTTGCACCGCTGGGTTACCTGCAGATCATCTTCGCGGTGGCTTACGGGATTCTGCTGTTCGGCAACTACCCGGGCACCGCCTCGATGTTTGGCATCGGGCTGGTCTTCCTCAGCGGCCTGATGGTGTACGCCAGACGCCAACCCGTGGCGCCTGCGAGCCCGCTCTGATCCGGAATTAAGGGGCGTCAGGCGTTCTCATTGCCGGGACGGGTGAAGGAAAAGCGGTGGATATCGACCCGCAGCTGCCAGCCCTGATTTGTCCAATAGGTCGCCGCCGCGGGGTTGGTCTTGAGCACGTCGATGTGGCATTTGTGAATGCCTTCGGCCTCCAGCCTGACCAGGCAGCGCTCGACCAGTGTCTGCCCGATCCCCTGCCGCCGATACTCAGGCAGCACCAGCAAATGCTGCAAATACCCGCGCCGACCGTCATGCCCCGACATGACACAGCCGCAGATGCGCGAATCTTCCTCTGCGACGAAGCTCAACCCTGGGTTGCGCAATAGATACCGCTCGGTGGACTCGCGGGAGTCGGCGTCACGCAAGGAGATACCCGGCGTGTCACGCATGAGTTGGGTGATGGCGTCGTAATCGTCCAGGGTCATGGGGCGGATGATGGGCATGGCTGGCGCCTGAAGTGGAGAGAGGGCAGGGAGCGTAGCAGCGCGATTGGTGGGGTGTCATGTCAGCCGCAGGGTGACGCGGAGCGTCACAGGATGCATTCCTACGCGGAGCACGGGAACGATCGGACATCTTGTGACGCTCATCCCGGCCTCTTCCCGGCTGAAGCCGGTCCCACTAACAGCAGCGGGTGCATTCAGTGAAAGCGGTGGAGACCCCCGACTGTAGGACCGGCTTTAGCCGGGAAGCTTTTGATCTGCTCTTGATCTTGATCTTCCTACACAGCCAGCCCAGACACCGTCAATCGCGACTTGGGTGCAGGCCGAACGCAGACGACGGGGAGTGGGCCGAGCGGCATGGATGCCGCGAGAGCGCCGTCAGGACATGGATGTCCGTTCGGCGCGGGCCCACGGAGCGTCGTCGGAGTGAGGGAACCCGACGAAGTCGGGCCAAACCGAGAGCAGGCACTTTTGGTTACTTTTAGTGCTTTTTAAAAGTAACTCGCCGAAGGCGAAACGATCTGCCGTTAGGCAGATGCGCTTGATCTTGACGTAAGTGCGGACTCATCTGATCTGTATTTATAAGCCATACCTGAATCTGTACTGAAACAGCTGTGCCCCTCAAAATCACTCCAACCCCGGCCGACCGATCGAGCCCGACCGGACGCTATCACCCGGCTCGAATCCTCTGTACCCCCTGCTCACATTGGAGACCCCATGGCCAAGCTCGCCATCTTCCTGTTCGGCTTTCTCGCCCTGACCCTCATGATCGGTGCCCTGGCAACCATCTCGCCCACCTGATTGAGCCACTGGATCTGCCCACACCCGATCCTCCCCGCTGCACCCTACCCCTAACGGCAGACCGACCTCTGCCATTTTTGCGTACCCAGCAAAAACGCACTACGCCGCCATTCATCCGCCAACCCCCATTCCCTCCCTTGACGGCTATTTGCAACGGGACAATACTCAGCGCAGATTCATATAGATGACTAAATAACTACAACAGCGAAGCGCCTCCATGAACCGACTCTCCAGCGATGTCCGCTTGCCGCTCTATCAACGCCTGCGCGACCAGCTCGCCGAACAGATCGCCAACAACCGCTGGCGTCCGGGCGAGGCCATTCCCACCGAAGCTGCGCTGTCCAGCGAGTACTGCCTGTCCACCGGCACCGTGCGCAAAGCCATCGACATGCTGGTCAACGAAAACATCCTCGAGCGCCAACAGGGCCGGGGCACCTTCATTCGCCGGCCACAGTTCCAGTCCTCGCTGTTCCGCTTCTTCCGCTTTCAAAGCGTTTCCGGCGAACGCCAGGTGCCCGAAAGCCGCATCCTCTCCATCGAAGCCGTCACCGCGCCCTCGGCCGTTTCCCAGGCCCTCGGTCTGCCGCTGGATGCGCCGGTGATTCGCCTGATCCGCCTGCGGCTGCTCGACGCTCAGCCCGTGCTCGCCGAAGAAATCTGGCTGCCCCAGGTGCAATTTCAGACCCTGCTGGAAATCGACCTCAGCCGCCAGGGCCCGCTGCTCTATCCGATCTACGAAGAGCAATGCGGCCAGGTGGTGGCCTACGCCGAAGAAACCCTGACCGCCGAAGCCATCAACGAGACCCACGCCCGTTTGCTGCAGGTGCCGGTCAACAGCCCGGTGGTGGTGATCGAGCGTCTGGCGCGCAACTACGCCGGCGAGCCGCTGGAATGGCGCCGTTCACGCGGCCATGCCAGCCACTTCCGCTACAGCGTCGACATCCGCTGACCCGCGCCGTCGAGTGCCAACAGCTGCACCCGAGCCCGTCACGCAGAACGGGCACTACAACACCTGCCGCTCCACCCTCATAAGGACAAAAACCATGTTCAACTGGTATCGCCACGTCACCCCTCGGGAGCGCAAAACGTTCTGGGCCTGCTTCGGCGGGTGGTCGCTGGACGCCCTGGAAGTCCAGATGTTCGGCCTGGCGATCCCGGCGCTGATCGCCGCCTTCGCGTTGACCAAGGGTGACGCCGGCCTGATCAGTGGCGTGACGCTGATCACCTCGGCCCTCGGCGGCTGGGTCGGTGGCACGCTGTCCGACCGCTACGGCCGGGTGCGCACGCTGCAGTGGATGATCCTCTGGTTCTCGTTCTTCACCTTTCTGTCGGCGTTCGTGACCGGCTTCAGCTCGCTGCTGATCGTCAAGGCGCTGCAGGGCTTCGGCATCGGTGGCGAGTGGGCCGCAGGCGCCGTATTGATGGCCGAGACCATCAATCCGAAATACCGCGGCAAGGTCATGGGCACCGTGCAGAGCGCCTGGGCGGTGGGCTGGGGCCTGGCCGTCGGCGTGTTTACCCTGATCTATTCTTTTGTGCCTCAGGACATGGCCTGGCGGGTGATGTTTCTGGTCGGCCTGCTGCCGTCGCTGCTGATCATCTGGGTGCGCCGCAACGTTGAGGAGCCGGACAGCTTCCAGCGCCTGCAAAAAGACAACGCCATCCCCCAGAGCTTTTTCAAGTCACTGGCCGGCATCTTCCGCCCGGAACTGATCCGCGTGACGCTGCTCGGCGGCTTGCTTGGCCTCGGCGCCCACGGCGGATACCACGCGGTGATGACCTGGCTGCCGACGTTCCTGAAAACCGAACGCAACCTCTCGGTGCTCAACTCCGGCGGCTACCTGGCGGTGATCATCGTGGCGTTCTGGTGCGGCTGCATCGCCAGCGGCTTTCTCATCGACCGCATCGGCCGTCGTCTGAACATCGTGCTGTTCGCCCTGTGCTGCGTGATCACCGTGCAGTGCTACGTATTCCTGCCGCTGACCAACACGCAGATGCTGTTCCTGGGTTTCCCGCTGGGCTTCTTTGCCGCCGGCATCCCGGCCAGCCTCGGCGCGCTGTTCAACGAGCTTTATCCGGCTGACGTGCGCGGGGCAGGGGTGGGCTTCTGCTACAACTTCGGCCGCGTGCTGTCGTCGGTCTTCCCGTTTCTGGTGGGCCACATGAGCGAATCGATGTCGCTGGGTTCGGCCATCGGCATCGACGCCGGGATCGCCTATGGCGTCGCCGTGATTGCCGCGTTGTGCCTGCCAGAAACCCGCGGTCGCAGCCTGGAAGCCAGCCCCATGGCCGGCGCCGCCGCAGAGACACGCAGCGAAACCGCCCGCGCCTGAGTTTTCCTTCCGCGCGCCGCCTGTTGCGTCGCGCACCTTTTGACAGATGAGATCCATGTCCGACCTCTTTTCCGCCTCCCCCGCGTCGATCCTTGGCATCGACGGCCACGCACACGTCTTCAGCAGGGAGCTGGACCAGACATCGGCACGACGCTATTCACCCGACTACGACGCCACGCTGGCGATGTACCGCGATCAACTTGATCAGCACGGCCTGAGTCATGGCGTGCTGGTGCAACCGAGTTTTCTCGGCACCGATAACCGCTACTTGCTCGACGCCCTTCAGCAGGCGCCGGGTCAACTGCGCGGTGTGGTGGTGGTCGAGCGTGACATCAGCCGCGCCGCGTTGGACGAGATGGATCGGCTGGGCGTCGTCGGCGTGCGTCTGAACCTGATGGGCAAGGCGCTGCCGGACTTTTCCGAGCCGCAGTGGCAGGTGTTTTTCGGGCACATCGCAGCCCTCGGCTGGCACGTTGAAGTGCACCGCCACGTCGCCGATATGCCGGCGCTGCTGGCCGGGCTGATGCCCTTCGGGATGAAGATCGTGATCGACCACTTCGGCCGGCCTGATGCCCGACTGGGCCTCGAACAGCCCGGCTTTCGCCAGATGCTGGAGCTGGGCCGCAGCGGTCAACTGTGGATGAAGGTGTCGGGCATTTACCGGCTGGAAGGCAGCGCCCGGGAAAACCTCGATTTCGCCCGTGCCGCGCTGCCGTTATTGATCGATGCGTTCGGCAAGCAGCGTCTGGTCTGGGGCAGTGACTGGCCGCACACTCAGCATGAACACGCGGTGAGCTATGGCTCGGTGGTCGAGCAGTTGCAGGCCCTGGGCTGCTCCGCGCAATTGATGCGCTCGCTGCTGATCGAGGCACCCCGGGTGCTGTTTGATTTCGCGCTGATCCAAGCCTGATCCAGAGAAATCAGGCGGTATATCAACGTGATCAAGGCCGGCTGATGTGCGGCCGGTCGGGATCATCCCCCGGGCTGTGGATACTGATCCGTCTCGCCTTGGCCCCTTGGGGTTCGACGCGCAGCAAAAAGACGATCAGCAAACCATTCTTGAACGTCGCACCCTGCACCTCGATGTGATCGGCCAGATGAAAGACCAGCCGGAACGGGCCGTGGGCGATGCCTTGATGCAGGTAGGTCACGCCGCCGTCGGTGTGCGCCTCACCCCCGCAAACCGTGAGGACGTTTCTTTCCAGGGTCAGGTCAAGGTCCGCAGCGGCAAGCCCGGCCGTCGCAATCACGATCCGGTAATGATCGGTGCCGTATCGTTCGACGTTGTGCGGGGGGCCGCTGGCGTTGATTTCGCTGTGCAGCGCAGATTCGAAAAAATCATTGAAGCGATCAAAGCCCACTGATTGCCGGAACAGCGGGGCCAGTGAAGCGGTGGTGGCCATGCCAAAATCTCCTGGATGTTGCCACGGTGATCAAAACGCCGGTCGACGCCGGCTCTGCACCTGATGCTGCAATCTGCACGTGATGCTCCACGTACAGTTAGGCCCAAGCGCCGGAAAATACAAGCATCCAGGTTAAATACTCCGCTAACAGAATCACTCTATGGTCGCCCAAACATTTGCCTATTAGACGATTGGCCCGAGTCGGCTAGTCTTGTGCGAGTGCTAGCGTTAGCCGTCTCGTTGATGGCCAAAAAGTAAAAAGTAAACAAGAAGGTGATTAGACCATGTCGACTGAATCGAAATGCCCGTTCAACCACGCAGCCGGAGGCGGGACGACAAACCGTGACTGGTGGCCGAACCAGCTGAATCTCAAGATTCTTCATCAGCACTCCTCCTTGACTGACCCGATGGGCGAGGGCTTCGACTACGCCAAAGCATTCAAGAGCCTCGATTTTGCCGCGGTCAAACGCGACCTCCTTGAGGTCATGACGCAATCCCAGGACTGGTGGCCTGCCGACTTCGGGCATTACGGTCCACTGTTCGTTCGCATGGCCTGGCACAGTGCCGGGACCTATCGCACCGGTGACGGCCGTGGTGGTGCAGGGGCCGGGCAGCAGCGGTTTGCGCCGCTCAACAGCTGGCCGGACAACGTCAACCTCGACAAGGCACGCCGCCTGATCTGGCCGGTGAAGCAAAAATACGGCAGCAAGATTTCCTGGGCCGACCTGATCGTGCTCACCGGTAACGTGGCGCTGGAGTCCATGGGCTTCAAGACCTTCGGTTATTCCGGCGGGCGTGCCGATGTCTGGGAACCGGACGAGGACGTGTATTGGGGCGCCGAAACCACCTGGCTCGGCGGTGAAGACCGTTACGGCGCGCACAAAGACATGCAACAGCCGGGCGAGGGCACGCTGGTTGCCGAGCCGGAGCATCACAGCGAAGAGCAGACCCGCACCGCCAACGGTGAGCGCAATCTCGAAAACCCGCTGGCGGCCGTGCAGATGGGCCTGATCTACGTGAACCCTGAAGGCCCGGAAGGCGTGCCGGACCCTGCCGCATCGGCGCGGGATATTCGCGAGACCTTCGGCCGTATGGCCATGAACGATGAGGAAACCGTTGCCTTGATCGCGGGTGGCCACGCCTTCGGCAAGACCCACGGTGCCGGGCCGGCGGACAACGTCGGGGCAGAGCCGGAAGCCGCAGGCCTTGAAGAACAGGGCCTGGGCTGGCGTAACAGTTTCGGCTCCGGCAAGGCCGCCGACACCATCACCAGTGGTCTGGAAGTGACCTGGACCTCGACCCCGACCCGTTGGAGCAACGAATACCTGGAAAACCTGTTTGGCTTCGAGTGGGAGCTGACCAAGAGTCCGGCCGGCGCCCATCAGTGGCGGCCGAAGAATGGCGAGGGCGCGGGCAGGATTCCTCATGCCCATGACCCGTCCAAGCGCCAGGAACCGCGCATGCTGACGTCCGACCTGGCCCTGCGCGTGGACCCTGCCTACGAGCTGATCTCCCGTCGCTTCCTGGAAAACCCCGACCAGTTGGCCGACGCGTTCGCCCGCGCCTGGTTCAAGTTGACCCACCGTGACATGGGGCCACTGGCCCGTTACCTCGGCCCGGAAATGCCAGGCGAAGAACTGCTCTGGCAGGACCCGATTCCGGAGGTCAACCACCCGCTGGTGGACGCCAGCGACATTGCCGCACTGAAGGAAAAAATCATCGCGTCCGGGCTGTCGGTTTCGCAACTGGTCGGCACTGCCTGGGCGGCGGCGTCCACCTTCCGTGGCTCCGACAAACGTGGTGGCGCCAACGGCGGCCGTCTGCGTCTTGCCCCTCAGAAAGACTGGGCGGTCAACCAGCCGGCCAATCTGGCGGTCGTGCTGGAAGCACTGGAGCGTGTCCGCGATGAGTTCAACAGCGCCCAGTCCAGCGGCAAGCAGATTTCGCTGGCTGATCTGATCGTTCTCGGCGGCAGCGTCGGTATCGAACAGGCGGCGAAAAATGCCGGTCATTACGTCACCGTGCCGTTCACCCCTGGGCGTGCGGATGCTTCGCAAGAGCAGACAGACGTCGAGTCCTTTGGCTTCCTCGAGCCCATCGCCGATGGTTTCCGCAATTACCTCAAGGGCCATTACCGCGTTTCGGCGGAAAAACTGCTGGTGGACAAGGCCCAACTGCTGAACCTGACGGCACCGCAGATGACCGTCCTGCTCGGCGGCCTGCGCGTGCTGGACATCAATGCCGGCCACAGCCAGCACGGTGTCCTGACCGAAAGGCCAGGTGTCCTCACCAACGACTTCTTCAAGCATCTGTTGGACATGGGGGTGGAGTGGAAGGGCGTGTCGGGTGGCGACCAGCTGTTCGAAGCCCGCGACCGCAACACCGGCGCCGTCAAATGGACCGGCACCCGCGTCGACCTGGTGTTCAGTTCACACGCCCAGTTGCGGGCAGTGGCTGAGGTGTACGCCAGTGAGGACGGGCAACAGAAGTTCGTCGAGGACTTCGTCGCTGCGTGGACCAAAGTGATGGAGCTGGACCGCTTTGATCTTGTCTGAGGTGCGTGCTTCATAGCCCTCGACCTGTAAGACCCAACGCCTCCCTTGTGGAGGCGTTGTTGTTTGCGCGGCCGGGTGCATCCGCGTTGGATGAACAGGACATAGCGTGAAATACACCCTCACAGGCATGGCTCATGAAGCGGCTACCGTGGTTTGTGCATCCACAGTCGAGGTCGTCAGCATGGTCACGAAAGCGCGTTCGCACAGCTTGCGCATAGGGCGGTATTCCGAAATGGGGAGGATCTATCTGGTTACCTCCCGGCTTGACCGTATGAGAGATGATTTTAGTGATTGGCGGGTGGGTCGGCTGCTCGTAAAGGAAATGAGAGAGGTGCACGAGTGCGGATTTGCAAAAACGCTGGCGTGGGTTGTGATGCCTGACCATTTTCACTGGTTAGTGAAGCTTCATCATGGCTCGCTTGCGGGCATTGTTCAGCGAGTCAAGTCGAAGACCGCCATTGCGGTGAACAGGGTCACCGGCAATCAGGGGCGACTGTGGCAGCCTGGATATCACGATGCAGCCGCACGCCATGAGGATGATCTGATTCACTTCGCCCGCTATATCGTGGCCAATCCTCTCCGGGCAGGGTTAGTCAGCCGGGTCGGAGATTATCCACTATGGGACTCCATTGGGTTGCCAGGTTCAGGGGTGGAGTTCGGAGAGTCCGGGAGTGAGTTTCTTAAGCTTTTATTAGGAATCAACAATGATCTGCCTGAGTCATTGCCCATCAATGAGTCTTCGTGAACAAGGTGGGCCGCCACCGCGGTCATTCCCACAGGTCCCCCGAACTGGCCGAAATATCGAGCCGAACCACCATCCCGTGGGAGTCGAGCTTGCTCGCGAAGACTTACCATCAGCCGCCAGAGAAAGTGGTTGAATGCCCCGGCCCCTTCGTGAGCAAGCTCACTCCCACAAGTCCTGCAGCAACCTGAGATTCCGAGGCGCACCACCATCCCGTGGGAGTCGAGCTTGCTCGCGAAGACTTACTTTCAGCCGCCAGAAAAAGTGGCTGAATGCCCCGGCCCCTTCGTGAGCAAGCTCACTCCCACAGGTCCCCCGAACTGGCCGAAATATCGAGCCGAACCACCATCCCGTGGGAGTCGAGCTTGCTCGTGAATACTTACTTTCAGTCACCAGAAAAGTGCGATTGTCCCGGCCCCTTCGTGAGCAAGCTCACTCCCACAGGTCCCCGAACTGGCCGAAATGTCGAGCCGAACCACCATCCCGTGGGAGTCGAGCTTGCTCGCGAAGACTCACTTTCAGCCACCAGAAAAGTGGCTGAATGCCCCGGCCCCTTCGTGAGTAAGCTCACTCCCACAAGTCCTGCAGCAACCTGAGATTCCGAGGCGCACCACCGTCCCGTGGGAGTCGAGCTTGCTCGCGAAGGCTCACTTTCAGCCGCCAGAGAATGTGGCTGAATGCCTCGGCTTTTTCGTGAACAGGATCGAGCGCCACCCCGGTCACTCCCACGTGTCCCGGGATCTTTCAGCGGGAAGATCAGCGCCGGCGCCGACAAACTCACCCGCTTTTCCACCCCCCACCCAACGCCGCCATCAGCCCGACACTGGCCTGCAATCTGCTGGTCTCAACCACCTGCAACCGCCGTTGTGCCTGAAGCGCCGCAGTTTGCGCGGTCACTACATCCAGGTAACTCGCGGCCCCGGCCTGGTAGCTGCTCATCGCCATCTGTTCGGCGCTTTGTGCGGCGTCGACGGCGGCGTGCTGGTCTTCGGATTCACGCTGCAGATCGCGCAGCTGACCCAGATTGTCTTCCACCTCGCACACCGCCTTGAGCACCTGGCTGTGGTAGTGCGCGGCGGCTTCTTCGAATTCGGCCTTGGCTTGCCGCTCGTTCGCGCTGCGGCGGCCGCCGTCGAAAATCGGCAGGTTGACCAGCGGCCCCAGCGCCCAGTAACGATTGGCTGCCGCCAGCAGATTGCCGCTGCCCTGGGTTTGCCCGCCGAGCAGGCCGGTCAGGCTGAAGTCCGGGTACCACGCCGCTTTCGCCACGCCGATGTTGGCGTTGGCGGCGAACACCCGGCGCTCTGCGGCGGCGACGTCGGGGCGTTGTTGCAGCAGGCTGCCGGGCAAAGTGTGGGGGATGCCGGGCAGTTTCAGCGGTTGCGCGTTCTGGGCCAGATGAACATCTCCGGGCATCGCGCCCACCAGTTCGGCGATGGCGTGTTCGCTGAGGTCGCGCTGGGCGTTGACGTCATCCAGCTGCGCCCGTGCCTCGGCGAGCTGGCTTTGCGCACGGGTCAGGTCCAGTGCCGACGCGATCTTCCCCTCGTAGCGATCGCGGGTCAGTTGCAGGGCCTGGGTGTAATCGTCCAGCGAGGTCTGCAGGATGCGGCTTTGCGCGTCCAGCCCGCGCACCTGCACATACAGCGTCGCCAACTGGCGTTGCAGGCTCAGGCGCGCAACCGCCAGATCGTCCGCCGAGGCTTGAGCCTGAGCGTCGCCGGCCGCCACTTGATTGCGGATTTTGCCCCACAGGTCCGGGTCGAAATTCAGGCTGAAACCGGCGGTGTCGCTGTCGTAGACCGAGGGTTGCGTGCCACCGCGCAATGGCCGGCGATCCGACTGCCGCTGACGAACCGGGCTCAGGCTGGCGTTGACCTGAGGCATCAGGCCCGCGTGCAGCTGACCGGTATACGCCAGCGCGGCGTCGTAGTGCGCCAGCGCGGCCGTCAAATCCGGGTTGGCATTGAGCAGCCGTTGTTGCAGGTCATTCAGTTGCGCGTCCTCGAACGCTTCCCACCACTGGGCTTGCACCGTATCGGCAGGCTGCGCCGGATGCCAGGGCCCGGCGTCCTCGGCGAAATGCGCGGGCAGTTGAACCGCCGGCGCCTGATAAACGGGGGCGAGCGAACAGCCCTGCAGCGTCACGGCGACGGCCAGCGCCAGCGCTTCAAGCCTTGTACGCATGGTCACCTCCGGCGTCCGCCAGTTGCACGGCATCGTTCTCCCGCAGCGCATCGGGCGGGTTATCGATGACGTGATCGGCCGGCTTGAGGCCTTGATCGATGATCAGCCGGTCCCCCAGATCCATCGCGATGTGGATGTCGCGCAGGTGCACATGGCCGGTGCGGTCGAGGGTGGCAACCTGGGTGCCTTTGGCGCGGAAGATCAGCGCGCTGGCCGGAATGCTCAGCCCGCCGCTGGCGTTGTTTACCGGCAGCGTGGCGTCGGCGTAGTCGCCGGGCATCAGCGCGCCGTCCGGGTTGTCGGCGATGAACTGGGCCAGCAGGGTGCCGGAGCGCGGATCCACCGCCGTGGAATCCCCCAGCAATGTCGCCCTGTAGGTCTGCCCCGGATGCTCGGGCACGCTTAGCTGAACCTGCATGCCGGGGCGCACCACGCTGGCGTAGTTCTGCGGGATCGGCACATACAGCCGCAGGCGATGGGTGTCGGCGAGGCTGAACAGCGGGCGGGCGCCGCCGTCATCGGCTTTGATCAACTGACCGATGTCGGTGTTGCGCGCGGTGACAGTGCCACTGAATGGCGCGCGAATGGTCTTGTAATCCTCCAGCGCTACGATCCTTTGATAGTCGGCGTTTGCCGCTTGCACATCGGCATTGGCGGCGACGGCGGTGGAGACTTTTTCATCCACTTCCTGTTGCGACACCGAATGGGTTGTCAGCAGGTGCTGCCAGCGTGCCGCCGTGGTCTGGGCGATGCGCGCGCTGGCGTGTTGCTGGGCCAGACGCGCCCGGGCCTGAGCCAGTTGCTGGTCGAGTTCGGGGCTGTCGATGTGGGCCAGTACCTGACCGGCCTGCACATGGCTGCCGATGTCGGCGTCCCAGTCTTTCAGGTAACCGCTGACCCGCGCGTTGATCGCCGCATTGCTCCAGGCCTCGAGGCGCGCGGGCAGGCGCAGGGTGTTGCCTTGGGCGCTTTGGGTCGGCACGACAACGCTGACAACGGGCACCGATTGCCGCTCGGTCCAGGCGTCGACGGCGTGTGCCTCGCGGGTGCGTGCGGCGAGGCCATTGGCGACCAGCAGCGCCGCCAAAGTCAGGCCGCCAATGCCGAGCAACATCAGGCGTTTGCGCGAAGGGGCGTGTTCAGACGACATGGGATGTTTCTCCATCAAGGGCATTCGCAGGCCAGGGTGTTGAGTGGCGATGGACGAGGCTGAACACCACCGGCACGAACAGCAGGGTCGCAGTGGTGGCGAGGATCAGGCCGCCGATCACCGCACGGCCGAGCGGCGCGTTCTGTTCCTGGGAAATCGCCAGCGGCAGCATGCCGATGATCATCGCCAGCGCGGTCATGCACACCGGGCGGAAGCGCGTGTAGCCAGCCTCCATCGCGGCGAGCAGGGCATCGCCGTGTTCGGCAAGGCGCTCGCGGCAGAAACTCACCACCAGAATCGAGTTGGCGGTGGCGACGCCCATGCAGAGGATCGCCCCGGTTAGCGCCGGTACCGACAGCGACGTGCCGCTGAGGAACAGCATCCAGACGATGCCGGCCAGCGCGGCGGGGAGGGCGGTGATGATCACGAACGGATCGATCCACGATTGAAAGTTGACCACGATGAGCAAGTAGATCAGCACTACCGCGCCGAGCAGGCCCAGGCTCAAACCGCTGAACGCTTCATGCAACGCATCGATCTGTCCGTGCAGGCTGACCGTCGCGCCTTTGGGCCGCAGGTGCGCGGTCTCGTCGATGACCTTCTGGATGTCCGCCGCCACGCCGCCGAGGTCGCGGCCCTGCACGTTGGCGAACAGGTCCAGGGTCGGCTGAATGTTGTAGTGGGTGACCACCGCCGGGCTGTCGGCGCGGCTGATCGTCGCCAGGCCGCCGAGAATCTGCGACTGCCCGTTGCTACCGGTAATCGGCAGGGCTTCGAGGCTCGGCAGGCTGTCGAGACGGTACTGCGGTGTCGCCGCGACCACCGAATACGAGACGCCGTTTTTCGGGTTCAGCCAGTACGTTGGCGCCACCTGGGAGGTCCCGGCCAGGGAAGCGCCGAGGCTGGTGGTCACGTCTTTTTCGGTGATCCCCAGTTGCTTGGCGCGCAGCCGATCAACGTTCACCTGCAACGACGGGTAACCGGTGGATTGCTGAATGCGCAGGTCGGCGATGCCCGGCACATGCTGCAAACGGCGCTGCAGTTCCACTGCGTAGGCGCGGTTGGCGTCGCCGTTGGGGCCGGAGATTTTCAGGTCCAGCGGAGCCGGGGCGCCGAAGTTGAGGATCTGGCTGCTGATGTCGGCGGGCATGAAGGCGAACTGGCTGCCGGGAAAGCTTTGCGGCAGGGCTTCGCGCAGGCGTTTGACGTAATCGGCGGTTGGCGCGTGATCGGCCTTGAGGGTGACCTGAATGTCGCCATCCTGCGGTCCGATGGTGCCGCTGCTGCTGTAGGCCATGTCGATGCCGCTCAGGGGGATGCCGATGTTGTCGATCACCGTGTCCAGCTCATCCGCCGGGATGATCTCGCGGATGCGCTGCTCGATGCGGTCGAACGCCGCCGCGCTTTCTTCGATGCGCGTGCCCAGTGGCAGACGCACGTGCATCGACAGCGCGCCGGCGTCGGTGGCCGGGAAGAAGTCTTCGCCCAGGCTGGGCAGCAGCGCAAAACTGGCGAGCACGCAGGCGAGAAAGCCGAGGAGAAACGCTTTTCGCCGCTGCAATGCCAGCCCAAGAAGGCCGTGGTAGGTGTCGCGAATCGTTGAGAAACGTGCCTCGAAACCCTGCTGAAACTTCAACGCGCCGCGCAGGATCAGGTTGCCTTGTCGGCCATGCTGATCGCCTTCGTGGTGATTGATGAACGGGTCTTCCGGGTGATGGCCCGGGCCGGTTTCCAGCACGTGGGGTTTGAGCAGAAACATCGCCAGGGTCGGCACCAGGGTGCGCGACAGCAGGAACGAGCTGGCCATGGCGAAGATCACCGCCAGCGCCATGGGCCGGAACAAATAACCGGCGATTCCTTGCAGCATGAACATCGGCACAAAGACGATGCAGATGCACAGCAGCGACACGAACGCGGGGCCGACGATCTGTCGCGCGCCGTCCATGATCGCGTCCTTCACCGCCTTGCCCTGCTCCAGGTGCCAGTTGATGTTCTCGATGGTCACCGTTGCGTCGTCCACCAGAATCCCCACCGCCAGCGCCAAGCCGCCGAGGGTCATCACGTTCAGGGTTTGTCCGGTCACGGAAAGCAGCGCGATGGCCGAGAGCACCGCCAGGGGAATCGACGCCGCGATGATCAGCGTCGAGCGCCAGCTGCCGAGAAACAGCAGAATCATCACGCTGGTCAGCAAGGCGGCGATGATGCCTTCCCGGGCCACACTCCCCACCGACGCTTTGACGAACACCGAGGCATCGCCCAGCAACGAAGTTTTCAGGGCGGGCGGCAGGGTCTCGTTGATCAGCGGCAGCATGTTGCGGATGTTGTCGACGATGGACAGGGTCGAGATGTTGCCGTTCTTCAGTGCCGGCATCAGCACGGCGCGGCGGCCATCAACGCGCACGATATTGGTCTGCGGCGGCGAACCGTCGCGCACGTGGGCCACCTGGCCGATGGTGATCAGCGCGCCGTCGACGGTCTTGATCGGCAGGTCATTGAGTTCGTCGATGGCCTTGGGGCTGTTGTTGAGCAGCACAGTGTATTCGTCGCTGCCCATCTTCGCCGTGCCCACCGGGATGATCTGGTTGCCGGCGGCCAGTGCGTTGCCGACGTCTTGCGCGGACAGGCCTTTGGCGGCCAGCGCCTGCGGGTCGAGGTCCAGGGTGATCTGCCGCTGCTTGCCGCCCATGGGCGTCGGCATCGCCAGCCCCGGCACGGCGCTGAGGGGCAGGCGGACGCTGTTCTGCACCAGGTCGCGAATCTTCGCTTCCGACAGCGTCGGGCTGGAAAAGGCCATCTGCAGGATCGGCACGGTCGAGGCGCTGTAGTTGAGGATCAGCGGCGGCGTGATGCCCGCCGGCATTTGTTTGAGCACGGTCTGTGAGACCGCCGTGACCTGGGCGTTGGCGGTGCGGATATCCACGCCCGGCTGGAAGGAAATCTTGACGATGCCCATGCCGGGCGGCGACTGCGACTCGATGTGCTCGATGTCGTTGACCGTGGTGCTCAGCGAGCGCTCGTAGGTGTAGATCACCCGACCGGCCATGGCATCCGGCGACAGCCCGGCGTATTGCCAGACCACCGCGACCACCGGAATCCCGATGTCCGGAAACACATCGGTGGGCGTTTTAAGGGCCGCCATCGGCCCGACAATACAGATGAAAATCGCCAACACGATAAACGTGTACGGCTTTAGCAATGCAGTCCTGACCAGCCCGAGCATGCCGTAAACCTCCCATTTCGAATGGGCGCAGTGTTGGTGGACGTACCTAACACGCGGCTTTCAGCCAGATGAACAAAACGTTAGTGCGGTGAGCAGGTTGCTTTCATGCTGGATTCATTTGTTGTTCATCCGCGGCCCACGCACCCTGCGCCCCTCGAAATTCCACCCTGCACATCAGGGATTTTTTCAACTGCCGAGGTCGTGTCATGAAAGCCAAATCGTTATTGCTGGTTCCTATGTTCAGTCTGGTCGCGTTGCTCTCCGCCTGCGCCGGTCCCATGCCAAAAGCCGACCCGAGCGAGGCGTGGATCAGCTTGCAGGAACAGCCCGCCGACGTGCTGATGGCCGAGGACCTGGACGGCAAGCGCCTGAATGACGGCCGCTTCTTCGAAGTCAAACCCGGCGCCCATACCCTCGACGTCAACCTGATCGTCGAACGCAGCGGCGACAACGGAAAGATGAACTGCCAGACCGGTATCCAATTCAGCCAGTTCCAGGCGGGCGAGCATTACAAACTGGTGGAGTCCAGCCTGGGCGAGGAATACCGGGTGAAGCTTGAGGATGCGAAAGGGAAATCCCTGCGGCACAGCGTGGATTTCACCTGTATGCCGGGGTGATGGGGAAGCTGCTTTGTGGTTCGGGTGATGTCGCGCACTGTCACGCGGCACACCTGATCCATGTGGGGGGTGACCGGGGTGGCGACCTACCTTGCTCACGAAGACGGCATTCCGGCTGCCGGATAATGAGCGGCTGTACCGGCCTATTCGCGAGCAAGCTCGCTCCCACAGGATTCGTGTTTGCTGCGTGGCAGTGTGCACGAATCCACATCGGTGAATGCTCACCAGCGCATCCTGTTTCGTTTTGTGACGTCGGATAGGCGCAGTCGAAGCGCCCGTGAATACTGCGCGGCGCTGGACTGTCGTGACTTCATAAAAGGATGGGTGACTGTGGATACGGATGATCGACGGATATCAGAAGAGGCTGTTGTTTCTGCCAAGGCGAACAGGAAGGAGATTGCAAAGAGGCTGACGGATCCTTCGATATACCTTTCGGAGGATTCGCCTGTATCGGTGTTTATGGCGGGCTCACCCGGGGCTGGTAAAACCGAAGCATCCCTGGAGTGTCTCGGCCGATTCGGCGGATCAGTGCTGCGGATCGACCCGGATACCTATCGCGCCGAATTGCCCGGCTACACGGGAAGTAATTCTTCTCTGTTTCAACGAGCGGTTTCTGTTTTGGTGTCTGCCGTTCACGATGAGGCGTTGCGGCTGCAGCAATCGGTTCTGCTGGACGGCACGGCATCGAATTTCGACACGGTTTCACTCAACATCCGGCGCTCGCTCAAGCGGGGTCGGTTCGTGTTGGTGCTCTATGTCTATCAAAACCCCGAGAGAGCCTGGGAGTTCGTTCAGGCGCGCGAGAAAGTGGAGGGCCGGAACATCCCTATGCAGGGGTTCGTGGATCAATACTTTGCGGCTCGGGAGGTGGTGAACCGTTTGAAATACGAGTTTGGCCATGCAGTGACCGTGGATGTTTTTATCAAGAATCATGATGGTTCTACCAAGTCTTACCGGCAGAACATCCAGCAAATTGACACCCACATACCCGAAACCTATGATCGGGCATCGCTTGAACGCAGGCTGAATTCCAGGAGGTACGAATAATGGCTACTCCACAAAAACTCAAAACAGTGAAGTCGACGCCGTTTTCCGACTTCGTCCGCAACGCCACCTTCGAGGAGAAGGAGCGGGTTTATCTGGATGTCATGGAGAAAGCCTGGGCGCGGCAGGAAAAGATCATCGAGCAAGCCCGGAAAATGTAACCCCGCCCCCAATTTAACAAAGCCGCCCTCGAGGCGGCTTTGTCGTTTTGCTTGCAGCTTGCAGCTTGCAGCCCCAGTCTTTTTACCCCAACGCCAACACCCGTCGGCATTCCAGCACCAGGCTCGCGCCGCCGGACGGGCTGCTGCCGATGCGCAGTTTGAAGCCATGGAGGTTGACGATGGCGGCGACGATGGACAATCCCAGGCCAAAGCCGCTCTGCTGATTGCCGTTTTCGCTGCGGTAGAAGCGCTTGAACACCGCCTCGCGTTCGGCGTCGGGGATGCCGGGGCCGGTGTCCTGTACTTCGATGAAGGTGGTGTCACCTTCGGCGCGGGCGATGAGCAGCACTTGGCCGCCCGGCGGGGTGAATTTGATCGAGTTGCTCAGCAGGTTCGACAGCGCCTCGAACAGCAGGGCCCGATCACCCACCATCGGCGGCAGGTGCTCGGCGACTTTCAGCTGCAACGAGACACGGCCTTCTTCGGCCAGCGGCAGGTAGAAATCGTGCAGCTCCTGCAACAGCGGCTGCGGGTCCAGCTGACCGAAAGCCGAACGCCGCTGGTGATCTTCCAGTTCGGAAATCCGCAGCAGTCCGCGAAAGCGCGCCATCAGTGTGTCGGCGTCGGCGATCACCTGGGCCATCTGCTCGCCCAGCGCCGAGTCTTCCGGGGACTGCTGCTGGATTCGATAAAGCTGCGCGCGCAGCCGGGTGAGCGGGGTGCGCAAGTCGTGGGCGATGTTGTCGCAGACGCCCTTGACCTCGTTCATCAGGCGCTCGATGCGGTCGAGCATGGCGTTGACGATGTCGGCGAGCATGTCCAGCTCGTCGCGTCGGTCAGACACCGGCAGGCGGCGGGCCAGGTCGCCGGTGACGATCGCTTCGGCGCTCGCCTGGATCGCCCTGATGCGCTGCAGCGGCCGGCGTCCCAGCAGGTGCCAGCCGGCGATACCCGGAATGATCGTCAGCGAAATCCCCCACAGCAGCGCGCGCAGGATCAGCGTGGTCACAGCGAACAGCGAACCGTTGTCGCGCACCAGAATCAGCCAGCGATCATCCAGCGTATGGATCGCCACGGCGTCGCAGCCCGAGCTGGGCAGGTCCGGGTCGTCGGAATCGATGCAGGTGTTCAGTTCCTGGATTTCGCCGGTCAGCTTGAGGCCGTCGGGAATGCTCTGGATCGGGCCGCTGATGGGCTTCATGTCCTTGTCGAACAGGCCGTAGGCGTCGACCGAGCGCATGTCGAATTTGTCGCTGGTGCGCAACGCATCGTCCAGCTGCGCGCCTTCAAAGCGCGAGAACAACTGTTGGCGCTGCATCAACGAGTGGCGGGCAAGGGTGTTGAGGTAACTGGTGACTTCCCAGTACAGCACCCCCATGAGGATGCTGCTCCAGGCCACAAACAGGAAACTGTACAGCGCCAGCAGCCGGCTGCTGGAGGAGCGCCAGCCCTTAGACGGGTTCGGCAATGACATAACCTGAGCCTCGAACGGTACGTATCAGCGGCGTCAGGGTAGGGGGATCGATTTTCTTGCGCAAGCGACCGATGTGCACGTCGATCAGGTTGGTGCCCGGGTCGAAGTGATAACCCCAGACTTCTTCGAAAATCATCATGCGGGTGATGATCTGCCCGCTGTTGCGCATCAGGAATTCCAGCAGCTTGTATTCGGTCGGCAGCAGGTTCAACGGCTGTCCGGCGCGGCTGGCCTCACGGGTGATGAGATTGAGTTCGAGGTCGGCGACCTTGAGCATGGTCTCGGCCTGGGTCACCGGATTGCTGCGGCGCAGCAGGACTTCCACGCGCGCGGCCATTTCATCGGAGGCGAAGGGTTTGGACAGGTAATCATCGCCACCGGCCCGCAGCCCTCGCACCCGCTCATCGACGTCCGACAGCGCGCTGATCATCAGGATGGGCGTGGCAATGCCCAGGGCGCGCATGGTGGTGACAATCGCCAGGCCGTCGACTTCCGGCAGCATGCGGTCGAGGGTGATCAGGTCGTAATCGCCGCTGACCGCACGGACGAGGCCCTCGCGACCGTTGTCGACCCAGTCCACTTGCAGGCCGTGGCTGCTCAGTTCGGCAACGATTTCCTTCGCGGTGACGGCATCGTCTTCGATTGTCAGAATTCGCGTCATGTGAGGTCAGGGCCACGTGAGAGGACAGAAGCCTGCATTTTGCCTTTAAACGTAGTCGGGATTTCTTAAAAATAATTTAAGAAGGGCATGAGGGGCTTTTTGGTGCTAGCCGAGGGGAGGGGGCACGCTGGAGAATTCTGATCGTGCTGTCGATTAGTGGGAGTGAGCTTGCTCGCGAATACATTCCGTCAGGCGACCATGTTTTGTCTGGTCGGACGCTTCGCGAGCAAGGTGGAGCGCCACCCCGGTCACTCCTACAGTTGCCTTACGCGCCTTTGCGATCCGATTCTGCTTTGGGCTGACCCAGCCCTTGCTTCAGCTTTTCGTCCAGCGCTTTCTTCTTGCCTTTCTTGTCCGGCGTTTCGCCTTCGCTGCGGATCTGCGCATGGCTGATCAACGCGAAGATGAAGCTGCCGCCGATGATGTTACCGGCCAGTGTCGGGCCGGCGAAGATCATCCAGAAATCCTTCCACGGCAGTTCGCCGGCGAACACCAGATAAGACACCTCAGCCGAGCCAACGACGATGTGGGTGAAATCCCCCAGCGCCATCAGGTAGGTGATCATTACGATGATGCCGATCTTCGCGCTTTCCATGGACGGGATCATCCACACCATGGTGGCGATCATCCAGCCGGAAATGATGCCTTTGGAGAACATTTGCCAGGTGTCGTTCTCCATCACCTTGCGGCCGATTTCGAGGAAGGCCTGATCGGTCTTGGTGTCGAAGATCGGCAGATGCAGCATGACGTAGGCCACCAGCAACGTGCCGCACAGGTTGCCCACCAGCACCACGGTCCACAGCCGCAACAGACGCACGACATTGTTCAGCGTCGGCTTGCTCATCACTGGCAACACGGCAGTCAGGGTGTTTTCGGTGAACAGTTGCTGACGAGCAAGAATCACCGCCAGAAACCCTGCGCTGTAACCGAGGCTGGCGATGACTTTGAAACCTTCGGCATCGGGCAGTCGCGAGTTCAACAACCCCATCGCCATCAGGGACAGGCCCATGGTCAACCCGGCCGCGAGGGCCGACCAGAACAGTGCAGCGACGTTACGCTCCAGTTCCTGATCGCCCTGCATGCGGATCGTTTCGTGAAGGACGGCGGCCCGGGGCGGCTGGTTTTCGTCGATGTCGCGTTCTTCTTCCGGGGTCAGGCCGGGGGTCTTGCCGTCTGGTTCGTGTTCCATGGCGATCCTTTGGATGTCAGTGCACGTTGAAACGTGTTCTTTGGGAGAGTGCTCGGTTCAAGAGTGCTCGGTAGGCGACGGTTCGCTTGCACATGCTTGCTGCGCGGCGCTGCTGCTTGAGACACAATCCGTTACCCGTCGTTCGCCAACGGCGGCAGCCTTTTCATTGATGTGGGAGAACCTCTTTTGACCCTTCTCATTCGCGACGCCACCCGTGCCGACGCCGCCGTCATTCTGGGCTTCATCACCGAGCTTGCGATCTACGAAAAAGCCGAGCACGAGGTCAAGGCCAGTGTCGCCGACATCGAGCGCAGTCTGTTCGACGAAGCCTCTCCGGCCAAGGCGCTGATCTGTCTGCTGGATGGCCAGCCCATCGGTTTCGCCGTGTACTTCCTGAGCTACTCCACCTGGCTGGGTCGCAAGGGCCTGTACCTTGAGGATCTGTACGTGTCGGCCGCGCAGCGGGGTGTCGGCGCGGGCAAGAAGCTGCTGCGCCATCTGGCCCGGATCGCCCACGACAGCGGCTGCGGCCGTCTGGAATGGAGCGTGCTGGACTGGAACCAGCCGGCGATCGACTTCTATAAATCCATCGGCGCCGAGCCCCAGGACGAGTGGGTGCGCTACCGGATGGAGGGAGAAGGGTTGAAGCGCTTTGCGATGTGGGAGGGTTAAAAACTGCCACAGGTCCTACGAACTGGCCGAAATATTGAGTTAGTCCACCATCCTGTGGGAGTCGAGCTTGCTCGCGAAGGCTTACTTTCAGCCGCCAGAGTAAGTGGGTAAATGTCTCGACCTCTTCGTGATCAAGCTCACTCCCATAGGTCCTAGGAACTGGCCGAAATATTGAGTCAGTCCACCATCCTGTGGGAGTCGAGCTTGCTCGCGAAGACTTACTTTCAGCCGCCGGAGTAAGTGGCTGAATGTCCCGGCCTCTTCGTGAGCAAGCTCACTCCCACAGGTCCTAGGAACTGGCCGAAATATTGAGTCAGTCCACCATCCTGTGGGAGTCGAGCTTGCGCGCGAAGACTTACTTTCAATCCACAGAGAAAGTGGCTGAATGACCCGGCCTCTTCGTGAGCAAGCTCACTCCCACAGGTCCTAGGAACGGGCCGAAATATTGAGTCAGTCCACCATCCTGTGGGAGTCGAGCCTGCTCGCGAAGACTTACTTTCAGCCCACAGAGTAAGTGGCTAAATGTCCCGGCCTCTTCGTGAGCAAAGTGGAGCGCCACCCCGGTCACGCTCCCAGTGTCGGCAATATATTCAGTCAGTCAGTCAGCTCTGCACTGTCGATCCGGTTGACGCCCGCGAGGGCCATGTCTTTCCAGGCCTGGTCCAGCGAGCCGTTCAGGTCGATGGCCTTGCACGCATCGGCGATCACCCAGGTGTTGAAACCCGCCGCCCTGGCGTCCAGCGCGGTCCAGGCCACGCAGAAATCCAGGGCGAGGCCGACCACGAACACGCTGTCGATGCCACGCTCGCTCAGGTAGCCGGCCAGCCCGGTGCGCGTGGTGCGGTCGGCTTCGACAAACGCGGAATAGCTGTCGATGCCGGCGTTGCAGCCCTTGCGCAGGATCAACTGTGCGTGGGTGATGTCCAGGTCGGCGTGCAACCGGGCACCGTGGCTGCCTTGCACGCAGTGATCGGGCCACAGCGTTTGCGCGCCGTAGGGCAGGGTGATGCTGTCAAACGGCGCGCGCCCGGCGTGGCTCGACGCAAACGACACATGCCCGCGCGGGTGCCAGTCCTGGGCCATGACCACGTTGCGAAACTGCGCTCCGAGGCGGTTGATCAACGGCACCAGTGCATCGCCTTCGGCCACGGCCAGCGCGCCGCCGGGCATGAAGTCATATTGCATGTCGATCACCAGCAACGCGGCGCGTGGGTCGGAGGGCAATCGGGAAAGCGGCGTGGTCATCATCTGAGTCCTTGATGCAGTGAGTCTTGGGGCCATGAGTCGGTTCGCGGTCAGGCCAACACGCGGATCGGCGCGCCGGCGTGCCAGGCCTGAATGCCCTCGATCATCTGGCTGAAAAACATCCGGTAGTTGTTCTCGGTCACGTAGCCCACGTGGGGTGTGGCCAGGACGTTGGGCAACGTGCGAAACGGGTGATCGGCGGGCAACGGCTCGACGCTGTAAACGTCCAGGGCGGCGCCAGCGATTTTATTCTGGTTGAGCACCTCGATCAGCGCGTCCTCGTCGACGATCGGCCCGCGGGCGGTGTTCACCAGATACGCCGTCGGCTTCATGCGGTTTAGCGAATCGGCATCGACCAGCCCGCGGCTGCGCTCGCTGAGCACCAGGTTCACCGAGACCACGTCCGCTTGCTCGAACAGTTCCTGCTTGCTGACGTACGTCACGCCATGCTCGGCGGCCCGTTCAGCGGTGAGGTTCTCGCTCCAGGCGATCACCTTCATGTCGAAAGCCTTGCCGTAGCGGGCGATTTTCTGGCCGATGCTGCCCAGCCCGACGATGCCCAGGGTCTTGCCGTACAAGTCGCTGCCGATGCCGTTCTGCCAGTCGCCCGCGCGCAGGGAATTGGCTTCGTCGACCAGGTTGCGGGTCACGCCCATGATCAGCGCCCAGGTCAGTTCAGGCGCCGCGTACTTATAGCTGTCGGTGCCGACCACGGTGATGCCCAGGCGCGCGGCGGCCTTGAGGTCCAGCGCCGCATTGCGCATGCCGCCGGTCACCAGCAGTTTCAGGTTCGGCAGCTGAGTGAGCAGGGCGTCATCGAACACCGTGCGCTCGCGCATCACGCAGAGGATCTGAAAGTCCTTGAGGCGGGCGACCATGGCGTCGGTATCCGCCGGGTAGTCATGGAGAAAACTGACCTCGCCGATCCGCTGCAATACGGTCCAGTCCACAACGTGTTCGGCGACCGATTGCCAGTCGTCGAGTACGGCAATCTTCAGCCCGGAATCCTGAGTCATTGAGCGAGGCCTCGTTCAGCAGCGATGTTGGATTTGTGGCGGTCACAGTACGCCTGCGCGGGGCGGTCTGGAAGTCCGTGTGTGGGAGTGAGCTTGCTCGTGAAGGTGCCGGTACCTGCGCTGAATGTCAGTTAAACAACCCCGCCGCGATGTTGATCGAGAACCCCAGAATCGAGGTGTTGAACACGAACCCGATCAGCGACTGCGCCAGCACCACTTTGCGCAGGCCGCGCGTGGCGACGCCGACGTCGGAGGTCTGCACCGCAACGCACAAGGTGAAGGAGAAATACAGAAAGTCCCAGTAGTCCGGGTTCTCTTCGCCATCGGCAAAGCGCAACGCCGGCTTGTCGCCGTTCCAGGTGTAGAACACTCGGGCGTAGTGCAGGCTGAAGACCACGCCGATCAGCAGCCAGGAGCCGAGGATGGTGAAGCCGGTGAAGGCGTAATGCAGCGCTTTATCGGCGTCCTTCATGTCCTGAATGCCGGCCAGTTCGAGGATGATTGCCGCCAGGCTGGCAATGGCCGCCACGCAGACGACGAACAGCACCACGCCGGCGTTTTCGTCCTCGATTTCGGCCACCCGGCGCACGTCCTCCGCGCTGGATTTGAAGGTGCGGCGCATGATCATCGCCATGTACAGCCAGCCGGCGACGTTCCAGCCGATCAGGCATTTGCTGATCACCGAAATGTCGGGGGCGACGAACGCGCTGGCGATACCGGCAGCGACGCCCACAAGGGTGGCGATGGTCAGGCGGGGGTGGGTCTTGGCAAGGCGGGACATAGAGGAATTCACGGCAGTGAGATGCGCGAACAGTAGCACGCGGCCGCTACAGCAGATGATGAAGAAAAACGGCGCGCAAGGGGTTACGCGCCGGTCGCCATTTGGCAGTTTAGGTGAATCTGTTAACCGGCCCGTCCAGTGGGAGGTTGACCGGTTGAAATCACTGAATCAGCGAACCAGACACGGCTGCTTGTTGTTGAACGTCCAGTTGGGCACCAGAAACTGCATCGCCACGCTGTCATCCCGCGCGCCGAGGCCCATGCCTTTGTACAGCTCGTGGGCCTTGGCCACCTGGTCCATGTCGATCTCGACCCCCAGCCCGGGCTTCTTCGGCACCTGAACGTTGCCGCCGATGATCTGCAGCGGCGCCTTGGTCAGGCGCTGGCCGTCCTGCCAGATCCAGTGGGTGTCGATGGCGGTGATGTTGCCCGGCGCAGCGGCGGCCGCGTGGGTGAACATCGCCAAGGAGATATCGAAGTGGTTGTTGGAGTGCGAGCCCCAGGTCAGGCCCCATTCGTTGCACATCTGTGCGACGCGCACCGAACCCTGCAGGGTCCAGAAGTGCGGGTCGGCGAGCGGGATGTCCACCGATTGAAGCTGGATGGCATGACCCATTTCGCGCCAGTCGGTGGCGATCATGTTGGTGGCGGTACGCAGGCCGGTGGCGCGACGGAATTCAGCCATCACTTCGCGGCCCGAATAACCGTTCTCTGCGCCACAGGGGTCTTCGGCGTAGGCCAGCACCTTGTGCTGATCGCGGCACAGACGCACCGCTTCTTTCAGTGACCAGGCGCCGTTCGGGTCGAGGGTGATGCGCGCTTTCGGAAAACGTTCGGCCAGCGCCGTCACCGCTTCGATTTCCGCATCGCCGCTGAGCACGCCGCCCTTGAGCTTGAAGTCCTCGAAACCGTAGTGCGCATAAGCCGCCTCGGCCAGACGCACAACGGCTTCCGGGGTCAGCGCTTCTTCGTGGCGGACGCGAAACCACTCGTTGTCCGCGTCGGCTTCGGTGCGATAGGGCAGGTTGGTTTTCGTCTGGTCGCCGACGTAAAACAGATAACCCAGCATCTTCACTTCGTCACGCTGCTGGCCCTCACCGAGCAGTGCGGCGACCGGCACTTCCAGGTGCTGACCAAGCAGATCCAGCACGGCGGCTTCGATGCCGGTGACCGCGTGGATGGTGATGCGCAGGTCGAAGGTCTGCAGGCCGCGACCGCCGGCATCGCGCTCGGCGAAGGTGCGGCGCACGTCGTTGAGGATCTTCTGGTAGTTGCCGATGCTGCTGCCGACCACCAGGGACCGGGCGTCTTCGAGGGTCTGGCGGATTTTCTCGCCGCCAGGGATTTCACCCACGCCGGTGTGGCCGGCGTTGTCCTTGAGGATGACAATATTGCGGGTGAAATACGGACCGTGGGCGCCGCTGAGGTTGAGCAGCATGTCGTCGTGGCCGGCCACCGGAATGACCTGCATGTCGGTGATGACGGGGGTGCTGCCGGAATGCTGTGTGTTCATGTCTAAATCCTTGTGAGTACCCAGCGCGGCGGGGGCGCTGTCTTTACGGTCTTCATTGCTCAGAGCTCAGGGCCCAAGCGCTTGGCTCAAGTGTGGCTGGGTGTGACGTCGACCTTGGCCACCGGCACCGCGCCGGGCTTGGGCGTCGTGCGCACGGTAAACACCAGAATGGCGGCGATGATCGAGGTGACGGTCAGGCCATACAGGCCGCCCTGGATCGAACCGGTCTGCTGTTCGAGGATGCCGAAGGTGGTCGGCGCAACGAAGCCGCCCAGGTTGCCCACCGAGTTGATCAACGCGATGACGCCGGCGGCGATCCGTGCATCCAGATAGCCCTGGGGGATCGGCCAGAACAGCGACGATGCCGATTTGAAGCCCATCGCCGCGAAGCAGATGGCGACGAAGGCGAACACCGGACCGCCCGTGGTCGACATGAACATCCCGGCCGCCGCGATCAACAGGGCCACGGCAACCCACGCCTGCTGGTGTTTCCACTTGGCCGACAGCGAGGCAAAACCGTACATGCAGACGATGGCGATGAACCAAGGGATCGAGTTGAACAGACCGACCTGGAAGTCGGTGAGATCGCCCATCTTCTTGATGATGCTCGGCAGCCAGAACGTCGCCGCGTAGATCGTCAGCTGGATGAAGAAGTACATCAGGCAGAACAGGATGATCTGCGGGTCCTTGAGCAGTTTGCCGATGGACAGCTTGACCGGGTTGGCCGCTTCGCGAGCTTTCTGTTCAGCGTCGATGGTGTTGACCAGGGCGTCTTTCTCGGCCTCGGTCAGCCATTTCGCGTCGTGGGGTTTGGAGTCAAGCCAGAACCAGACGAAGAAGCACAGGCCGACGGAGAACATGCCTTCGATGAAGTACATCCACTGCCAGCCGTGGAAGCCCAGGGCGTCGATCTGCAGCAGCAGGCCGGAGAGCGGGCCGGAGATCACCGACGCAAAGGCCGAGCCGCTGAGGAAGATGGCGATGGCCTTGCCACGCTCGACGCCGGGCAACCAGCGCGTGAAGTAGTAGATCACGCCCGGGAAGAACCCGGCTTCGGCCACGCCCAGCAAGAAGCGCAGGATGTAGAAGTGGGTTTCGGTCTGGATGAACGCCATGCACGCGGCAACGATGCCCCAGGTCAGCATGATGCGGGTCAGCCAGATGCGCGCGCCGACTTTCTGCAAGAGGATGTTGGAGGGGACTTCGAACATCGCATACGCGATGAAGAACAGGCCGGCACCGAAGCCGTAGGCGGCCGCGCCGATACCCAGGTCATGTTCCATGTGACTACGCACGAAGCCGATGTTGACCCGGTCGATGTAGTTGACGATGAACATGATGACGAACAGCGGCAGGATGTGTCGTTTGACTTTCGAAACCGCCGATTGCAGGACGGAATCGGTGGCGTCATCCGCCCGTGATGAGGATGTGTTCACTCTGGTAACTCCCACTGATTATTTTTATGCGGGTAATTAAGCAAGTTGTGTGTGACAAGGTGTGTAGGCCCCGTTGCCAGTCATCATACAAGTAATGATCGCCTTGGCAACCGCATTTGCGGGGCTTACGGGAAGTATTTCGTCGGGCTAGTCTCGCTTGTCTGACAAGTTGGATGAGTGGGTATGGGGTGCTGAGTGGCTGTGTTTCCAAGGGCCGCGGTCGTTTCGTCCTGGGTTTCCAGCGAGTGGTTTGATACGAGTGACGAGCCTGGGCTGTCAGGAAAATACAAGTGGACGGCAGGCGTTGCCAGCCGTGGTTATTTCAATACTTATAGGACGACCATTTTGAACAGCACCGGGCCCTTGCCACCCAAGCGACGCCAACACAGCCTGGCGACGGACCTGGTCACCGACCTGAGTCAGCGGATTTTGATGGGCACCATTGCGCCCGGCGCGAAGCTGCCGTCCGAGAGCGAGATTGTCCGCGAGCACGGCGTAAGCCGCACGGTGGTGCGTGAGGCGATTTCCAAATTGCAGGCGTCCGGGCTGGTCGAGACCCATCAGGGCAAAGGCACCTACGTGCTGGCGCGTTCGGAGCAGAGCGGGCTGCACCTGAAGGTGGAGACGGCGTTCAGTGTGCGGCACATCATAGAGCTGCGCATGGGCCTGGAAACCCAGGCCGTCGCCCTGGCCGCGCAACGCCGGAGTCAGGCCCAGCTGACGGCGATGCGCGCCGCGCTGGATGATTATCAGGACCTGCTGGCCAAGGAAGACAGCTGCGTCGAAGCGGACCGGCGCTTTCATCTGCTGATCGCCGAAGCGACCGGCAATCCTTATTTCGTGGAGATCCTGCAAAACCTCGGCATCGCCGTCATCCCGCGCAGCCGCATTGCCACCAGCGAACGGGCCGGCGCGAGCCTGACCCACAGTGCGTATCTGGCCAACCTCGAACACGAAGCCATCCTCGCCGCCATCCGCCGCCAGGACCCCGACGCCGCCCGCGCCGCGATGTGGACGCACCTGAGCAACAGCCGAGAACGGCTGGCGCCGGTTGAGTGAAGGTCTTTATCGCTCGAAATGTGTGGCGCTCACACCGGCCTCTTCCCGGCTGAAGCCGGTCCCACTATGTGAACGCGGTCGTCCTGTAGGACTGGCTTTAGCCGGGAAAGCGTCGGGCGTCACACCGCAAAATTCGTGGCGCCCACACTGGCCTCTTCCCGGCTGAAGCCGGTCCTACGAAGCGTGCGCGGTTCTACTATGGGTACGCCAGCACCTCCATCATTACCCCCGACTGCCACTCGAAATACGGATTGAACGTCAGCCGCGCGAAGACCTTGCCTGGCTCTCGATAGCCCCAATCGGAATACCACACCGGCTCGCCATTCAGGCATTTTTGCATGTCGGCGGATGACTGGCCGTTCCAGCAGATCCGCTGAGTGCCATTTACCCCATACAGCGGATTTGCGGGGGAAAACATCAGCCCCATGTGCGAGAACCGGGCGATGCGGTATTCGGGCAGGAAGTCGTTGCGCACCAGTACCTTCGGGTTTTTCTGCCCTGGTGCCGGTTCGTTGCCGTACCAGATCAGTCGGCTCAAGGGGTGGATGAAGCGCGCGTTGAAGGTGTCCAGCACGTAAGCGGTGTCCAGCACCGAATCGTGCTCGGTGATGGCGACGAAGACCGGCTTGTCGTAGGCCCCTTTGTCGAGGAGCTTCTGCGCCAGCAGCGCGCTGCGATAGAACTGGGCGAAACCGTTGGTGGGCACGTTCAGGTAGCGGACCGGCGTCTGCATCGGGCGCACGCCATCATCCGGCTTCGCCAGCCACGGGCGAAACCAGCCGATGTATTGAGTAACCCAGGCGTAGGTGTTGGCAGGTTTGAAGGCCGGAGAGAACAGCACCAGGCCAGCGATATTCGGGTGCTCGTAGGCGTAATCCAGCACCAGATTCGCCCCGGTCGAAAACCCGCCCAGATACACCGTCGGTACCTCCCGCTCAAGAAGCTGCGTCTGCTCGCGCACCACCTGCTGCCACTGCTTGAGCGTCACCCCCAGCATGTCCGCCGGCTTGCTGCCATGCCCCGGCAGCAAAACCGTGCGCACCAGAAACCCCTGCGCGGCGAGCGCTTCGCCCACGTCATTGAACGACCACGGCGAGTCGCCCAAGCCATGAACCAGCAAAATCCCTCGTGTGGCTGGCCCGCTGGGTCGCCATTCCCGAGGTGCATTCCACTCGATCTCGGCGGGGTGATCAGGCGTCTGAAAGGTCCGGTTTTGCTCCATCCAGGCAATGGTCTGCTGGCGATACTCGGCAAAACTTGCCTGCCCCAAAGGCACCTCGGTGGAGGCGCAGGCCTGAAGGGTCACGGCGCAAAGGAGGAGGGTGACACGGTGCAGCTTTTTGATGGCAGTTCTCAACATAAATAGGCATTACTCGATAGGGCCATAAAGGTACGGTCGCACTCTGCCACGGCCTCTCGCTGTTGGATATCGATGCACTCAGGACTGGCGCGAGAAGTCTTGGAAAAATTCAGGCAGACTCCCACCACCCACAAAAACAAGACCTGATGTGTATGAACCCTCATTCCCTTTGCGGTGCAGCCACCCCTCATGTTCGCCCTTGACCACGCCCTCGCCCAGGACATCGTAGACCGGGCGATGGCGATTTTGCCGTGCAACGTGAATGTCATGGATTACCTGGGCATCATCATTGGCAGCGGCGAGGCGGAGCGGTTGTACACCCGGCATGAAGGCGCGCAACTGGTGCTTGCCAACAGCCGCGTGGTGGAGATCGATTCGCACACGGCGCGGCAGCTCGACGGCGTGCGCCCGGGGGTGAATCTGCCGTTGATGCTGGATCAGAAACTGATCGGCGTGCTCGGTATCACCGGCGAGCCGGATGAGGTGCGGGTCTACGCGGAACTGGTGAAGATGACCGCCGAGATGCTCATGGAGCATCGACGTCAGCAGGCTGATCAGCAGTGGCGGCATCAGCGCAGTGAAGACTTGCTGTCGCGGTTGTTGCTCGGCGACAGCGCTGCCCACTTGGTCGCCGAAGCTGAACAGTTGGGTCTGCAGCCGCAGTTGCCGCGCCAGGCCGTGTTGCTCGAACTGCCTGAAGACGCCACCTATGCCGCTGCGATGAGTGCGTGGCTGTCGGGGCGCTACGCCAACAGCTGGTGCCTGCCGTGCGAGCCGGGGTTAATTTACTGGTGCCGTGCGCTGGGCAAAGACCGCGACGACGCCTTGCTGCTGGAGCTGTTCGATGAGCAGGGCTGGCCCGTGCAGCGCATGGCGACCGTCGAGCCATCGTCAGACTTGCCCTCCCTGCGCGCCGCCTGCACCGCCGCCCGCGACCTGCTCGAATACGCACGCCACCTGCGGCCGACGGTCAAACTGCTGCGTCTGGGCAGCCATCGCGTCGCGCTGCTGTTTTGGCGCAACCGCCACGACTGGTTGGCCGAAGGCATCGCCGAGCCGATCCAGCGCCTGCTCGACAACCCGCAGTTGCTCGACACCCTGCGCGCCTGGTTCGATTACAGCGGCGAAAGCCAGGCCTGCGCCGACGCGCTGGGCATCCATCGCAACAGCCTGCGTTACCGGCTCGAGAAAATCACCGAACTGACCGGTTGTGATCCCTACCGGACCGAAGATCTCTTGCGCCTGTACCTCGGCGCGCAGATGGTGGCCAGGTGAGGGACTTTTGGGGGGCGGGGACAGATTGATTTACGGTGAAGCGCTGTAAATAAATCTGTCCCCTAAGCTGGCGGCCGCGCAGATGGTCGTCAGGTAAGAGGCTTTCGCGGCTTTGTTCGTATGAACAACCGAGAGAGCCACCTGTTGTGCAAGCGTAAGGCGGTAAAGTCGCCCCACGGTGCGAAGATCGGCCCTCAGACAAGGAGAACAATATGAAAATCGTCATCGCCCCGGACTCGTTCAAAGACAGCCTCAGCGCCCAGAGTGTCGCCCAATCCATTGCCCGCGGGCTGAGGGATGTCTGGCCAGACGCCGAACTAGTCGAGTGCCCGATGGCCGATGGCGGGGAGGGCACCATCGAAGCGGTATTGGCTGCCTGCGACGGTGAATGGATGAGCAGTCAGGTCAGCGGACCGCTGACTCAATCGGTGCAGGCACAGTGGGGGTGGCTGGCCGAAAAGCGCACGGCGATCATCGAAATGGCCATGGCCAGCGGTTTGCAACTGCTGAGCCTGGACCAGCGCGACGCCACGATCACCAGCACGTTTGGCACTGGCGAGCTGATCAAGGCCGCGTTGGACGCAGGCGCCGAGCGGGTGATTCTGGCCATCGGCGGCAGCGCGACCAATGATGCCGGCACTGGCATGCTCTCGGCGCTGGGCGCGCGCTTTCTTGATCACGACGACCAGCCCCTACCGGCCGGTGGTCTGGCCCTGGCGCAACTGGCGCGAATCGACCTGACCGGGCTCGACCCGCGCTTGAACAGCGTGCATTTCGAAGTCGCCGCCGACGTCAACAATCCCCTCTGCGGCGTGCAAGGCGCGTCGCACATCTTCGGCCCGCAGAAGGGCGCGTCGCCCGAACAGGTGCTGGCGCTGGACGCGGCGCTGGGGCATTTCGCCGAGCACTCGGCTCAGGCGCTGGGCCGCGACGAGAGCGAATATCCGGGAAGCGGCGCGGCAGGTGGCATGGGCTTCGCGGCCAAGGCCTATTTGAACGCCTCGTTCCGCCCCGGTGTGGAGGTGGTGGCCGACCTGACCGGGCTGGCCGAGGCGCTGGAGGGTGCAGACCTGGTGATCACTGGCGAAGGCCGTTTCGACGCCCAGACCTTGCGCGGCAAAACGCCGTTCGGCGTCGCGCGGATAGCGCAGCGCAACAACGTGCCGGTCATTGTGCTGGCCGGGACACTGGGCGAGGGCTACGCCGACCTCTATGCCCACGGCATCCGCGCCGCGTTCGCGGTGACCAGCGGGCCGATGACGCTGGAATTCGCCTGCGCCAACGCGGCGACGTTGCTCCACGACCGCGCGCGGGATATCGCCCGGGTGTGGGCCCTCGCTGCCCGTTGACGCTGGCCTGATCGTTTCCGTCGATCAGGCGGTCTTCAGGTGCATCAGCGGAATCGGTTTGCGCATCAACGTGCCCACCAGCACCGCCGCGAACAGCGCGATCAGACCTGCCACCCACAGCACCGAGCCGAAGCCCGAGACGAAGGCATCCCGGGCCAGCGGCTCAATCATGCCCCGCGCGCCGGCGTCCATGGTTTTCAGCGCGGCGTGCATGTCGCCGGCCACCACCCGTGAGGCGATGTGATCGGCCTGATCGAGAAGACGGGGCGCGACAGTCGCCAGTAAGTCTTTCAGCGAACCGAGCGTATGACTGGCGAGCAGCGCGCCGTAGACGCCGATCGCCAGCATGATCGCGCTGAAACGCATGGTCGTGCTCATCCCCGACGCCATGCCGGTGCGTTCCCGTGGCACGCAGGCCATGATGTTTTTCTGCGTGTCGCCATTGAGCAAGCCCGCGCCCGCACCGGTCACCGCCATCGCCGCCGCGAACGCCGGGTAGCCGCCAATCCCTGTGGCCCAGGCGCACAGCAGGTTGCCGATGCCGACGAGGGTCAGGCCCAGCGCCATCATGGCGGCCGGCGACAGGTGCCGTGACAGCGTCGGCCCGAAGCGCGGCAGCAGCAACATGGTGATCGCGAAGGGCAGCATGCCCAGGCCCGAGCCGATGGCGCTGAAGCCCAGGCCGTTTTGCAGGTAAAACGGCAGCAACGTCATCATCACCTGGGCGCAGCCGGCGTAGGCGAACATCCCGAGCAGGGCGCCGATGAAGCGCGGGTAGTTGAACAGCTGCAAATCGACCATCGGCCGCCGTTGCAGGCGCTCGGCGATGACGAACAGCACGAGGAGCACGGCCCCCGCTGCCAGACGCATAGACGTGAGCGGGTGGTCCCAGCCGATTCGGTTGGCTTCGATCAGGCCCCAGATCAGGCTCAGCAGGCTGGCGCTGAAAAACAGACTGCCCCAGGGATCGAGACGCGCCGACTGCTCGTTGCGCGACTCCTCAATATTACGCAACACCATCAGCAGCAAGCTCAACCCCACCGGCAGGTTCAGGTAGAAAATCCAGCGCCAGCCAATCAGGTCGGCGATCAGCCCGCCCACCGTGGGCGCGGCGGTTATGGCCACGCCCATGCAGGCGCCCCAGAACGCCCAGGCTTTGGCGCGCTCGGCTTCATCGTGGAAAACGTGGCCGATGGTCGCCAGCGCCGAGGTCAGCAGCAGCGCCGCGCCGACGCCCTTGATCGCCCGGGCGATGTCGAGGAACAGAATGTCCGGCGCCGCGCCGCAGCCCAGCGAGGCCAGAATGAACAGCACCAGCCCGGTGACCAGCATGCGCTTGCGGCCAAAGCGATCGGCCAGACTGCCCGCCGGCAGCAGCAGCGCGGCGAAGGCCAGCATGTAGGCGCTGACGACCCACTCGATGTCGGCGAACCCGGCATTCAGGTCCCGCGCGATGCTCGGCAGGGTCACAGCGACAATATTGGTATCGAGCACGATCAGCGCGCACACGCCGGAGGCCGTGAGCAGGGTCATGCGGGGGCTGGGTCGAGACATGGGCGGGCGCTCCGGAAGCTGTTAGGTGCGGGCTAACGCGGGTGGTGAAGAAGTGGGGCGGGGTGGTGCTTCGCCGCAACAGAGTAAGCGGATATACCCTATGCTCTGTTACCCGCGCCCCGCGTTTTCATTACCTGCCAGGTAACGTCTCATGGAAATCCGCCACTTTCGCTACTTTCTGGCGGTCGCCCGTCATCGGCATTTCACTCGCGCGGCCGAGCAACTGGGCATCGCGCCGCCGACGCTGACGCGTCAGATTCAGGACCTGGAAAATGCCTTGGGCACCCGACTGTTTCTGCGGGAACAGCGGGAGGTGAGGCTGACGGAGGCCGGGCGCGCGCTGCAGATCGAGGCGGAGCTTGCGGTGCGGCAGTTTGAGACCGCGCAGTACAACGTCCAGCGCGCCGGCCGTGGCGAGGCCGGCAGGATCGAGTTGGGCTACGTCGCCTCAGCGGTGTTTTCCGGGGTGTTGCAGCAACACGTCAGTCAGTTTCGGCAGCGCTATGGGGCGGTTGAATTCAGCATCAACGAGCACCTGATGCCGACGCTGCCGCGGCTGATCGAGGAGGGGCGGCTGGACGTGGGTTTTATCCGTTCTCCCATGCAGCTGCCGGATGCCTTGAGCGCCGTGGAGTTGCTGACGGAGGGTTTCGCCCTGGCGCTGCCGGACAGTTCGTGGCTGGGCAAGTTGAAGGTCATCACTGCGGTGAATCTGCAGAACGAGACGTTCATTCTCCCCGAGCAGATTTCCGGCACGCTGGAGGTGGCGGCCCACGGCGGTTTTGCGCCGACGCTGGGTCCGCAGCCGGGAGGGCTGGTGTCGGTGATTGCGTTGGTGAGTCTGGGGCAGGGGGTGGCGGTGGTGCCGGAGTCGGTGGTTGATCATATTCGTTTGCCGAATGTGGTGTATCGGCGGATTGAGGATTGTCAGCCGAGCTCGTCGTTGTCGCTGATCCACCGACGCCACGAGAAGGCGCCGGCGGTGATGAGGTTTATTGAGTACGTCAAGGGCGGCAAGGGCGCGGGGGCGCTGTAAAAAAGATCAAGGGCGTCGGCCTAACGGCCTCGGTTTCGCCTTCGGCGAGTTACTTGGAAAAGCACCCCAAGTAACCAAGGGTGCTTGCTCCTGGTTGGGCCCCTCCTGCGTCGGGGTTCCTTCACTCCGGTCTCGCTCCGTGGGCCCGCGCCGAACGGACATCCATGTCCTGACGGCGCTCTCGCCGCATCCATGCGGCTC
>NZ_JAUERW010000032.1:0-38797 GCF_041060465.1 Pseudomonas sp. W2Oct36
TGCAGCCAGCGGGATTGGCGTTGACGCTGACTCGTAGGACCGGCTTTAGCCGGGAAGGCGTCAGTTGTCACGCCGCAAAATTCAGGTTGCTTACACTGGCCTCTTCCCGGCTGAAGCCGGTCCTACGGTGCATCGCATGCAGCCAGCGGGATTGGCGTTGACGCTGACTCGTAGGACCGGCTTTAGCCGGGAAGGCGTCAGTTGTCACGCCGCAAAATTCAGGTTGCTCGCACTGGCCTCTTCCCGGCTGAAGCCGGTCCCACTCTTGCACCGTATGCATCCAGCAAGAACCCGCAAGCATCACCCGCCGCTAGATCAATTACCCGAGTGAAAGGGAATCGGCTGGCGTGGCGCTTCGGGTGTGGTGTGGGGCTGGCCGACCATTTCGTCGTAGACCACCGGGTGGACGATAAACAGTTTCACTTCCTGGGTGGACGACAGGCATTTGCGCGCCTCGTCGATCGACGCCACGTGCAGCACCTTGCCATCGGGGCTGGTGACCGCATTGGACTTGCCGTCCATGAGCGCATGAATGACATAGGAGCCACCTTCGACCGAGACCAGATTGACCTCGGTGACTTCTCCGGCCTTGACGTGTTTGCTGAGCTTGTCCAGATCCATTACGGCACCTTAATGTCGCCCGCGGGCGTTGTCTGTTCCATGGATTGATGCGAAACCGTCGAAGCGGCCTGCCTGTATTGGAAGGGGATGGCGGTGCCAAGTTCAACGCAAAAACGGGGAGGGGGACGAGGAGGCGTTGGCGGGGATTTTCCAGAAGAGTGCCGGCACAGAAGAGAGGGCGCCGGCACCAGGAAACCTGCCGCCACCTGCCAACACCATCAGCAGGCAGCGGCCGGAATTCATGACATCAGCAATCAGCAGAGCTTGTCGATGACGCGCAGGCCAGGCGCTTTCTGCACGGCGCCCCATTCACTGCTCAGGGTTTCCAGCACCTGGCCAAGGAACTGCTTGTCTGCGGCGGCCTTCTTGCCGACATAGCCGTGGCCTTTGCGGTACATCTTCAGCCGTGCACGCATGTGCGGGTGCTGACTCTCGAATTGTTCTTCCTCGGTGCAGGCACCCAGGCCGTCCATGTGCACGTTGCCTTCCTCGCACACCCAGAGGATGTGGCTATCAAGGGAATCCTTGCGTGCGGCGAACAGTCGAGCCAATTGATCAATGGTAGGTTGGTTGTTCAGGTTCATGGTTGTTACCCCTTTTTGACCACTGGTTAATCTATCGAGTGAGTTCAAACGCAACGGCGAATCGTCCGTCGATTCGCAGTCCTTCCCGTCGCTGACAAGCAAGGCCCGTCGGTACACAGAGCCGGTGCCGGGTCGCAAGGGTGTGAATATTGAGGGAGCAGAAGGGGAAGATCGGACTTGGGCGAGAAAGGGCGGACGCCTTGAAGACACGGGCGACTGAGTGGTCGACCACAAGTGTCATGAGGACGTGTCGCCGGCGCTCGGCCTGGTGGGTCGATCTTGCCGGTTCGGCTTCATCAATCTGCCTTGTGGGCAGCACACATCCGGAGGTTGTTCGACGGCTGTATCGAACGGGCCCGGAATACTTTTGCCAGCTCTCCCGATCGGGGAGACGCCTGCACTATGCAGTCGGCAAAAGGCCTCGTCAATGGTTTTGTAGTGATTATTTTGGAGCACTACAAAATTTGTAGTTTCAGAACACGAAGGTCGATTCGTGACTACAAAGTCAATGAATCCGGGGGGCACAGCGCAGGGGCAAAACGCAAAACGCAAAACGCAAAACGCAAAACGCAAAACGCAAAACGCAAAACGCAAAACGCAAAACTGGGTGCCTGAAACGACACTTGCCCGCGACCGGGTCAGGCAGCCGTTGTTTCCGGCTGGCCGACCCCATCGCGGGCAAGCGTGTCGCTATGAATCCAGACGCGAGTACTTACGCCTGTGGAGCCTTTTGCAGTTCAAACAGCAACAGCGAACGCGGTGTGACCGTGTACTCGCTGCCGAACTCGAACTGATCCTTGCCATCGATCTCCGGCTGATTGGTGTCAATCAGGCTGGTCCAGTTGAGGCCTTCCGGCACTTCCGGCAGCGTGAAGTTGACGCCGTCGTGGTGCGAGTTGACCAGCAGCAGCAGCGTGGCTTCAGAGCCGCGACGACGGATACCGGTTTCCTGCGCGCGGCCATCCATTAGCATGCCCAGGCAGCGCCCATTTGGGTCTTCCCACTGCTCGATGCTCATCTCTTCACCGCTAGGCGACAGCCAGGTCACGTCCTTGACGCCCAGTGCATCGTTGTAATCGCCTACCAGGAAGCGGCTACGACGCAGGATCGGGTACGACTGACGCAGCTTGATCAGACGCTTGACGAACGCCAGCAGGGCCTTGCCGTCTTCGTCCAGATCCCAGTTGACCCAGCCGATCTCGCTGTCCTGGCAATAGGCGTTGTTGTTGCCGTGCTGGGTGCGGGCGAACTCGTCACCGGCGACCACCATCGGCGTGCCCTGGGCCAGCAGCAGCGTCGAGAAGAAGTTACGCATCTGACGCAGGCGCAGTGCGTTGATTTCCGGATCGTCGGTCGGGCCTTCGACGCCACAGTTCCACGAACGGTTGTCGTTGCTGCCGTCCTGGTTGTTCTCGTCGTTGTCTTCGTTGTGCTTGTCGTTGTACGACACCAGGTCGTGCAGCGTGAAGCCGTCGTGGGCGGTGATGAAGTTCACCGACGCGTACGGCCGGCGGCCACGCTGGTTGAACAGGTTGCCCGACGCGGTCATGCGGTTTGCGAAGTCTGCCAGCTGGCCTTCGTCGCCTTTCCAGAACGCACGGATGTTGTCGCGGAATTTGTCGTTCCACTCCGCCCAGCCCGGCGCGAAGTTGCCGACCTGGTAGCCGCCTGGACCGCAGTCCCATGGCTCGGCGATCAGTTTCACCGACCGCAGCACCGGATCCTGGCGGCAGGCCACGAGGAAGCTGTGGCGTTCGCTGAAACCGTCGTGGTAGCGGCCGAGGATGGTGGCCAGGTCGAAACGGAAACCGTCGACGTGCATTTCGGTCGCCCAGTAACGCAGCGAGTCGGTGACCATCTGCAGAACGCACGGGTGGCTCAGGTCGAGGGTGTTGCCGGTGCCGGAATCGTTGATGTAGTAACGCTTGTCATCCGGCATCAGGCGGTAGTAGGAAGCGTTGTCGATGCCGCGCATGGACAGGGTCGGGCCGCGCTCGTTGCCTTCAGCGGTGTGGTTGTAGACCACGTCCAGAATCACTTCCAAGTTGGCATGGTGCATGTGCGCAACCATTTCCTTGAACTCGGAAATTTTGCCGTGGGCCAGGTAGCGCGGGTCCGGTGCGAAGAACGCCAGGGTGTTGTAACCCCAGTAGTTGGTCATGCCCTTTTCCAGCAAGTGCTGGTCGTTGACGAAGGCGTGGATCGGCAGCAATTCGATCGAGGTGACGCCCAGACCTTTGATGTGCTTGATCACGTCATCGACCATCAGGCCGGCGAACGTGCCTTTGACTTCATCGGGCACGGACGGGTGACGCATGGTGAAACCGCGGGTGTGGGTCTCGTAGAAAATAGTCTTGTCCCACGGCACGTCGACCCGCTGCTCGCGGCCCCAGGTGTAGGCAGGGTCGATGACCTTGCACTTGGGCACGAAGGGCGCGCTGTCACGCTCGTCGAAGCTCAGGTCGTCGTCCGGGTGACCGATGGTGTAACCGAACAGTGCTTCGGACCACTTCAGCTCGCCGACCAATTGCTTGGCGTACGGGTCGATCAGCAGTTTGTTGTGGTTGAAACGGTGGCCGTTCTTCGGATCGTACGGACCGTAGACGCGGTAACCGTAGACCTGACCCGGGTGGGCGTCCGGCAGGTAACCGTGGAAGATCTCGTCGGTGTATTCCGGCAGCTCGATACGCTCAAGCTCCACTTCGCCGGCGGAGTCGAACAGGCACAGCTCGACCTTGGTGGCGTTGGCGGAAAAGATGGCGAAGTTGACGCCAAGGCCGTCCCAGCTGGCGCCCAGCGGGAAGGGCAGGCCTTCACGGATGCGCGAAGCCGTGACTTCGGGGCTGCCAGCGTTGCCGGATTCATTCTGTGTAGCGGCGTTCTTATCTTGCGTGCTCATGTGTATTCCTGACGTTCGAATGAGTTCCTGAAGGCGAACAAAGCCGTGGCCTCAGTCCATGACTGCGCCATCGATGCAACAGGGTGGGTGCAACAGGGTGGTGCGACTGAATCAAAACTACCGCAGGGACACGACCGTTTTGCGACGATCCCTGCGGCAGGGGTACTGGCTTTGCGACGATGACGCGTTACGCCTGGGAATCAGGGCGTAGGTGGCTTCGCTGCGGCAGGCTTCTTCGCAGAAGACTTGGCGGCAGGTTTGGCCGGTTTGGCGGAACCGTCAGCAGCGCTTGCTGGAGCTTTTGGCTTGGCAGCAGGCTTGGCCGGCGCTTTTGCCGCTGGCTTCGGTGCAGGCTTGGCGTCGGCTTTTGCATCAGCACTGGCCGGCTTGTCTGCAGGTTTGGATGGAGACTTCGCGGCAGGTTTGGCCGCAGCTTTTGGAGCGGGTTTGGCGGCGGCAGCCTTGGGCTCCGCTTTGCCGTCAAGCTTGGACTTCGCCGTCTTCGCAGCAGCCGGTTTTTTAGGCGACTTCGCCTCGGCGGCGGCCAACTTGCTAGCCATTTCCCAGTGGCGGGCGTCTTGCCCATGTGGCTTGCCTTCCGTTTCCCAGATCTGGTGGGCAAGCTCGCTGATTCTTTTATCGTCGGCACTCATCTCGACACTCCCGGTATCACAAGGTTTGTATAAGCAGGTTTACAGAAATTTCCTTGAGCGCTGCGCTGAGCAACAGTTCCTTGCTGGATGTGACTGTAGCCTGTGAAAAAAGTCCCTTCCAATTTGGATGTGAATCAGCGAACGGCAGGTTGATTCGTGTATCGCCCCAATTTGCTGCACTGATGAATGGAGTTTGCGCAGTGCCCAATAGTTCAGCCGGCAAGCGCGGAACCACAACAATAGCCCGCATCTCCTTCGTTACCCGGGCAAAAGCCACGACGTGATCGGCTTTTTCCCCGACCACTTCCAGCGGTTGATATTCGCCTTCACTGAACAGAGCGGGGTACTCGTTGCGCAGGCTAAGCACCTGAGCAATCAACGCCTGCTTGATCCGGCCGTCGTGCCACTGGTTCAACAGCTCGGTGACCGGCACGGACGCCTGCAACGCTTGTTCGCGAGCGGGGTAATCCACCGGACGACGGTTGTCCGGATCCACCAGGCTGAAGTCCCAGAACTCGGTGCCCTGATACAGATCAGGCACACCGGGCGCTGTCATTCGCAGCAAAGTTTGCGCCAGACTGTTGAGCGCGCCGGCGGTCGCGATGCGATTGGCCGTGGCACCGATGGATTGGCGCAGTGCCAGACCGTCGGCGCTGAGCAGCACGTGCTCCAGAAACTCGCGGCAAGCGGTCTCGTAGGCTTCGTTGGGCGCGCTCCAGCTGCTGTGCAGTTTGGCTTCACGAAGGGCCTTTTCCTGCCACTGAGTCAGGCGCTTTGCGTAGGCTTCGAAGGCCGGCTCGCCTTCGAGATCCAGCGGCCAGCTGCCGATGATCGCTTGATACAGCATCAGCTCGTCACCGGGGCTGATGTGGGTGTCGCCGGTCTTGAGCGGTGCCGACAGCTGCTGCCAGCGTTCGACCTGTTCGGCGTACCAGGGCGCCAGTTCACTGAGCACGGCCAGACGGGTGCGAGTGTCTTCGCCGCGCTTGTGGTCGTGGGTCGCGGTGGTCAGCAGGTTGTTCGGAAAGCTCTTGTGACGCTCGATCGAGACCTGATGAAACGCCTCTACCGGTGCACTGAAATGTTGCGGGTGGAAGCCCACGTCATTGCGCGACAGCAACACGGCGGAGCGGTAGAACGAGGTGTCTTCCACCGACTTGGCGGCCACTGGCGAGGTCAGCTGCTGGAAACGGTTGCCGGCCTTGCGGCGCATTTCGCGCAACGGGCCCGTCGGGTAGTCACGCAGCTTCTCGCCACCCAGCCACAGCTTGAGCGAGTCCAGCACCGGCCAGTCGCCTTCGCTGAGCATCTCGCGCGCGCCATCCATGGCCTGCTGGAAGAAACGCTCGTCTTCGGCAGAACGGCCGCAAGCGGTGAGGTAAGTGCGGTAGACCGGGAAGTTACTGACCAGCGCCAGCAGCGCCCGGCGGATGGCGCCAAGGGTCATGTCGCGGGTCATCACGTCACTGCGCGACACCTGCAGCAACGCCTGGGCCAGGTTCTCGAAATCACCGGCCAGTGTGCCGTGAAGGACCAGGTCGCGAGCTTCCAGGACTTCCTTGTTGAAGTCGGCCGTGCGTCCGCTGAGGCGGCTCCACAGCTCGCCCAATACCGCTTCACCCTTGGGATCATGCTGCAGGAGCGACACCTGGTTCATGAATTCATAACCGGTGGTGCCATCGGTATTCCAGTCGGTGCGCAGTTGCTCGTCGGAACCGAGGATCTTTTCGACGAAAATCGGCAGACGGTCCAGCTCGGTGCCTGCCGGGCGCCGTTTCATCAGGCTGTCGACGCGACGGCGCAGCTTGCGGCAATAGCCGCGCGGGTCGGCCAGGCCATCAATGTGGTCGATGCGCAGACCATCCACGAGGCCTTCAGCAATCAGTTCGAAGATCTTGCCGTGGGTCGCCTCGAATACCTGCGAGCGCTCGACCTTCAGGCCGCCCAGCTCGTTGATGTCGAAGAAACGCCGCCAGTTGATGTCGTCGCCTGCGGTGCGCCAGCTGGCCAGTCGATAGTCCTGTTGCTCAAGCAAACGGTGCAGGCGATCGAAGCCCTCCGGCGTGGTGGAGTCGAACTGCGCCAGGCCTTCTTCAACGGCCTTGACCAACTCGGGCTTGGCCTTGACCGCCTCGGCCAGTTCCGCCTTGGCCTGGCGCGCACGCTCATAGGCCTGCGGATAGTGGTCGAGGTCGGCAAAGCGCTGGGCCAGTTCGTCCAGTTCGGGACGTTTCCCAGCCTTCAACAGCGGCGCATACGTAGCCGGATTGATCGGGAAGAGATGCTGGTAGTGCTCGGCGTGGAAGCTGCCGTTTTCTGCATCAAACCGCAGCGGCACTTCGCCGTTCTGCAACACGGTGCCGTAGTCAGTGCTGAGGAACGGCAGCAACAGTTGGCCCTTGAGCAGCGGGTCCGGGGAATTCCACTGGATGTCGAAGAACTTGGCATACGGGCTGCGTTGACCCCACTCCAGCAGGTCCAGCCACCACGGGTTGTCATTGCCACCGACCGCCATGTGGTTGGAGACGATGTCGAGAATCAGGCCCATGCCGTTCTCGCGCAGCGCCGCGACGAAGCGCAGCAACGCAGGCTCACCGCCCAGCTCGGGGTTGATCACCCGTGGATCGACCACGTCGTAGCCGTGCATGGAACCGGCGCGGGCTTTCAGCAACGGCGAGGCATAAATGTGGCTGATGCCCAGGCTGGCGAAGTACGGCACCAGCTTAGTGGCGTCGTCCAGCGTGAAGTCTTTGTGGAACTGCAAACGCTGGGTGGCGCGCAGGGATTTAAGAGGGGTACTCATTTTTGATCACGCTCCGCGGCTTGTTTACGTGCCGCTGCCAGAATTTCAAGGCGTCGCGCTGCATCGGCGTTGTCCAGCAGTGAACCGCTGTCGCCGTTGAGCCGACGTCGCCAATTGGGATGACTGTCGATAGTGCCGGGGAAATTCGCCTGCTCCTCGATACCGAGGGCGTCCTCGATCGGGAGCAACACCAACGGAGCCGGGGTGTGGCCGAGGTAAGCGATGCTGTGGTCGATGATGTCGGCGGCGCTGATGTCGTCACCGCCGCTTGGCAGCGTGTAGTTCTGCTTGAGTGCCTTGACCAGCCCCTGGCGTTCACGCTCGCGGCTGTCACGCATCTTCTGCTCGGCTTCGTCGTCGACAAACCCGAGGGTCTTGTTCCAATGGATGTCCAGCTCGCTCAGCCAACCGGTGAGGGTAGGGAGGTCGTGGGTGCTGGTGGTCGCCAGTGCATCTCTGGACCATTTGGTGATCGGCTTGAACGTCGCATCATCCTGTTCGAACAACAGCACGCGCATGCCGAGGATTTCACGCTCGGACAGTTTTTCGTGCAGGCCTTCAGGCACGGTGCCGAGGTCTTCGCCGAGAACGATCGCTTCGTGCCGCCAGGATTCCAGGCTCAACAAACGCAGCATGTCGTCCAGCGGGTAGTTCAGGTAAGCACCTTCACTGGCAGGCGACCCCATCGGCACGACCCACAGGCGCTGCAGACCCATCACGTGGTCAATGCGCAGGCCGCCGACGTGGGCGAAATTGGCCCTGAGCATTTCAATGAACGCCTGGAAGCCGTTGCGTTTAAGGCCCGTCGGGGAGAACGCCGAGATGCCCCAGCTCTGGCCCGAGCGATTGAGAATGTCCGGCGGGGCGCCGACGGTCAGCGCGGAAAGCAGCTCGTCCTGACGGCTCCAGGCCTGACTGCCGGCACCGTCGGCACCCACGGCCAGATCGCCGATCAAGCCGACGCTCATGCCGCTCGAACGCGCCGCGGTCTGCGCGCGCTCAAGGCCGCGAGCGATCAGCCACTGGGCGAACGCGTGGAAGCCGATCTCTTTCTGATGCTTGGCGGCGAAGGCGTCGAGGGCGGGGTTCTTCGGATCTTTGTACTGCTCCGGCCATTCATGCCAGTTGCCGCCGATGCCCAGTTCATCGCCGGCATCACGCAAGGCCTCGAAGCGGCAGTGGTTTTCCAGCGCTTCACCGCCTGCGCGGCGGAAGCTCTTGAAGTACTCGTGGAAAGGGTGATCGCTGCCCGTGAAGCCGGCATACAGCTCGCGGAACAGTGTCCATTTGGCCTTTGCCGCGGCCGGCCAGTCGATCAGTTGAAGCCCTTCGAGGCGCTTGAATTCCTCGGCCAGGCCAGCCTTCTCGATCGCGACTTCAACCGCACGGTCACCCAGAATGGTCCCGGGCGCTGCGTACAGCGCGTTGAGGAACAACCGGCTGGACGGCGAATAGGGGCTGTAGCGCTCGCTGTCGTTGGAAAACATCGCGTGAACCGGGCTGATGGCCACGGCCGAGGCGCCACGTGCGCCGGCATCGCGAACGAAAGCTTCCAGCCCCTGGGTGTCGCCGATACCGCCATCACCGTCGCGACGCAGGTAGTACAGCTGCGTGGTCAGGCCCCAGTCGCGGGCGGTGGAGTCGTTGCGGGCCATGGTCAGGCTGTAGCAGGTCTTCGGCGCAACGGCGATGGTCAACTGCTGACCATCCACTTCCAGCTGGTGATAGCCGACGGCGGCCAACCCTGGCAGGGCGGCCTTGTCGGTCAGCTTCGCTTCGAGCAGCGAGCCGTCCTCCAGCGTCAGCTTGAACGCGGTGGCTGGCGCGAACCAGCTCGACAGGTCCAGATCCTTGCCATGGTCGACGGTCATCAACGGTGGCGGGGTGGCCGGCTGGCTTTCTTCGTTCAGGCGTTTGAGGCTGGCTTCGACGTCTTCTTCCGTCTCGGCGGGATACCCCAGACCGCCGAGGACCTTGCGCAGGACCTCGGGGCTCACGTGTTGCGGTTTGGCGTTGGCGTCCTTCCAGTCAACCGACAGGCCCGCCTGGGCCGCCAGTGTTTCCAGTTGCTCATTGCTCATCCTGTTCCTCCACAACATCACTCGATTTCAGGCTGACAATGGCCGTGTATGGATTGAGGGTGGCGGATGGGGAAAGTTCTGCGGACTTGGCGTGGGACTGATGAAGCACTCTGTAGCCGCTGTAATCATCGGTGTCGACCGCCTCGGTGCCGAGGTTCAGGTCGATGCGCAGCTCGCTGCCGTCGCCCAGTGTCCAGCGTGCGCTGACGGCTTTGTCGCCCAGCTCTTTCACGCCCAACGCGCTGGCGCCGTGCAGGCGAGGGAACAGCTCGGTCTTGCGAATGTGCAGCAACGTTTTGTAGAGCTCAAGCCAGTTGCGATGGTCCTGACCCTTGTCGGTTTCCAGCAGCAGCGCATCGAACGCCGGGCGCGAGGCTTCGAAGGTCTTCAGCGCGTTGGGATCGGGGATCTGTTCGCGCTTGGCCGGGTCCTTGAACGCGGCAAAATCCTTGAACTCGCCACGACGGCCTTCGCGCACGGCGTCTGCCAGCTCGTCATGGAAGTCGGTGAAGAACAGGAACGGTTCGCTCGCGCCCCATTCATCGCCCATGAACATCAGCGGCACCATTGGTGAAAGCAGCAACAGTGCGGTCGCCGCCTGCAGTGCTTGCGGCGGGCTCAGCTGGACCAGCCGCTCCCCGAAGGCACGGTTGCCGATCTGGTCGTGGTTCTGCAAGAACAGCACGAAGGAGGTCGGCGGCAGGTGGCCGCTGGGTTCGCCCCGGGCGTGACCATGTCGGGTGGATTCGCCTTGATAAACGAAGCCTTCACCCAGCAGACGGGCAAGCTTCTGCGTGGGCTTCTCGGCGAAGTCGGTGTAGTACGCGTCCGTCTCGCCGGTCAGCAGGACGTGCAGCGTGTTGTGGCCGTCATCGTTCCACTGGGCGTCGTAGCCCTGATCCATGCGCCCGGCTTCGTTGAACTCGTTTTCCAGGGTCAGCCAGACGTGACGTTCGGACGGGATTGCATCGCGTACGTGTTTGGCCAGGTCTTGCAGGAAGGTCGGGTCTTCGATGGCGTGCACAGCGTCGAAACGCAGGCCGTCGAACCGATAGTCCTGCAGCCACATCATGGTGTTGTGGATGAAGAAGTCGTGCACCTCACGGCGGCGGAAATCGATCGCGTCGCCCCACGGGGTCTTCTTGTCGCTGCGGAAGAAGTGCTTGGCGTAGGCGCCGAGGTAATTGCCGTCCGGGCCGAAGTGGTTGTAGACCACGTCGAGAATGACCGCCAGGCCCAGACCGTGGGCGGTGTCGATCAAGTGCTTGAGCTGGTCGGGCGTGCCGTAGGAGGACTGGGCAGCATAAGGCAGCACGCCGTCGTAGCCCCAGTTACGGTTCCCCGGGAACTGCGCGATAGGCATCAGCTCGATAGCGGTGATGCCGGTATCGACCAAGTGCTGGAGGTGCTTTTCAACGCCCTCATAACCACCCAGTGCACCGACGTGCAGCTCGTAGATGACGGCCTCATGCCAGGGCCGGCCTTGCCACTCGGTGTTTTCCCACTGATAGGCGGCCTGGTCGACGACGATGCTGTAACCATGCACGTCGCCGTCCTGCGCCCGGGAAGCCGGGTCAGGAACAGTGAGGTTGTTTTGTGCATCGAGGGTGACGTTGTAGCGATAGCGTGTGCCGGCAACACACTCGGTGTCGAGAACGAACCAGCCTTCCTGCTCTGGCTGAAGGGCCTGGGCAGGCCCGTTTTCGAATTCGACGCTGACGTTTTTGGCATCCGGTGCCCAGAGGGCAAACCGGGTGTGTTGTTGATCCAGCATGACGGCGCCGTGGCGCCAGTTTTGATCCGTGCGCGAAGGCATCCGTAATTCCTTGATCATTGAGTTATCAGTAGTGCAATACCGCGACCGCATTCTTTTTCAGCAGCTCCTGGTACAGATCAGCATAGGGTTCTACCGCTTTGTGCCAATCGAACGGAGCGGCCATGGCGCGGCAGCGCATGGCGTTGAGCAGCAGAGGGCTTTCGAAGACCTTGAAGGCGCGGGTCAGGGCGTCGGTGTAGCTTTCGACGGTGGATTCGTCGAACAGAAAGCCGGTGCAGCCGTCTTCAATGGTGTCCGCCAGGCCGCCCGTGCGACGTGCGACCGGCAGCGAGCCGAAGCGCTGTGCGTACATCTGGCTAAGGCCGCAAGGCTCATAGCGGGAAGGCATCAGCAGAAAGTCACTGCCGGCGAACATGCGACGTGCGTCGGTTTCGTTGAAGCCCACCCGGACGCTGACCTGACCCGGGAAGCGGGCGGCGAGGTCGCGCATGGCGTCTTCTTCTTCAGGCTCGCCACGGCCGATGATCGCGATCTGGCCGCCGTTGTTGACGATGTGCTCGGCCACGCCAATGGTCAGGTCCAGACCCTTTTGGTAAACCAGACGGGAGACCACGGCGAACAGTGGGCCAGTGGACGGCTCCAGTTCGAACAGCTCGCGCACGTAGTCAGCGTTGATTTCCTTGCGGGTCCACTCATTCGGGGCGAAGCGGCAAATCAGGTGTTCGTCGGTGGCCGCGTCCCAGCTCTCGTCGATGCCGTTGGGAATGCCGCTGAGCTGACCGCGGTCGGCCTTGCTCTGCAGGAAACCTTCCAGCCCGCAGCCGAAATCAGCCGTGGTGATTTCCTTGGCGTAGGTCGCGCTCACGGTGGTGATGTGGCTGGAGTAGGCCATGCCCGCTTTGATGAACGACAGCTGGCCGTAAAATTCCATGCCCTCCGGGTTCAATGCCGAGTCCGGAATGCCCAGCTCACGGCTGGAGGCAATGCTCACAAAGCCCTGATACGCCAGGTTGTGAATGGTGAAAATCGACGGCGTGGTCTGGCCGCGCCATTTCATGTACGCCGGCGCCAGGCCTGCTGGCCAGTCGTGGGCGTGAACCAGCTCGGGGCACCATTGGGTCTTGACCGCGCCGGCTGCGAAGTCGGCGGCCGCCAGGCCCAGACGGGCAAAACGGATATGGTTGTCGGACCAGTCGCGGCCGTCATTGTCACCGTAGGGCGTGCCTTCACGCTCGTACAACTCGGGACAGATCAGGACGTAGATGACCAGACCGTCTTTCATGTCCATCCGGCCGATCTTGCAGGGAGGCAGCGCGGCGTGGCCAGGCAGCTCGCTGATGATGTGGATCGGATTGCCGCTATTGATGACCTGTGGATAGCCGGGAATCAGCACGCGTACATCGTGCAGGTGGCGCATGGCGCGCGGCAGTGCGGCAGACACATCGCCCAGGCCGCCGGTTTTCACCAGGTCGGCCATCTCTGAAGTCACGAACAGGACTTTCTTGCGGGTAACCGAAGAAACCACTGGTTGAACAGGAGGCAGTTGCAGCACAGGTGCGCTCGTCGTTGCGAAGACCGGCAGATGGGTCAGCTCGCTGGCCGGCTGATTAAAACTCTCTCCCTTCTGGGTTTTGACAGCGGCACTAATCATCGTTTTCTCCAGTTCGATATGCAGTGTTGGTACAGCACTTAGTTGTAAGCGGCCATTTCCTATGGCCAGGCACACAAGACCTACGCAAGATCGATACCCATTTACCGACTGCAGATAAAGGAACAAGGTGAAAGCGTACTCTGCTTCGATTTTTCAACAGCATAGTTGCTCTATTCACATGACCCCGGCGCCTGTGTAGAAGTTTCGACAATTTTTCCGGGCCGTGTCTGGCATGCGGGGTTGCGATCCGGCGCATCCTGTCATTCGGGAAGTTTTGCCGATCTGCAAGCCCCGGAATGCGCCGTTGTGGAGCATGGGGTGTCGGCCCGTATAACGGGGTGCCGCCGGTCGGATTGTTGGACAATCATCGTGCCGATGGTCTACTCCCGCGCAAGGCCTGCGCCTTTGTGGGACGCGGGACGCACATTTCGATAGCGCTGCCTTTTCTCGGTGCGTGCCGGAACAAATCTTGACCGATCAGAGACATTTCCTACTTCTGTATAAGGATATTTTTGCGGCCAGGGCGTTAGAATCGGCGCCACGCGGCACGTCGGCACACTGAGTCGAGCGCCTGTTGAGGTTTCTCCAGCGGTAGAGGAAGTCAATGCAAGCCCCTGAGGTTCTGGTACTGCAAGCCAGCTATAGCAATTCGGTTCACGCTGAAGCCATCGGGTTTCTGCTCAATCAATACGCCGAGGACGCGATGGGCGGTGGGAAGTCGCTGTCCATGGACACCCGTCAGCAGTTGGCGATCGAACTGGCCAAGCGCCCTCATGCGTTCAGCGTGCTGGCGTTCATCGCCGGCGAGCCGGTTGGCCTGGTCAACTGTTTCGAAGGGTTCTCGACCTTCGCCTGCCGGCCCTTGGTTAACGTCCATGATGTGGTAGTGATCGCTTCGGCCAGAGGGCAGGGCATCAGTCAGAAGATGCTGGCGAAGGTCGAGGAAATCGCCCGCCAGCGCGGCTGCTGCAAAATCACCCTCGAAGTGCTGGAAGGCAACGAAGCCGCCAAAGGCGCCTACCGCAAGCTCGGTTTCGCCGACTACCAGCTAGACCCGCAGATGGGGCGAGCGTTGTTTTGGCAAAAAGCGCTGTAGCTGAGCGCTGTTAGTGGGACCGGCTTCAGCCGGGAAGAGGCCGGTATGAACAGCCTCAATTTTGCGGTGTGACGCCTGACGCTTTCCCGGCTGAAGCCGGTCCTACCAAGGCGTTCACTCACGCTCCTGCAAACGCACGCAATAATGCGTTCACTCACGCTCCCGCTAAACGCACGCAATAATGCGCAAATCCTTTGTAACAGTTCTGTCCTGTAAGGCGATTCCGAGAGCGCGATAGGATCGCCTCCCGTATTGCTTTCAGGACTCACATGTCGCTCTCTCTGGAACCTCCCAGTCGCCGATCCCTTTCGAACAGGATTACAGGCGTTCATTCCGCGTCATCACCCTTAAACAATATTTCTATCTGGCTCGACCCACTTTGCCGTGTGTCGGGCCTTTTCGTGTCTGTCCCATTGATCGAGAAGGGGCGCTGACCCATGGAATGGATTGCTGATCCCACGGCGTGGCTTGGCCTGTTGACCCTTATCGTGCTTGAGCTGGTGCTCGGCATCGACAACCTGGTGTTCATCGCCATCCTCGCCGACAAGTTGCCGCCTGAGCAGCGCGACCGCGCGCGGGTGCTGGGCCTGTCTCTGGCGTTGATCATGCGTCTGGGCCTGCTCGCGAGCATTTCGTGGATGGTCACGCTGACCGAGCCGCTGTTCGAGATTTTCGAGAAGAGCTTTTCCGGTCGCGACCTGATCATGCTGTTTGGCGGCGTGTTCCTGCTGTTCAAGGCGACCATGGAATTGCACGAGCGGCTGGAAGGCCACGTCGCCCAGCGGGCCGGCAGTACGACCTACGCGCTGTTCTGGCCCATCGTCGCGCAGATCGTCGTGCTCGATGCGGTGTTCTCCCTGGACGCTGTGATCACCGCCGTGGGCATGGTCGATGAGCTGTCGATCATGATGATCGCCGTGGTGTTCTCGATCGCCATCATGATCATCGCCAGCAAGCCGCTGACCGCCTTCGTCAATGCGCACCCGACGGTGATCATGCTGTGCCTGGGCTTTCTGATGATGATCGGCTTCAGCCTGACCGCCGACGGCCTGGGGTTCCATATTCCCAAGGGCTATCTGTACGCGGCCATCGGTTTCTCGATCCTGATCGAGGTGTTCAACCAGATTGCCCGTGCCCGTCGCAAGCGCAGCGTCAAAGGCGACCTGCCGCGCCGCGAACGCACGGCCCACGCCGTGTTGCGCCTGCTGGGTGGGCGCAGGCCGAGCGCAGAGGAGGTCGGTGAGGAAATCGCCGACATGCTCGAGGGCGACAGCGACGAGGTGGTGTTCGACCGCCGTGAGCGCGTGATGATCAGCTGCGTCCTGCAATTGGCGCAGCGACCCATTCGCGGTGTGATGACGGTGCGCAGCGACGTCGACGTAATCGATCTGGACGACACGCCGGACGGCATTCGCCAGCGTCTGGTCAGCTCGTCGTACTCACGGCTGCCGCTGATCCGCGGCGGGCGCATCGACGAGCCGCTGGGCTTCGTGCACAAAAAGGAAATGCTCAACGCCTGGCTGTCCGGCGTCGAGCCGAACATCGAACACTTGGTCCGACCGACGCTCAACCTGCTTGAGAGCTTCTCGATCCTCAACGCCCTGGAACAGATGCGCGCGCAGTCCACGCACATTGCGTTCGTGATTAACGAATTCGGCGATTTCGCTGGCATCCTGACCATGACCGACATTCTCGAATCCATCGCCGGCGAACTGCCGGACGCCAGCGAGATCGAGGGGCCGGACTTGATCGAAGAAGGCGAGGGCGTGCTGGTCAATGCCGCCATGAACCTGAGTCATTTGCGCGAGCGCATCGGCTTCAAAGCGCGGGCGACGGACGACTATCAGACCCTGGCCGGACTGGTGGTGAGCCTGCTGGATCGATTGCCGGTAATCGGCGATGAGGTGCAGTGGCAGGGTTGGCACATGAAGGTCGTGCACTTGCAGGAGCGGCGGGTGACCCGGGTGCTGTTGCGCCAGACGCCTTCTTCATGATCGTCGCTGACGCATAAGCTTCCCGACACGAAAACAAAAAAGGCCTGCATTGCGCAGGCCTTTTCGTTTGCAGCGAACGCTCATTCGCTTCAGCTACTTCTGCACCACCTCGGGCATCGCGCCGGGCTGGCTGGCCGCTTTCTCCATGTGGGCAAAATCACTCAGGCCTTTCGGCGCGTAGGGGTCGCCGATCAAGCGGGGCCGTGCCTTGAAGTCCAGGCTGACCAGGCTTTTCGTGGTGTCGAGTTCATCAAAACTCAAACCCGCCAGTTGCGCCCACGTGTGGATCAGGTTCGAACTGGTGTAAGGCCGATCGTGGATGCTCTCGAAATTCCAGTCATGGGTCTGCTTCCACTTCGGCGAGGCGTAGGCAATGAAGGGCACGGTGTACATCGGGATGGTCGGCTTGTTCTCGTTGCGGCCCAGGGTGTTGCGGCCTGGCGAGTCATAGACGTCTTCGCCGTGATCCGAGAGGTACAGCAGGAAGCCGTTCGGGTCGGCCTTGCCGTACTCCTTGATCAGGCTGGACACCACGAAATCGTTGTACAGCACCGCGTTGTCGTAGCTGTTGTAGAACTCCAGCTTGCTGTCATCAATGTCCGCCGGCACGCCGTCACGTCCGCTGAATTTCGCGAACTCCTCCGGGAAACGGTACTGGTAGGCCATGTGCGTACCGAGCAAATGCACCACGATCAACTTGCGCGGCGCGGCGTCAGTCAGGGCCTTGGCGAACGGCGCCAGCACGTCGCCGTCGTACTGGCGGGCGTTCTGATTGCGGTTGTTGTTCAGATAGACCTGCTCGTCAGCCTGCTCGGAGAAGGTGGTGAGCATGGTGTTGCGCTTGGTCATCGTCTGCTGGTTGGTGATCCAGAAGGTCTTGTAACCCGCCTGTTTCATGACGCTGACGATCGACGGCGTCTTCAGATAAAGGTCTGGGTTCTCCTCGTCGGCGAAGGTCAGTACCTGCTGCAGGGCCTCGATGGTGTAAGGCCGTGGCGTGATGACGTTGTTGAACACCTGCAGCTGATCCTTCATGGCGTCCAGGTTCGGTGTGGTCTGGCGCGGGTAGCCATAGAGGTGCATCCGGCCGCGGTTGGTCGACTCGCCGATCACCAGCACCAGAGTGGTCGGCAGATTGGCCTGCTGGTCCTTGAGGTTTTTCAGCGGTGCGATGTTGCTGCTGCTGGTCAGCATGTCCTGCATGCCATCCAGCTGCTGGGTGTAACGGTGATAGGCGACGATCATCTGCCATGGCACCGCCGGCTCGATGCGCGACTCGAAGGCTTCGAGGGCCGAGGCGGTGTCGTCGTGGCGGGCGAACTGCTTGGCCAGCGGGTAACCGATGATGCCGATCAACAGTGCGGCGGCCACGGCGTACGCGCGAGGACGCGGCATGTACACCGGGCGAAGGCGGGTCCACAGGAATATCGCGAACGCGGTGTGGGCGATGAACGCCAGCACGATCCACCACGCGAAGTACTGGGTCATGTATTCGCCGGCTTCAGAGATGTTCGATTCGAACATGATGAAGATGACGCTCTGGGAAAACTCCTGCTGGTAAATGAAGAAGTAACCCAGGCTCGCCATGGAGCAGGCCCACAGAACCACCCCGATGACGGCCGCCATGACCCGGGTCTTTTGCGGGAACATCAGCATGGGCGCGAGCCAGATGCCGCTGATCACGAACGCCTGACGGAAGCCGGCAAAGCCGGTGATACCGGTTAGCTGAATAAGCAGCTGAGTGATGCCCGAGAAGTACCAGAAAAACACGAACAGCCAGATGATGCCCGCCCAGTCGAACCCTTTCGGAGTCGCAGTGCTCCGTTTCATCGTTGTCATCAAGCGCTCCGCTATAGACCTTTTCAGGCGGCAGAACACCGCCTGAACTCATTCCAGTGCCAGCAATTGGCCAGCAACCAACCTGTTAAGGGTCGGGAGTATGTTTTCAGGCGGGTGAAAATTTTGTCACGCGGGGCGTTGCGAAAACGGTGAAACCGGCTATGGGCCTCAATCGCAGTCCAGGCGGGGAACGTAACAACGTGTGTCGGGTCCGACGGAGGGTCGAAAGGGGCGTCGAGCGCGCGGCATTGCGAGTACAGGCAGGGGAGTGCGAGGGATGCGCCGGCAAGCCTGCAGATCAGGCTTGCCTTGGGAGGAGGGGTGTCGCGGATCAGGCGTGCAGGGCGTTGCTGCTGCCGATGAGCTGGGCGTGCTGCAGCATCGAAGTCAGCTGGGCGACTTTCTTCTGCAATACGGCGCGTTCTTCCCTGAGCTGGCGCAGCTCGTCACGACGGATTGTGACGTAAAGGGTCTGTGGAGCGTTGGCTGTCATTACTGTGCCCATTGCACACCTCGCAAATGGCGGATTCAACTTCATAAGGTTCAAGCAAGGACGCCTGCTACCTGGCATGTCCTGCTCACTACCTCTATCGGCCGGGATTCTGATTTCTTTTGCGTAAAAAAGGAACTTTTTTATTTTTGATTGTCGCGAACGTTTCTTGATCGCGAAAACGTGCGTCATAGGGCAGTCTTGCAGACCTCTGTGCCCCTGCACATGAAACTTTTTTCACCGGGAAACCATAGTTTGCCTCCCCGGACTAACCCACTATGCGGCACTGGGCTATAAACTGAGGCACCTCTGAATTTGATTAAGGAGCACCTCTACATGCAACTCGGGATTGTTGGACTAGGCCGCATGGGCGGCAACATCGCACGTCGACTGATGCTCAATGGCCACACGACTGTGGTCTATGATCGCGATGAGAAGTCTCGCACCGTGCTCGCCAACGAAGGTTCAACGCCAGCCCATGACCTCGCGTCACTGGTTGCGGCGCTGGAAAAACCGCGGGCCGTCTGGGTGATGTTGCCTGCTGGCGCTCCAACCGAAGACACCATCAACGAGCTGGCCACTTTGCTCGATGCCGACGACGTGATCATCGACGGCGGCAACACCTTCTACAAGGACGACGTCCGTCGCTCCCTCGCCCTTAAAGACAAGAACCTGCACTACGTCGATGTCGGCACCTCGGGCGGCGTCTGGGGTCTGGAACGCGGCTACTGCATGATGATCGGCGGCGAAACCGACGTCGTCACGCGCCTTGACCCGATCTTCAAGACCCTGGCCCCGGGCATTGGCGACATCCCGCGCACCAGGGATCGTGCCAAGGACGCCGACCCGCGTGCCGAACACGGTTACATCCACGCCGGTCCGCCGGGCGCCGGGCACTTCGTCAAGATGATCCACAACGGCATCGAGTACGGCATGATGCAGGCCTTCGCCGAAGGCTTCGACATCCTCAAGACCAAGAATTCGGACAACCTCCCGGTTGAACAGCGCTTCGACCTGAACCTGGGCGACATCGCCGAAGTCTGGCGTCGCGGCAGCGTGGTGTCTTCCTGGCTGCTCGACCTGACCGCCGACGCACTGGCCACCGACCCTCAGCTCAACGCCTATTCCGGTTCCGTGGCCGACAGCGGTGAAGGCCGCTGGACCATCGAAGCGGCCATGGAGCAGGCGGTACCGGTTCCCGTGCTGTCCACTTCGCTGTTCGCCCGCTTCCGCTCCCGTCAACAAAGCACGTACGGCGACAAGATGCTGTCCGCCATGCGTTTTGGATTCGGTGGTCATAAGGAACCAAAATAATGGGTTTATCCCGCAGCAAGCAGAATGCGCCGGTCGCTCCGGCGACCACGCTGTTCCTCTTCGGCGCCCATGGTGACCTGGTCAAACGGCTGTTGATGCCGGCCCTCTATAACCTGTTTCGCGACGGGTTGGTGGGGGAGGACCTGCACATCGTCGGCGTTGACCACAACACCGTCAGCGATGCCGATTTCGCCAAGAAGCTCGAAGACTTCATACGTCAGGAGGCGGCCAGCAAGGTCGCCCAGGGCGGCGAAGAGCCTCTGGATCCGGCGCTGTGGGGCAGCCTGTTGAAGCGCATCACTTACATCACCGGCGATTTTCTCGACGATTCCACGTATTCGGACATCGACGCGAAGATCAAGAGCACGGGCACCCGCAACGCCGTGTTCTACTTGGCGACTGCGCCGCGTTTCTTCAGTGAGGTGACGCAGCGTCTGGGCTCTTCCGGGCTGATGGTCGAGGACGACGAGAGCTTTCGTCGCGTGGTGATCGAGAAGCCGTTCGGCCACGATCTGCCCAGTGCGGTGGCCCTGAACAACTGCTTGCTGAAGGTCATGAGCGAGAAGCAGATCTACCGGATCGACCACTATCTGGGCAAGGAAACGGTGCAGAACATTTTGGTCAGCCGTTTCTCCAACGGCCTGTTCGAGTCGTTCTGGAATAACCACTACATCGACCACGTGCAGATCACCGCAGCCGAAACCGTGGGCGTTGAAACCCGTGGCAGCTTCTACGAAACCACCGGTGCCCTGCGGGACATGGTGCCCAATCACCTGTTCCAGCTGCTGGCGATGGTAGCGATGGAGCCGCCGGCTGCATTCGGTGCCGATGCCGTGCGCGGCGAAAAGGCCAAGGTGGTCGGCGCGATCCGGCCCTGGTCGGAAATGGAAGCGCTGGCCAATTCGGTGCGCGGTCAGTACGCCGAGAGCAACATCGGCGGCAAGCCCGTCACCGGTTACCGCCAGGAAGACCGTGTCGATCCCGAGAGCAACACCGAGACCTACGTCGCACTCAAGGTCATGATCGATAACTGGCGCTGGATGGGCGTGCCGTTCTACCTGCGCACTGGCAAGCGCATGAGCGTGCGCGACACCGAGATCGCCATCTGCTTCAAGCCTGCGCCGTATGCCCAGTTTCGCGACACCGATGTCGACAGCGTCGCGCCGAATTTCCTCAAGATCCAGATCCAGCCTGACGAAGGCATGTGGTTCGATCTGCAGGCGAAGAAGCCCGGCCCGACCCTCGACATGCAGACCATTGAATTGGGTTTCGCCTACAAGGACTTCTTCGAGATGCAGCCGTCGACCGGGTACGAAACCCTGATCTACGACTGCCTGACCGGTGACCAGACCCTGTTCCAGCGTGCCGACAACATTGAAAACGGTTGGCGTGCCGTGCAGCCGTTCATCGATGCCTGGGCCAAGGATCCGCAGGTGGACCTCTACCACGCGGGCGAGGACGGGCCCTCGGAGGCCGATGAGTTGCTGGCCCGTGACGGCCGCACATGGCAGCGCCTGGGATGAGTGACGCTTCGCAGTCCCTCATCCAGTTCATGTTGTCCGACATCGATGGCACGCTGCTGCACCCCGATCACAGCCTGAGCCAGGCCAACATCGATGCGGTGCGCAAGCTGCAGGAGGCCGGGATTCATTTCTCGGTCGCCAGCAGCCGGCCCCCTCGGGCCATGCGGCAGCAGATCGAAGCCCTAGGCATCACGCTGCCGACCGTGGCGTTCAACGGTGCCAACATCATCAATCCTGACGGCAGCCTGCTGAAGGCCCACCGCATCAATGCCGCTGCGGCGCGCACCAGCCTCGAGCTGTTCGCCAGCGAGGCGGTGGCGGTCTGGGTGTTCGCCGACGACCAGTGGCTGCTGCTCAATCCCGAGGGGGATTACGTCGACCACGAGCGCAACACGCTGGGCTACGACTTCGTCCACGTCGCCAGCTTCGACGACTACCTGGACCGCATCGACAAGATCGTCGCGGCGAGCAAGGACTTCGAGCTGCTCAAGCGCCTCGAGGTCAAGCTCAACCCGCTGATCGCCGAGTCGGCGTTGGCAGCCCGTTCACAATCCTATTACCTCGACGTCACCGCACTGGACGCCAACAAGGGCACTGCCCTTGAGACGCTGGCCGATGCGTTGGGCGTGCCGCTGGCTCACACCGCCGCGATCGGCGATGCGGGCAACGACGTGGCGATGTTCCTGCGCGCCGGGTTGTCGATTGCCATGGGGCAGGCCGAAGTGGGCGTGAAGACCCAAGCCAACTACGTTACCGACAGCAATGCCGATGACGGGCTGGCCAGGGCCATCGAGCGATACATCCTGCCCCGTTGATTCGGGGCGGCGGTTGCGCTGCTACTCATGGGTACAGCTACTCAAGGGCACGGCGCACAACAACACTAACGTGCTCACCGAGAGGGATAACCGCCCGATGGCTGTGTTGATTGAAGACTACGCGCTGCTCGGCAACTGCCGGACCGCCGCGCTCGTGGCCCGCGACGGGTCACTGGACTGGCTGTGTTTTCCGCGCTTTGATGCGCCAGCCTGTTTCGCCGCGCTGCTGGGTGACAGCAACAACGGGCGTTGGAAGCTAGCCCCGGTTGATGGCCGCGCCCGGACGCGCCGCAGCTATCGCGACGGCACACTGATTCTCGAAACCCTCTTCACCACCGACACCGGACAGGCGTTGCTCATCGATTTCATGCCCATGGAGATCGACAGCAGCGTGGTGCGCATCGTCGTCGGCGTGGAAGGGCGCGTGGATTTCTCAATGGACCTGGCGATTCGCTTTGACTACGGCAGCACGGTGCCGTGGGTCGAGAAGCGCGAGCCGCACACCATGACCGCCGTTGCCGGCCCGGACATGCTGGTGCTGCGCACGCCTGCCGAACTGCACCCGATGGACCACCACACCGAGAGCCTGTTCAGCGTTGAAGCAGGCCAGCGGCTGGGTTTCGCGTTGTCCTGGCAGGTCTCCCACGAGCCGGTTCGTGGGGGCTTCGATATGGAGTTGGCGCTGCAGCAGACCGAAACGTTCTGGCGGGGTTTTTCTGACCGGTGCCCGGATGTCGGTCCGTGGACGGATCAGGTCAAACGTTCGCTGATCACCCTCAAAGCCATGACCTACGCGCCCACCGGCGGGATCGTCGCAGCGGTGACCACGTCGCTGCCCGAACAGTTGGGCGGCGAGCGCAACTGGGATTACCGCTTCTGCTGGCTGCGCGATGCGACCATGACCCTGCTGGCGTTCATGAACCTGGGCTATTTCGAAGAAGCGACTGCGTGGCGCAACTGGCTGCTGCGCTCCATCGCCGGCAACCCGGATCAAGTCCAGATCATGTACGGCCTGGCAGGCGAGCGACGTTTGCTGGAGTATGAATTGCCTTGGCTGGCCGGTTACGCGCAATCGCGTCCGGTGCGGGTGGGCAACGGCGCGGCCAGTCAGGTGCAGTTGGACGTCTACGGCGAAGTCGCCGACGCCATGACCCAAGCCCTTAAAAACGGATTGCCGGCGCTGCCGCGCGGCACGGAAATCCAGAAAGTGATCATGCCGTTTCTGGAAAAAGTCTGGCATCAACCGGACGCCGGCATTTGGGAAATCCGTTCGGCGCCGCGGCACTTCACCCATTCCAAAGTCATGGCCTGGGTGTCGTTCGACCGCAATGCCGGGGTGTTGGCCAAGAGCGATGACCCGGAAGAGCGCGAGCGGGGACAGCACTATCGGCAGGTTGCCGATCAGATTCACGCCGACGTCTGCGCCAACGGTTACGACGCCGCACTGGGCAGCTTCGTGCAGACCTACGGCGGCCAGGAAATGGACGCCAGTCTGCTGCAGATCGCGCTCACCGGCTTCCTCCCCGTCGACGACCCCCGCGTCACCGGCACCGTCACGCGGATAGAACAATCGCTGATGAAAGACGGCCTGCTATTGCGCTACGACAGCGAACGCAGCACCGATGGCGTGTCGGGCAGCGAAGGGACGTTCCTGGTGTGCTCGTTCTGGCTCGCCGATGTCTACGTGCTCCAAGGCCGCGACGAAGAAGCCCAACTCCTCTTCGCACGCCTGTGCGGTCTGTGCAACGACGTCGGCCTCCTCGCCGAACAATACGACCCCCAGCAAAACCGCATGCTCGGCAACTTCCCCCAGGCTTTCAGCCACATCGGCATCATCAACACCGCCCTCAACCTGCACCGCGTCATCTGCCCCGTAAAAACCCGCGCGGCCACACCGTCATAGTGGGGTCGGCATCGCCGGGAAGACGATGCGTTACACCCATGGATTAAGGGCGCCTGCACGGGCCTCTTCCCGGCTAAAGCCGGTCCCACTAAAAGCACCGCATCCACCCTGTAGGACCGGCTTCAGCCGGGAAGCTTTTGCTGTTGATTTTGATCTTCATACGCAAAAAGCCCAGACACCGCAGAACGCGACTTGGGTGCAGGCTGAACGCAGGTTTCGCGGAGTGGGCCGAGCCGCATGGATGCGGCGAGAGCGCCGTCAGGACATGGATGTCCGTTCGGCGCGGGCCCACGGAGCGAGACCGGAGTGAGGGTACTCCGACGAAGGAGGAGCCCAACCAGGAGCACAAGCCCTTGGTTACTTGGGGCTTTATCAAGTAACTCGCCGGAGGCGAAATGTCTGCCGTTAGGCAGACCCCTCTCAGCCGCACCGCGCACTTGGGGACAAGCGCACTCGGGGACAGATTAATTTACGATGAAGCGCTGTAAATAAATCAGTCCCCTCACCAGTCCCCTCACCGCGCCTTACGAAACGTAAAATTGATCCGCTGCTCCCCCAGCTCCGGATGCTCCGCCTGCCGAATCGGCAGCACCCCGTGAAAGCGCAACCGATCAACCCCGCCCCACACCACCACATCCCCATGAAACAACGGCACCCGCTGAGTCGGATCACCGCGCCCATGACCACCAAACAAAAACATCGCCGGCAACCCCAGCGACACCGACACCACCGGCCACTCCAAACCGCGCTCATCCTTATCCTGATGAAGCGACATCTTCGCCCCGGGAATATAACGATTGATCAGGCACGCATCCGGCACAAACCCCTCAAACCCCGCCGCCGAGGCCGCCGCCACCGCCAGCTCCATCAAAACCTCGGGCATCGCCGGCCACGGCTGACCCGTCATGGGATCGACCGGAGAATAGGCATAGCCACTTCGGTCTGTCGTCCAGCCGAACTCCCCACAACTGCTCAGCGCCACCGACATCGTGTAACCACCGGGCGTGACCATGTTGCGGAACGGCGCCTGCGCAAGAACCGACTCCAGCGCAGGCAGCAATGACTCGATAAAGGGCAGGGCGAAGCCACGGAACACAAACGACTCCGGCCCGATCTGCTCCCGGGAAGGCAACTGCGGCGTGTCCTCCGCGAACAGATCAAACGTCGCCGGCGTCGTGCCTTTGCGCTGCATCACCATGGGCGTCCCCGATCCAGATTTCGCCTACAGCGCTTTGCTGACCTTCACATCGCTGATGACATCATCACCGTCGGCGTGCATTTTCTGCAGGGCTGCCAGGGCTTCCTCGGTGGAAGGGGACTGCAACAGGGCAAATTCGAAACGACGCTCACCGTTGAGCTTGTAGCTGATCGCGTATTTGACGACGGGGGCAGGGGTGCTCACATTTGACTCCTTGGAAACGCTGACCGGATGTTCGCAAAAAAACCACAAAGATTTCACGTCGTCCGGTGTTCAATGGCGCCTTAGCTCAGACGCGAGGACGAGCGGCGGACGATCTTGATGGAATGGGTGAAAGCGGTTTTGCGCCCGCCATGGCTGTCCAGTTTGCGGCCAGCGGTGTCGATGGTGATGTTCCAGAAGCCGGTGCTGGGCACCGCGATCTTGGCAGGGAAACGGTCGAATGCGCCGCCGTGGTAGGTGTGACGGCCGCCGTTCTTGAAGCTGCGGAAGTTGGCATCACTCATCAGGCGTATGTTGCAAAGCTGGGAGCACTCGATGACGACCATGTCGTCTTCGTTAAGGTGCTCGCGCTGGTGAACGAATTTCATGGGTGTCTCCGGAGACAGCGTTCTCGAAAACCCGAAACGATAGCACGGCGAGCCTGGGCATTGATCATCCCGGCGGGTTTTATTGCGCTGCCCTCAGCCCGAATCAGCGCAGCGCTGACAGCAAGGCTGGCAGTTAAAAAAGCAGGCGTGCGGGATTTAATCCGGGTCAGGCTTGTCGTAAGGACCTTTACTGGAGGGATTGTATGAAATTGGCGGTTGTTATTCTGGCCCTGGCGATGACCGGCTGCGCCACAGTTACAGACATTGAACACACCCCGGCGACCATGAGTGTGATGTCCGGCAAGTCGCCGAAGGATTATGCCGCGTGCTTTGTCGGACGCATCTCCGACAGCCGCAAGCCGCCGCAGATCGAGCCGCACAAAGAGGGCCTGCGCATCATCGTTCCACAGAAGCTGCTGAGCAGTGATCCTGCTGCCATCGTCGACATCGAGACCCGCTCCGGCGGCAGCTCGATCAAGCTGTTCGAGCGCATGTCGAACAACCCGCTGCGACCCAAAGACGTGCAGCATGCCGTGACGGCCTGTATCTCGGGCGAATGAAGCGGTTGAGACAGCATCAGGAAGTGACGTGGGTACAGCGGTAAACGGCCAGCGACGTTATTTGCAGACCACCAGCACCGTGCGGTTTTTATAGTTGCCGACATCGACACCCAGGGTCTTGTCATCTTCCTTGGGTTGCGGCGTGCCATTAGTGCTTACGATGTTGTAGCCGGTGCCCGCGCAGGAAGCGTCAGCCTTTTCGTAGCAAGCGGCCCAGGACATGGCTTCGCCGGAGCAGTCGATGCTCAACGCCTGTTTGCCGTCTTTGAGGTAGGTGTTCTGCGCAGTCGCGCAACCGGTCAAGGCCAGTACAGCAATGACGGATAAGATCTTGATCATGGTGGAATGCTTCGCGATGAGGGCCGGTGTGGGGTGTGCTGCTTTGGGATTGCTAGTCTCAGACTTGGGGTGGGTGCCATCGTTCCGGCATCACCCGACATTTTTTGCAGGGTGCGCGTGCTGAGTTAACCGCACATGAGCACTGCTGGACCCGAGCTGCGCCCGGGCCATGCCCCATTGCGGGGCTGGCCGGGCCAGGGGATCAGTCTTTCTTGTCAGCCCGACGACGCGGGGCTGGCGTGTCTTCGAATACGGCGGCGACTTCAATGGCGCTGCTCTCGCTGGAGAACGGGCCTGCCACGGCTTCACCGTCGTGGCCGACCAGCCACCATTGGCCGTCCTGGAGCTTCTTGATCTGGTACCCGTTCACGCTTTTGACTTCAGACATCGACTTGTCTCGATTAGTGATTCAGGCGCCCATGATAATCGGCAAATGCCAAAGGGCAATCGCACAATTTCCCACGGGGGATGGCGAACAGAGCTACGCTTGCGAAGGTCACCGAACGGCGGTTACGCGGCGCTGGATGCCCTCGTATGACGGACAGCATGGAATTCCAGTAATCAGTGGGTGAAGCGTGGCGAGGCAGCGGGTTGCGGAACTATCTGCGGAACTATTTGCGGAACTATCTGCGTCAGCGTTCCTCTACCTAGGCAGCGAACGGCCAGTAGCGGCATTGTAAGGTTATCGCCGCCTCATTAGACTGCGCCGCAACACCCCCAGCTCATCAAGGATTTATATGATCAAGAAATGCTTGTTCCCTGCAGCCGGATACGGCACTCGCTTTTTGCCAGCGACCAAGGCCATGCCCAAAGAGATGCTGGCAGTTGTTAACAAGCCACTGATCCAATACGGCGTAGAAGAGGCCTTGGAGGCCGGTTTGACCGAAATCTCCATCGTTACTGGCCGCGGCAAGCGCGCGCTGGAAGACCACTTCGACATCAGCTACGAGCTCGAACACCAGATCAAAGGCACCGACAAAGAGAAATACCTGGTCGGCATCCGCAAACTGATCGACGAATGCAGCTTCTCCTACACCCGTCAAACCGAAATGAAAGGTCTGGGCCACGCAATTCTCAGCGGCCGGCCTCTGATTGGCAACGAAGCATTTGCCGTGGTTCTGGCAGATGACTTGTGTGTCAATCCCGGCGGTGACGGTGTCCTGGAGCAGATGGTCAAGCTGCACAAGCAGTACAAATGCTCGATCGTCGCCATTCAGGAAGTGCCTGCCGATCAGACTCACAAATACGGCGTGATCGCGGGTGAAGAGATCAAGCCTGGCCTGTTCCGCGTGACCGACATGGTCGAGAAGCCAAAGCCTGAAGATGCGCCTTCGAATCTGGCGATCATTGGTCGTTACATCCTCACCCCGGACATTTTCGAGAAAATCGAGCAGACCGAGCCGGGCAAAGGCGGTGAAATCCAGATCACTGACGCTTTGATGAAGCAAGCTGCTGAAGGCAACGTACTGGCCTACAAATTCCAGGGCACGCGTTTCGATTGCGGCGGTGCGGCCGGTTACGTCGAAGCCACCAACTTCTGCTTCGAGCATTTCTACAAAGAACTGTAATCAGCACATGACAGCAGTTGTACTGGCTTTTGCCACGCCGCTGTATGTATGACAAAGCCACCTTCGGGTGGCTTTGTCGTTTCTGCCCTGCGGAACTTGCCGAGCGCGCTCAAGCGGTTATGCTAGCGCATCGCTTAGGAGAGACAGATGAGCTACGACTTTGACCTTTTTGTAATCGGCGCAGGCTCGGCGGGCGTCCGGGCGGCGCGGTTTTCCGCCGGCTTCGGTGCGCGCGTGGCCGTGGCCGAGAGCCGTTATCTGGGGGGCACGTGCGTCAACGTCGGTTGCGTACCGAAGAAGCTGATGGTCTACGGCGCGCACTATTCCGAAGACTTCGAACAGGCGAAAGGCTATGGCTGGAGCAGTGGCGAGGCGCATTTCGACTGGCCCACCCTGATCGCCAACAAGAACCGCGAGATCAGCCGCCTCAATGGCGTCTACCGCAAGCTGCTGGACAGCAGCGGCGTGTCACTGATGGAAGGCCATGCACGCCTGCGCGGCCCCCACGAAGTCGAAATCAACGGCCAGGTTCACACGGCCGAGCACATCATGATTGCCACCGGTGGCTGGCCACAGGTGCCGGACATTCCGGGCCGCGAGCACGCCATCACCTCCAACGAAGTGTTCTTCCTCGAGCAGATGCCCAAGCGCGTCGTCGTGGTCGGCGGCGGCTACATCGCGGTGGAGTTCGCCTCGATCTTCAACGGCCTGGGCGCTGACGTTTCGCTGATGTACCGCGGCGAGTTGTTCCTGCGCGGCTTCGATGAGAGCGTGCGCACCCATCTGCACGAAGAGCTCGCCAAGCGCGAGATGGACATTCGCTTCAAGACCGAGATCAGCAGTATCGAGAAGCTGGCCGACGGCACCTTGCAACTGAGCCTGAACGACGGCAGCCGTTTCAACACCGACTGCGTGTTCTACGCCACCGGGCGCCGCCCGATGCTGGACAACCTGGGCATGGACACCGTCAACGTCGAGCTGGATGACAAGGGCTTCATCAAGGTCAACGGTGATTACCAGACCACCGAGCCGTCGATCATCGCCGTCGGCGACATCATCGGCCGCGTGCAGTTGACGCCGGTGGCGCTGGCCGAGGGCATGGCCGTCGCGCGGCGCCTGTTCAAGCCCGAGCAGTACCGCCCTGTGGATTACCGCCACATTCCCACTGCCGTGTTCAGCCTGCCGAACATCGGCACGGTCGGTCTCACCGAGGCCGAAGCCATGAAGGACGGGTATGAGGTGCAGGTGTTCGAAAGCACGTTCCGGCCGATGAAGCTGTCGCTGACCGATAATCAGGAGCGCACCCTGATGAAACTGGTGGTCGATGCCAAAACCGATCGCGTGCTGGGTTGCCACATGGTCGGCCCGGACGCCGGCGAGATCATTCAGAGCCTGGCGATCGCCCTCAAGGCCGGCGCCACCAAGCAGATTTTCGACGACACCATCGGTGTGCACCCGACGGCGGCGGAAGAATTCGTCACCATGCGCACACCGACACGCTAAGCATCACCTGGCACGTGTTGTTAAGCCTCGCGCGGCACACGTGAACGGTCCGGCCTCCATGGAGGGAGCCGGGCCAGCCATTGTTTTTAGGGACGGACCCACTCTTTGACCAGCACGAGTTTTTCGGCAGCCATGCCCTTGAATCCAGCAGGACCTGATGACCAGGCGCTTTCCAGAACCGAAGCGCTTGATGAGAGTGAGCGGCAGTTTCGCAGCCTCGCCGATAACATGAGTCAGTTGGCCTGGATCGCTGACCCCGCCGGTCACATCCATTGGTACAACGAACGCTGGTACAGCTACACCGGCACCTCATACGAAGCGATGATGGCGCTGGGCTGGCGATCGTTGCATCACCCTGACCATGGGCAGCGGGTCGAATCACGTCTGCAGCGCTGCTTCGCCACCGGCTCGTTGTGGGAGGACACCTTCCCGCTGCGCGGCAAGGACGGCCAGTACCGCTGGTTCCTCTCCCGTGCATTGCCGATCCGCGATGAGCGCGGCAGCATCATCCACTGGTTGAGCACGAGCACGGACATCACCGCCCAGGTCAGTGCCGAAGACGCGCTGCGCGAGCTGAACGAGAGCCTCGAACAGCGCGTCGCCGAGCGCACCCGCGAACTGGCCGAAAGCAACGAGCGACTGCAGGTCGAAATCAGTGAGCGTGCCCAGGCTGAAGAGGCCTTGCGCCACGCGCAGAAAATGGACGCCATCGGCCAGCTGACTGGCGGTATCGCCCACGACTTCAACAACATGCTCACCGGCGTGCTCGGCGCACTGGACCTGATCCAGCGTCGGGTCGCCGCAGGGCGTGTGTCGGAGATCGATCGTTACATCGAGGCCGCCATGGGCTCGGCCAACCGCGCTGCGTCGCTCACCCATCGCCTGCTTGCGTTCGCCCGTCGCCAGTCACTGAACCAGCGGCCGGTGGACGTCAACCACATGGTGACGTCGATGGAAGAACTGCTGCGCCGGACCATTGGTGAAAGCATCGAGCTGGAAGTCGACCTGCACACGATCTCGTGCCTGACCAACACCGATGAGCATCAGCTCGAGAATGCGTTGCTTAATCTGGTCATCAACGCCCGCGACGCGATGCCCGATGGCGGTCGGTTATTGATCCAGACCGAACTGACCCACATTGCCCTGCTGCAGGACGCGCTGGCGCCGGGCGACTACGTGCGCCTTCGTGTGCAGGACACCGGGCTGGGCATGTCCAGCGAGGTTATCGCACGGGCCTTTGATCCGTTCTTCACCACCAAGCCGATCGGGCAGGGCACTGGCCTGGGCCTGTCGATGGTCTACGGCTTCATCAACCAGACCGGCGGCCGGGTCAGCATTTCCAGCGAAGAAGGGCGTGGTACGCGCATCGACTTGTTGTTGCCGTGTCACCACGAGGTTGCCGAGCTTCCCCCCGCCGTCCCTCGCAGCTTCGAGCCGCCTCGCGCCGGCCTGGGCGAGCGCGTGCTGGTGGTGGAGGACGAGGCTGAGGTGCGCATGCTGGTGGTGGATGTGTTGAAGGAGCTGGGTTATCGCGTGAACGTCGCCTGCGACAGCCATGAGGCACTGGTGGCTTTGCAGGGAGCCGAGCCCGTTGATCTGCTGGTCACGGATGTGGGACTGCCGGGGCTGAATGGTCGCCAGTTGGCAGAAGTGGCACGCCAGCATCGCCCGGGGCTGAAGGTTTTGTTCATGACCGGTTATGCGCGGGAGGCCGAAGTGCGTGGTGACTTCCTCGACGATGGCATGGATTTACTCACCAAACCCTTCAGCATCGACGAACTTGCCGTGCGGGTGCGAAGCCTGATCGAATCAGCAGCCTAGGACTGGCTGGATCACCAGGACTGGCTGGATCCGTAGGACCGGCTTTAGCCGGGAAGCTTTCCGGTCGACAGTGCGGGTGACCCAACCGCACCCGCCCAACAACGTCTTCTATTAATAAAGCATCCTTATAGTCAAAACCAATCATAAGCATGAGCTTTGCCAATGAGTCCCTGCTGACGATTTTGCGTAGTATCCTCCCCATCGAATTTGTAACACCCCATTTTCACAACCCTCAGGAGATTCACTGATGCCTATCATCAACAGCCAAGTCAAACCGTTCACGGCAACTGCTTTCAAGAACGGCAACTTCGTAGAAGTGTCGGACGCCGACCTGAAAGGCAAATGGTCTGTGGTGTTCTTCTACCCGGCTGACTTCACCTTCGTTTGCCCAACCGAGCTGGAAGACCTGGCGGACAACTACGCCGAGTTCCAGAAACTGGGCGTCGAAATCTACAGCGTTTCCACCGACACCCACTTTGCCCACGCTGCCTGGCACAACACTTCACCAGCCATCGGCAAAATCCAGTACACCATGATCGGTGACCCGACCCTGAAAATCTCCCGCAACTTCGACGTCCTGATCGAAGAAGCTGGTCTGGCTGACCGCGGTACTTTCGTGATCAACCCGGAAGGCGAAATCAAAATCGTCGAACTGAACGACGGCGGTGTTGGCCGTGACGCTTCCGAGCTGCTGCGCAAAATCAAGGCGGCTCAGTACGTTGCTGCTCACCCGGGCGAAGTCTGCCCAGCCAAGTGGAAAGAAGGCGAGGCCACCCTGGCTCCTTCGCTGGACCTGGTTGGCAAGATCTAAGTCGTCATGACCGGATCGGGGGCGATGAGCCCATGAGCACGTAAACCGCATCGCCCCCAAAAAACGCCCGGGCGGTCATCGCCTGGGCGTTTTTTTTTGTAGAACCCGCTAGATCTTGAACGTATCCAGACCTGAAAGTGAAGAAGGAAGCCGAACCATGTTGGACGCCAATCTTAAAGCTCAGTTGAAATCTTACCTGGAGCGGATCACTCGCCCGATCGAGATCGTTGCGTCCCTTGATGACGGCGCAAAATCCCAGGAAATGCTGGCCCTGCTCAATGACATCGTCAGCAGCTCCGACAAGATCACCCTGGACACCAATGGCAGCGATGCACGCACGCCGTCCTTCGCCCTGAACAGCCCGGGCCAGGACATCAAGCTGCGTTTCGCCGGTCTGCCAATGGGTCACGAATTCACCTCGCTGGTGCTGGCGCTGCTGCAAGTCGGCGGCTACCCGTCCAAATCCTCCGAGGACACCATTGAACAGGCCCGCGGACTGACCGGTGAGTTCAAGTTTGAAACCTACTTCTCGCTGACCTGCCAGAACTGCCCGGACGTGGTCCAGGCGCTGAACCTGCTGGCTGTTCTTAACCCGAACGTGGAACACGTCGCCATCGAAGGCAGCCTGTTTCAGCAGGAAGTCACCGACCGCCAGATCATGTCCGTGCCAAGCATCTACCTGAACGGCGAGCTGTTTGGTCAGGGCCGGATGAACCTGGAAGAGATTCTGGCGAAGATCGACACCAGCGCCGGCGATCGTCAGGCCGACAAGCTGAATGGCAAAGAAGCGTTCGACGTGCTCGTCGTCGGCGGTGGCCCGGCCGGTTCGTCGGCAGCGATCTACGCTGCCCGTAAAGGCATCCGCACCGCTGTGGCAGCCGAGCGTTTCGGCGGTCAGGTGCTCGACACCATGGCGATCGAGAACTTCATCTCGATGCAGCACACCGAGGGGCCAAAGCTGGTTGTCGCCCTCGAAGAACACGTCAAACAGTACGAAGTCGACGTCATCAACCTGCAGCGCGGCGAGCAACTGATTCCGGGCAAGAACGGTGAGCTGCACCAGGTGAAGTTCGCCAGCGGCGGCGTGCTCAAAAGCAAGACCGTGATCCTGGCGACCGGCGCACGCTGGCGCGAAATGAATGTGCCGGGTGAGCAGCAGTACCGCAACAAAGGCGTGGCGTACTGCCCGCACTGCGACGGTCCGTTGTTCAAGGGCAAGCGCGTGGCGGTGATCGGCGGCGGCAACTCCGGTGTGGAAGCGGCCATCGACCTGGCGGGTATCGTGTCCCACGTGACCCTGCTGGAATTCGACGCCAATCTGCGCGCCGATGCGGTCCTGCAACGCAAGTTGCACAGCCTGCCCAACGTGACGGTGCTGACCAGCGCGTTGACCAGCGAAGTCACCGGCGACGGCCAGAAGGTCAACGGCCTGCGCTACAAGAACCGCCTTACCGGTGAAGACATCACCATCGAGCTGGAAGGTATCTTTGTGCAGATCGGCCTGCTCCCGAACACCGAATGGCTGAAGGGCACCATCGAGCTGTCGCCACGGGGCGAGATCATCATCGACCCACGCGGTGAGACGTCGATCCCGGGCATCTTCGCTGCCGGTGACGTGACCACCGTGCCGTACAAGCAGATCGTGATCGCAGTCGGCGAGGGCGCCAAAGCCTCCCTCAGCGCCTTCGACCACCTGATCCGCACCAGCGCCCCGGCGTGATACCTCGCTAAAACTGATCCTACTGGCTCATGCGGTGTCGTAGGACCGGCTTCAGCCGGGAAGGCGTCGGTCGCCATACCTCTGAACCAAGGGCCAGAAACAAAAAAACCTCATGAGCGATCATGAGGTTTTTTTTGGGCTGTAGCTCAGGCGGTCATGTGAGCACCGCCTTCCGGGCCAGGCCTCCATGATATTCTCGCGCCCGTTTTCAACTCTGCCGTGGGATCCCCGTGAAATTCATCCACCAACGCGAACACCTGAATGAAGGCGACATTGTGGTGATCGAGTCCTCGAACGCCTGCAATATCCGCCTCATGAGTGATGCCAACTTCCGCAGTTTCAAGAACGGCGGTCGGCACACCTATCACGGCGGCGCCTTCGACCGCTTCCCGGCGAAAATCGTGGTGCCCAGCACCGGCTTCTGGAACATCACGCTGGACACGGTCACCCAACGGGCGATCAGCGTGACCCGCAAGCCCAACCTCAAACACTCGATCAAGATCGTGCGTCGGACAGGCTCAAAGCTTCAAAATTGAGTGCCTGATGACTGCACATTCAGCGGCGCGAATCAGGCCCGCCACCGCAGCGGGCCCGGGGCAGGGGTTGTCAGAGTTTCGGCAGTTGACCGATGCGGCCCATCATTTCGGTGACGATCTGCAAGTCCAGCAGGAACTGCTCGGTGGTCTTGAACTCGGCGTCGGTGTGACCGGTGTATTTGACGTCGGGTTTGGCCAGGCCGAACTGCACGCCGTTGGGCAGCTCATGCACTGACGTGGCGCCGGCGGACGTGCCGAACTTGTGCTCCATGCCCAGATTCTCGGTGGCCACGGCCAACAGCGCCTTGACCCACTCGCCCTCAGGGTTGCGGTACATCGGCTCGGCGATCGAGTAATCAAAGCCCGGCGTGATGTGGCTCTGCTGGGTCCAGGCGGTCAGCTTCTGGGCGATTTCCGCTTTCAGTGCTTCCGGCGATTTGCCCCTTGGCACGCGCAGATTGACCGCCAGCTTGAAGGCCTTGTCGTCCATCGCCACGTAGGTCAGTGAGGCCGTCAGCGGGCCCATGAACTCATCGCTGAAGCCGACGCCCAGTTTGCTGCCCAGGTAATCAAGGCCCCAGTTGTCAGCGGCATAGCGCGCGGCGTCGGTGATCGCGTTGTGCTTGAGCGCGACCTTGCCATCCAGACCGTTGATGAAATCGAGCATCCGCGCCACCGGGTTGACCCCCGATTCGGGCTCGGAGGAGTGCGCCGAGACGCCGGTGACCGTCAGCTTGACCTCTTTGCCGGCGACTTCTGCGTCGACCTTGAAGTTGCCGCCGTTGCGCTGGGCGTACTCAGCGCCGGCTTTCTGCAGCTCGGCGGCGAGTTCAGCGGGCTGATCGCTCACCAGCGTGACGACTGATTTTGACGGGATCTGGTTGGTCGCCATGCCGCCGGTCATCGAAGTGATTTCCGCGCCCGCGCCTTCGGCGGTGCGACGGGGGAAGCTGGCCATGACCGTGCCGTAACCCTTTTCCGCGATCACCACCGGGTAGCTGCCATCGAGTGCCAGGTTGTAGGCCGGCGTCGGGTTGCGCTCGAAGTAGTAGGGAATGGCGTCGCCGGAGGTTTCTTCGGTGGTGTCGATCAGCAGCTTGAAATTGCGCGCCAGGGGCAGCTTCTCTTCCTTGATCACCTTCATGGCGTACAGCGCGACGACGATACCGTTCTTGTCATCCTCGGTGCCGCGCCCGTACATGCGGTCGCCGATCAGGGTCACTTTGAACGGATCGAGGCGGGTGCCGTCAGCCAGCACCCAGTTTTCCAGGGTGACCGGAACGACGTCGGCGTGGGCATGAATCCCCACCACTTCAGGGCTTGAACCCTCAAGGGAAACCTCGTACACGCGGTTGTCGATATTGCGGAAGGTCAGGTTGAACGACTGGGCGAGGGTTTTGATTTTCTCGGCAATCTTGATGAACGCGGGGTTGTCGTGTTGCGCGACGCCAGCGGTCTGGAACGTGGGAATGGCGACCAGTTCGCGCAGGGTTTCGGTGGCGGCGCTGCCGTATTTCACCCGCGCATAAACCCCCAACAGGCGATGGATATCGTTCTGCTCATCGGCGGACAGTTTTTTATTGGCGAGGAAGGCGCTGATCGCCGGCTCGATGCCCGCCGCCTTGACCACGTCGGTGGTGCTGACGGTCTTGAGGAACTGGCGGAAATCAGTGACGGCGTTTTCCTTGAAGGTGGTGACAATCGTGCTGCTCTGTTGCGCGGTGAGGTTGGCAAAGGCAGCGGGTGTGAAGGCGCAGACGCCGGCGAACATCAATGTAGCGGCGGTGAGGTGCTTGAGCGAAAAGTCCATTGGGTGGGGCATTCCTTGGCAGGCATGTTGAGAGAAAGGTCTGATCCTTCGATCAGAAACCACCGCACGCTACCATCGCCGGTGGAGCAGGGGGAGTCCTCATGCTGATATCTGTCGCCTTGACGGGTGAAAGCGGCGCACAACCGTAAATGACTCAGGCTATTGAATGGCCTGAAAAAATAGTCGTGAAGCGGCCTCGCTCATACGGCATAACCGTCTACGCTGATGGCGCAGCGCGACGGCATGGTGTTGATGTACATGGTTTTCCGGAGCCGCAAATCTTTCAGGCGCTATCACGGCCGGGCGTTACCACTAAGGAATTCCATGAAACTGCGTCATTACGCTGACCGGACGCTGTGTGCGTTGCTGGTCATGATGAGTGTGGGCATCTGCCAAGCGGCAGAGCAGCAACGGGTGAACATTGGCTCGTTGAACATGACCGGCGGCAAGATCTCGCGTTGCGACTTGGCTTATCGCACCTACGGCACGCTGGCAGAAGATCGCAATAACGTCGTGCTGGTGACTACCTGGCTGGCCGGGCGGACGTCCGACCAGGCCGACATGATCGGCCCCGGCAAGTTGGTCGACACCAATCGCTGGTACGTGGTGGCGATGGACGCCATCGGCAATGGCGTGTCGTGCTCGCCGTCCAACAGCCCGATTGCGCCGCGCCTGAAGTTTCCGCAGTTCGGCATCCGCGATATGGTCAAGGCGCAGCATCGGTTGCTGGCCATGTACTTGGGCATTGATCACGCCTACGCCATCGTCGGCATTTCCATGGGTGGCATGCAGGCGTTGCAGTGGGCGGTGATGTACCCGGACTTCGCCAGCAAGGTGGTGACCATCGTCGGCACGCCTCACCCGACCGAACGCGACCTGCAGGCCTGGAATGCAGAACTGGCCGCCATCGAACGCGCGCCCGGCTGGAACGACGGCAACTATGCGCCGGGCACGGCTTTCAAACAGCTCGCGGCGACACACAACGGTTATCTGTGGACGCCGGGACACAGGGCGGCCAAGACCGTCGGCACCGGTCCCTCACCTGCCGGCACGTTGCCCGCCACCGCGAGCAATCAGTCCTTCAGCACGGTCGACTGGTACCGGCAATTGCAGGCGATGACGTCGTTCGATCTGTTGCGTCACGGCGACATGGCCGCACTGGCCGGGAAAATCAAGGCGCGGCTGTTGATCATCACCTCCGAGCAGGACCGCATGGTCGACCCGGCGCCTTCCAAGGCGCTGGCCGCCCAAAAGCGCGCGCAGTTGCTGGTACTCAACAGCGATTGCGGACACATGGCGCCGGCGTGTGAGGCGGGCCAGGTGAATGAGGCGGTGAAGGCGTTTCTCAAATAGGGCGGCGGCCTCGGGTTGTCAGCAGCGCGCTGGCCGGTACGGCAAGCCGGCGGCGAGGATCTGCCGCAGACGGCAAGCATTGTCGATCATGGCGGCCCTTCATGGCTTGACGCTGGGTCCGCAGGCCCGTGTTGACGGGTCTTTCAGGGAGGGCAGGCTGGATGGCATCGGTTTTGCTGCTGTCGGGGTACATCGGACAACCTGAACAGGAGGTGAAAGATGTTGATCGGCAACAGTGCTATCCAGCAGTTCGTGTCAAAAGCCGTGAGCCACACCCATTACGCCACGACGGACACGGACGCCTACACCAGCGCCATGGCCGGCGCCGCCACACCCGTGGCGGCGATTGCGAGCAATGGCGAAGGCGCGGCGCAAAGCAGCAACGAGGGCAAGCAGGGCTACGACGAGTCGTTTGCCAAGATGATGGTGAACCTGAAGGCAGCGGCGGCCAACACGGCGCCGGCGGTGACGGATGATGACAAGGCGGCAGCGGCTGCGGCGTTTGTGTCCAGCGCTGACAAGCAGGTCGCGTCGTCTGACAGTGTCAGCAAGACGGTCTCTGATGATCTGGCGGCCAGTGATGGCGCGGGTTCTGATGGCGTGGGTTCGGTGAAGGATCAGTTCCTGTCCTACATGAACCAGACCGACGCGGAGAAGGTGCGGCAGCGGTTGACGGGCGTCAGCAAGGCGGAATACGACGCCATGACGCCGCAGGAGCAGGCGGCGGTGGACAAGCAGGTGACGGAGCTGCAGAAGCAGAAGACGGATCAGCAGGTCGCTGAGCGGGAGGTGAAGACCAGGATCGCTATGGCAAAGGCGGAGATGGCCTGATTGTTTGTGTTTAGATCAAGGGCGTCTGCCTAACGGCAGACATTTCGCCTTCGGCGAGTTACTTGGAAAAGCACCCCAAGTAACCAAGGGTGCTTGCTCCTGGTTGGGTTCCTC
>NZ_JAUERW010000033.1:0-32963 GCF_041060465.1 Pseudomonas sp. W2Oct36
ACTTCGTCCAACCCTTTGATTATCAAGGAGTTTTCCGTTTCGTCTGCGCCGGAAGTGGGGCGAATTATAGACAGATCCAGAGGGGCGTCAAGCACTTATTTAAACTTTAGTGGGAACACTGCTGCTCTTAACCCGGCGACGCTGTATACGCTGAGCAATTGCGGGGATCCGCAGCACCAGAAGCAACGCGCCAATCGTTGCATAGACAGCCCACTCCTTCAGATCCGCCCGCACGATCCACAGCATATGCAGCAAACCCAGGCCTAAAATCAGGTAACTGAGCCGATGAAGTTTCTTCCAGCGCATTCCCAAACGGCGCTGGCTATAGCGGTTGGACGTGACCGCCAGCGACAACAGCCCCAGGAAACCCAGCGCCCCGACAATAATGTAGGGCCGTTTGACCAGTTCTACGCCCAACTGCGCCCAGTCAAAGCCCAGGATAAAAAAGCCATAACCCAGCATGTGCAGAGACACATACGTGAAACACCACAGCCCCAGCTGCCGGCGAACGGCGATCCATCCGGGCCAGCCCGTCGTGCGCTGCAATGGGGTCATCGCCAGCGTAATCAAAAGCAGGATCAACGTCCCCAAGCCCAAGCGATCAACTAGTACCTTTCCAGGATCAGGCCCCAAAGCAAAAATCCACGCCTGGTAGAGCCAATACAGGGGGACCAAAGCCGCTGCGACGAACACCGACACACGCCAGTAGATGAAACGCATCAATAGTTTTTCCGTAGGTCCAGGCCTGTATAAAGAGAAGCAACCTGCTCCCCGTACCCGTTAAACATCTCGGTCTGGCGAATATTCGGGCTGAACAGCCCGCTGGGCAGACGCCGCTCGCGTGCCTGGGTCCAGCGTGGATGATCAACCGTCGGGTTCACATTGGCATAGAAACCGTACTCGCTTGCCGCAATGCTTTGCCAGGTCGTCTTCGGTTGCTCGCTTGTCAGACTGATGCGCACGATGGACTTCACGCTTTTAAAGCCATATTTCCAAGGCACCACCAGACGCAACGGCGCGCCGTTCTGATTGGGCAGTTCCCTTCCATACATGCCCACCGCCAGAATCGCGAGCGGGTTCATCGCCTCATCCAGACGAAGCCCTTCTACATAAGGCCAGTCGATCAACGCAAAGCCGGAGCGCTGGCCGGGCATGGTCTTCGGGTCCTGCAGCGTTTCAAACCGGATGTATTTGGCATTCGCCGTCGGTTCAACCTGCTTGAGCAGCTCGGAGATCGGGAAGCCCAGCCATGGAATCACCATCGACCACGCTTCTACGCAGCGCAGACGATAGATACGCTCTTCCAGCTGATAGGGCTTCATGAAGTCTTCGAGTGCGTAGCGGCCAGGCTTGGCCACCTCCCCGTCAATGACGACGCTCCACGGTTCGGTTTTCAGCGAGCCGGCGTTTTGCGCGGGATCACCCTTGTCGGTGCCGAACTCGTAGAAGTTGTTGTAGTGGGTCGCGTCCTTGAACGGCGTAATCGTCTCGTCCTTGACGGTAACGGCTTGCCACTTCGTTGAAGGTAACTTGCCTTTGAACCAGTCAGGGGCAGCGCCGGCTTCGACGTCGGTATAGCGCGAGGCTTCTTCGGCTTGCGCCCAGCGAGGCATTGCGCTGACGGCGAGCCCCGCAAGACTGCTTCCGAGCAATGCGCGACGCGAGAGATAAAAGGATTCGGGTGTGACATCCGACTCTTTGCAATCGGACGTAGAGGGGATCTTGATCAGCATGATGACTCCGCAGCTATGGAGAAATGAAGCATCTATAGCGGCGGAGTATGCGGGAAATAACGGTCGGCGAACTACCTCTGGCGACGTAGACGCAGCAGGTACTGGATAGGACCGGAAGCTGCATATCCAAGGAAAATTAGCAGCAGAATGCGCGGCGGATCACTGAACACCACAGCGAATACCAAAACGACGGCCAGAATCGCAACAAACGGCACCCGCCCTTTCAGATCCAGCTCTTTGAAGCTGTTGTACTTGATGTTGCTGACCATCAGCATGCCCGCTGCCGCGACCAATAGTGCAACCAGAAACGACAGTTTCGAACCCTGGATGCCGTAATCGCTGAACGCCCAGACGGTGCCCGCGACGACCCCTGCGGCGGCAGGACTTGCCAGGCCAATGAAGTAACGCTTGTCCGCCTTGCCCACCTGGGTGTTGAACCGGGCCAGACGCAACGCTGCCCCCGCCACATAGATGAAGGCGACCATCCAGCCGACCTTGCCCATGTCACCCAGCGCCCAGCCAAACGCCAACAGCGCCGGCGCCACGCCAAAAGCGACCATATCGGACAACGAGTCGTACTCTGCGCCGAATGCGCTCTGGGTGTTTGTCATCCGCGCAACACGGCCGTCCAGACCATCCAGGACCATGGCAACGAAGATGGCGATGGCGGAGAACGCGAAGTATTTGCTCGCGCTCGCCTGATCACCCGCGCTCAATGCACTCTGCGCACTCATGGCGCTGATGATTGCGTAGAAGCCGGCGAACAGGTTCGCAGTGGTGAACAGATTGGGTAGCAGGTATATCCCGCGATGGCGCACCTGGCGCCCCTCGTCGTCGTGACCCTCTTCAATGTGTTCATCAATCGGTAGCAGGCTTTCGGCGTCAGCAGCCTTGTTCGGCTCTTCGGGACGTTCGCTCATGGACAATACCTTGCAGCTGAAGAATTTCGACAAATGCTTGTGGCCCTTGGGCCGACAAACGATGCAGCTTTATACCAGATGAGCCCCCATAACGAAAAAACGCGACCCGAGGGCCGCGTTTTTTCCTGCAGGAACCTGATCGGGATCTTAGTTCTTGGCTTGGTCGACGATCTTGTTCTTCGCGATCCAAGGCATCATCGAGCGCAGTTGCTCACCGATGATTTCCAGGCCGTGCGCCTTGTTGTTACGACGCTTGGCGGTCATCGACGGGTAGCCGCTGGCGCCCTCGGCGATGAACATCTTGGCGTACTCGCCGTCCTGAATGCGCTTCAGAGCGTTGCGCATGGCCTGACGGGATTCGGCATTGATGACTTCCGGGCCGGTAACGTACTCGCCGTATTCAGCGTTGTTGGAGATCGAGTAGTTCATGTTGGCGATGCCGCCTTCGTACATGAGGTCGACGATCAGCTTCAGTTCGTGCAGGCACTCGAAGTAAGCCATTTCCGGCGCATAACCGGCTTCAACCAGGGTCTCGAAACCGGCTTTGACCAGTTCAACGGTACCGCCACACAGAACGGCTTGCTCGCCGAACAGGTCGGTTTCGGTTTCGTCCTTGAAGGTGGTTTCGATGATACCGGTACGGCCGCCGCCAACACCCGACGCGTACGACAGAGCGACGTTCTTGGCGTTGCCCGAGGCGTCCTGGTAAACGGCGATCAGGTCAGGGATGCCACCGCCTTTGACAAACTCGGTACGCACGGTGTGGCCTGGTGCTTTTGGCGCGATCATGATCACGTCGAGATCGGCACGAGGAACAACCTGGTTGTAGTGGATCGCGAAGCCGTGGGAGAAGGCCAGTGTTGCGCCCTTCTTGATGTTCGGCTCGATTTCGTTCTTGTACAGCTGGGACTGGAATTCGTCCGGGGTCAGGATCATGACCAGGTCTGCAGCGGCGACGGCGGAAGCCACGTCAGTCACTTTCAGGCCGTGAGCTTCAGCTTTGGCGACAGTACCCGAACCCTTGCGCAGGCCAACAGTGACATCAACGCCGGAGTCTTTCAGGTTGCACGCTTGAGCGTGGCCCTGAGAACCGTAACCGATGATGGCAACTTTTTTGCCCTGGATGATCGAAAGGTCGCAGTCTTTGTCGTAATAAACTTTCATGAAATTCCCCTGATAACTTGGCCGCAAGGCCATTTGCAAAATTAGGTTAGATGCTCAGCACTTTGTCGCCGCGGGCAATGCCCGTGACGCCGCTTCGTACGGTTTCCAGAATGGCAGTTGTGCCAATCGCCTGGATGAAGCTGTCCAGCTTGTCGCTTGTCCCGGTCAACTGCACGGTATAGACGCTGCTGGAGACGTCGACGATCTGGCCGCGGAAAATGTCGGTGGTGCGCTTGATCTCGGCACGCTGGGCGCCAGTGGCTTTCACCTTGATCAGCATCAGCTCGCGCTCGATGTGGGCGCTTTCTGACAGGTCGACCAGCTTGACCACTTCGACCAGCTTGTTGAGGTTCTTGGTGATTTGCTCGATCACTTCATCTTGGCCAACGGTGGTCAGCGTCAGACGCGACAGGGTCGGGTCCTCGGTTGGCGCCACTGTCAGGCTTTCGATGTTGTAGTTGCGCTGCGAAAACAGGCCGACCACACGAGACAGCGCACCCGGTTCGTTTTCCAGCAATAGCGAAATGATGTGGCGCATGGTTATGTCCGCTCCGTCTTGCTCAGCCACATGTCACGCATGGACCCGTCTCTGATCTGCATCGGATAGACGTGCTCGCCGACATCGACCTTGATATCGAGGAACACCAGCCGATCTTTCATGGCGAACGCTTCTTCCATCTTCGGCTTCAGGTCCTTGAGATCGGTGATGCGCATGCCGACGTGCCCGTAAGCCTCGACCAGCTTCACGAAGTCAGGCAGCGACTCCATGTAGGAATGCGAGTGACGACCGCTGTAGCTCATGTCCTGCCACTGACGGACCATGCCGAGCACGCCGTTGTTGAGCAGGATGATCTTCACCGGCAGGTTGTACTGCAGACAGGTCGACAGCTCCTGAATGTTCATCTGAATGCTGCCTTCGCCGGTGACGCAGGCGACATTGTCATTCGGGAAACTCAGCGCAACACCCATCGCGGCCGGCAGGCCGAAGCCCATGGTGCCGAGACCGCCGGAGTTGATCCAGCGATTGGGTTTGTTGAAGCGGTAGTACTGAGCCGCGAACATCTGGTGCTGCCCCACATCGGAGGTGACGTAGGCATCGCCTTTGGTCACTTCGCACAGCGTCTCGATCACAGTCTGCGGCTTGATGACGCTTCCGTCGCCACGGTTGTAAGGGAACAGGTCACCGCCGGCGCGCCATTCTTCGATCTGCTTCCACCACGTCGCGACCGACTCCTTGTTAGGGGTTTCGGCGAGCTCTTTGAGGGTCGCAACCATCTCGGTCAGCACGCTCTCGACCGGCCCGACGATTGGCACGTCGGCCTTGATGGTCTTGGAGATGGACGCCGGGTCGATGTCGACGTGAATGATTTTGGCGTTCGGGCAGAATTTCGCCGGCCCGTTGATCACGCGATCGTCGAACCGCGCGCCCACCGCAAGAATCACATCGGCGTGGTGCATCGCCAGGTTGGCGGTGTAGCTGCCATGCATCCCCAGCATGCCGACGAACTGGCGATCGGTGCCTGGATAAGCACCCAGGCCCATCAACGTGTTGGTGACCGGAGCGTTCAATTGCTGCGCCAGTTCGGTCAATGGCGCCGAACCGTTGCCCATGATCACGCCGCCGCCTGCGTAGATGACCGGGCGCTTGGCCGCGACCAGCATTTCCACGGCCTTGCGGATCTGGCCGGAATGGCCGCGGACCGCCGGGCTGTAGGAGCGCAGCTTGGCTTTCTTGGGGAAGATGTATTCGAACTTCTCTGCCGGGTTGGTCATGTCTTTCGGGATATCGACGACGACAGGACCAGGACGACCGGATTGGGCCAGGTAGAACGCCTTCTTCAGGACTTCCGGGATCTCCGACGGGTGTTTGATCATGAAGCTGTGCTTCACGATTGGCCGGGAGATACCGATCATGTCGGTTTCCTGGAACGCGTCGGTACCGACCATGTTGCTCGGGACCTGACCGGACAGCACCACCATTGGAATCGAATCCATGTAGGCGGTCGCGATACCGGTGATGGCATTGGTTGCGCCGGGCCCCGAAGTCACCAGCACAACGCCTGCCTTGCCGGTGGCGCGGGCGTAACCGTCAGCCATGTGAGTCGCGGCCTGTTCGTGACGAACAAGGATATGGCTCACAGCCGGTTCTTTGAACAGCGCGTCGTATATATGCAGGAGGGCACCGCCAGGGTACCCGTAGATGTGCTCTACGCCTTCGTCACGCAAAAAGCGGACGACCATTTCAGCGCCAGATAAAAGCTCCACGTTGTTCACCTCTAAAACGCCAGAATACCGTCCACACAAGCGAGGAGACGGGTCTTAATAGGTTTACTGCAAAGCAGAGCATGAGCGACGGTGGTCGCCGACTACGTCAGCACTGACTGAGCAAGTATTGGGATCGCCCCTTAAGTGTTTCGGGGTCTTCCCACCCAGCGCGAGGTAACGCGTTGCGGGTGTTACGGGTCGGCGCGGGTGTGCGCCTCATGATCTACCGAGACGGTCTGCTTCTGGCAGTCCCTCTACAGCGAACTTTGGATTGTTCGGATTCGCCCCTCTCAAGTCAAGTCATCGATGCGCTTTCTTCGTCCACTGCCCGCCAAAAGGCACCGAATGAGGTCGCAGCGCGCCGCTTGTGATAGGTTTCCGGCCATTGCCACAGAAGTAAGGAACCGGGAATGCGCTGGATGATTCTTGCAGCGACGCTGACACTGGCCGTCGCCCCGGCGGTCGGCCAGGCCGCGCAGATATACAAATGGGTGGACGCTCAGGGCGTCACGCATTTCGACGCCCAGCCGCCTGCCGGGCAGACAGCACAGGAAATCAATACAGGGAGCCCCGTCTCCGCCCCACCTGCCCCGCCGCCGCAGAACCAGGAGGGAGCACGGGAGCAGGAGGCGGTCGATGCCAAGGTCAGAAAACAGGTTGCCGCTCAGGAAGCCAAGCGCAAAGAAGCGTGCGACGAACAGCGAACCAACCTTGCCCAACTGCAGAACAACCCTCGGGTACGACAGGAGGTGAATGGCGATTTCAGGCGGTTCACGGAAGAAGAGCGGCAGGCCCGCATCGTCGAGGTCAAGCAGTACCTCGACGATCAATGCAACTGAGGGTCAGACCGCCTCGGTAATCAACCGGTCGAAGTCTTTCAGCAGCGCCAGCAAGTTGCGTGCTTCGCGGATACGGCTGGCGTATACCATCTCCGCCATTTCCAGAATGCCGGATGCCGTGGGCAACGGCATATCCTGCTCAAGGATGATCTTCATGCGTGGCAGGAAGATCCATTGCAGCCACTGATCAAAATCCAGCGTGTCGACGCAGAAGGGTTCACGGCTTGACAGCGACTCGTCGCTGGGCGGCACTTCCTTCCACCATCCCAGGACTCGCAATTCGCGCTCGATCAACAGCAACTGGTCAGCGATTTTCGGAAAGCGTTTATCCATTGGCTTTCTGCCGCGCCAACGCTGCACCGGCGGCGTCACCCTGCTTTTCCCGCGATTGGGCAATCAGGCCCCAAAGACTGGCTTGAAGGCTCGCGCGACCGTTGGCGTAGGTCAGAGCACGACGGGCCAATTGCTCAGCCTGAGGCGCATCGCCCTGGGCCAGACGCACTTGCGCCAGACGGTAGAGGACCTGGGGCTCACGGGGGGCAACACGTTGAGCACGCTCAAGGCTCGATGATGCGCCGTTGAGATCGCCACCGGACTGCTGCTGCTGAGCGGTGGTGAGCAACGCCAGCACCGGCCCATCCAGTTGCTCGTCTTCTGACAACCCGCCGCTGGACGCAGACGGAATGCCAGTCGGCGCCGAGGCCGGCATGCTGTAGGTATTGCTGGTCGCTGGCGGCGGTGTGTACGTATTGTTCACTGGGGCCTGATTAACCGGCGCAGTGCTGATCGGCGCCGTAGCGGGTGGCACGAACGTCGAAATAGGCGCACCACTGGCGTTGGCGCCGCCGGGTACCATGACCGTGACACCAGAATCTTCCTGAATCGTCTGCGACTGCGCGGGTGCCTGTACCGGCGCGCGATAGGTGTTGCTGCGAGTAGACGAAACGCGCTCGCCGTTTGAAACGCGTGACCCTGAATCGACCACCGGAATCGCACTGCGCGTCTGGGACGCGCAACCGTTGAGCAAAGCCAGAGCCGTTACAGCCGGAATCCACCACTTGTCCACGTCACATCCTCTTTGCTTAATTCAACCAGGCTTAGTTCAACCAGCCCTTGACCCAGTCCATCACCGAATCGGCAGGCGCTGCTGCCCCACCGCAGGTCGGGCCGGGTTGCGGCTCACTGCCGCGAATATACGGCATCTGTACGGCGTTCGGGCAGCTGGCGTCGGTGCCTTCGCCGGTACTGGCATTGACCCAGGCCTGCACGACGTTATCAGGCATCGCCATGTCCAGCGGCAGCGGATCGGCTTTCTTCATGAAGCTGGTCCAGATCTGCAGTGCGCCGGTGGCCCCAGTGAACGGCGTCTTGCCGTTGTCGTCGCGGCCCATCCAGACGATCGCCAGCAAGTCCTGGCTGAAGCCGGCAAACCAGCTGTCGCGCGAGTCGTTGGTGGTGCCTGACTTGCCCGCCAGATTCAGGGTGCTCGGCAGCACGTTGTACACCGATTTACCCGTACCCTCGCGCATCACCCGCTGCATGGCGTTCTGCAGCAAATAGATCGAACCCGGGTCGAAACGTTGCTGAATCTGGAACGGATAGCGCTTGAGCGGCTCCCCTTCGGCGGTCAGTACGCTGCGAATCCCGCGCAACGGCGTGTTGAAGCCGCCGCTGGCGATGGTCTGGTACATCGTCGCCACTTCGATCGGCGTCAGCGCGCCAGCCCCCAGGAGCATCGACGGGAACGCCGGCCACTCGCGAGTGACGCCCAGCTCGGTCAGGGTTTTGAAGACATTCGGAATGCCCAGGTCCAGACCCAGCTTAGCGCTGGACAGGTTGTAGGAATGCGCCAGGCCCTGATACAGGAAAATGTTGCCGTGGGCTTTGTGATCGTAGTTCTGCGGTTTCCAGATCTGGCCGTCGGCGCCTTTCACCTGAAAAGGCTCGTCGGGAATCCAGCTGGTCAGCGAGTACTGCTGCGGACGCTCGAGAGCGGTCAGATAGATGGCCGGCTTGACCAACGACCCGATCGGCCGAACGGCATCCAGCGCCCGGTTGAAACCCGCGAAGCCTGCCTGGCGGCTGCCGATCAGCGCCTGGACTTCGCCGGTCTCCGGATTGGTCACGACCATGGCCGTTTCCATCTCGTCCGCGCCTTTGCGGCCGGAAATCTTGGCGAAGCTTTCGCGCACGGCAGCTTCGGATTTCATCTGCAGAATAGGGTCGAAACTGGTGAAGATCCGCAGGCCCTCTTCGGTCAAATCCTCGTCGCGGTAGTCCTGACGCAGTTGACGTTTGACCAGATCGAGGAAGTCCGGGAACGAGCTGTCGGCCAGCGATCCGACTTTGCTCACGCCAAGCGGCATCTTCTTCGCAGCCGCAACCACTTCGGGGGTGGCGACACCCTGTTGTTCAAGCAGATCGAGGACCAGATTGCGACGCTCCAGCGCACGCTCGGGATTGCGGCGCGGGTTGTAATACGAAGGCCCCTTGACCAGACCGACCAGCAAGGCGACCTGATGCAGCTTCAACTCCGACAGCGGCTGACTGAAGAAATACTGACTCGCCAGACCAAAGCCGTGGACCGCGCGCTGGCCGTCCTGCCCCACGAACACTTCGTTGAGGTAGGCCTCGAGAATCTCCTGCTTGCTGTAATGAATCTCCAGCAGAACTGCCATCATCGCTTCGGTCAGCTTGCGGGTGATGCTGCGCTCGTTGGTCAGGTAGAAGTTCTTGACCAGTTGCTGAGTCAGCGTCGATCCGCCCTGGCGCATCTGGCCAGCGGAAGCGTTGATCCAGAAAGCTCGCAGGATCCCCTTCGGCGATACGCCGAAGTGATGGTAGAAATCCCGATCTTCGACGGTGACGAGCGTGTCGAGCAAATAAGGCGGCGCCTGATCGAGCTTGATCAGAATCCGGTCTTCGAGATTCTTCGGATACAAGCCGCCGATCATCAGGGGCTCAAGCCGCGCGACAGCAAGCTTGGCGCCATTGGCGGCGCTCAGTTCCGCGACGTAATCGCCGGAGAAGCGCACATGGATCTGCTGAGCCGGATCAGCGCCTTCATAGAACTGGAAGCCGCGGGTGTTGAGATCGACAGTGTTGCCGTTGACCGCGGCAGCGCCCGGCCCGTTGGCCACACCTTCACGACGATAGCCCAGCGCATCGAGTTCCAGAAGGAAGTCATCGCGTGAAAGCTTCTGGCCGACGAACAGCTCCAGTGGCCGTGCATAGACCTTGGCCGGAATGGTCCAGCGCTTGCCGGAGAATTTTTCCTGGACGATGGAATCCAGGTAAACGGCGAAGCAGCCAAGGATCACCAGCCCGACAAGACTGAGTTTCAGGGCCCAGCCCAACAGGCTGCGCAGGCGGCTGTTGGTGGGTTTGGGGGATTTTTTCGGGGTGCGGGATCGGGTCATGGCGGCGGATTATACGCACTTTCAAAGCCCCCGACAGACCGCCCTTTAAGCGGTTTGCAGCAATGGCTCCAGCGGCCATAATGGCCGCCTTTCGCTACTTCTCTCTCGCCTTATCACCTTTCAAGGATCGTCCGTGAGCCAGACACTGATAGCCGCGCTGCAAAACCCCGCCCTGTTTCCTCACCCGGTCGAACAGTTTCAGGTCATCGAGACGCATATTTCCTGGGTGCTCCTCACCGGCCAGTACGTCTACAAGATGAAGAAGCCGGTCAATTTCGGTTTTCTGGACTTCACCCACCTGCCGGCGCGCCAGCATTTCTGTGAGCAGGAGCTGATGCTGAACCAGCGCCTGACGGACGATCTGTACCTGGAAGTGCTGCCTGTTACCGGCAGCATCGACGCTCCTCAGCTGAATGGTGAAGGCGAAGCGATCGAGTACGTGCTGAAAATGCGCCAGTTTCCGCAGGACGGCTTGCTCAGCACCTTGCAAGCCAAAGGCGAGTTGACCACCGCGCACATCGACGACATGGCCCGGCAGATCGCCGAGTTTCATCTCAAATCGCCCAAGGTGCCGATGGAAAACCCCCTCGGCAGCGCCGACAGCGCAATGGCGCCGGTCACGCAAAATTTTGAGCAGATTCTGCCCTTCCTCAGCGAAAAGTCTGACCTCATCCAACTTGAAGCGCTGGAGGCATGGGCGAACAGCAGTTTCGAGCGCCTCAAGCCATTGATGAACCAGCGCAAGCTCGACGGATTTGTCCGCGAGTGCCATGGCGACATCCACTTGGGCAATGCAACGCTGATCGATGGCAAGGTGGTGATTTTCGACTGCATCGAGTTCAACGAGCCCTTCCGCATGACAGACGTCTATGCCGACATAGGCTTCCTGGCCATGGACCTTGAGGATCGCGGCCTGAAAAGCCTTTCCCGTCGATTCGTCAGTCAGTACCTCGAACTGACCGGCGACTATGCGGGACTTCAGCTTCTCAATTTCTACAAGGCCTACCGGGCACTGGTCCGCGCCAAAGTGGCGCTGTTTAGCCTGAATGCCGACGCCGATCAGGTGCAACGGGCCGCGACACTGCGCCAGTATCGCAATTACGCCAACCTGGCCGAGAGCTATAGCGCGATTCCGTCGAATTTTCTGGCCATCACCCATGGCGTTTCCGCGGTCGGCAAAAGTCAGGTTGCGATGCGCCTGGTCGAAGCGCTGGGGGCGATCCGTCTGCGTTCAGATGTCGAGCGCAAGCGTGCATTCGCCGACCATGAAGATCTGTATTCCGCCGACGTCAGCGCGGCTACTTATCAGCGTCTGAATGAGCTGGCGGGTGTCGTGCTCCGCGCAGGCTTGCCGGTGATCATCGATGCAACCTATTTGAAGCTCCCGCAGCGTCAGGCGACTGCGCAGATTGCCGAGGCAATGGGCGTTCCTTTTCTGATCGTTGACTGCGCCGCGCCAAAAGCGGTTATCGAGGGTTGGCTGGCGCAACGTCGGGCACAAAATGATGATCCTTCGGACGCAACCATGGAAGTCATTGAAGCGCAGCTGGCCAGTCGCGAGGCGCTGACCGCTGATGAAATATTGCGCAGCCGCCACGTCGAGACCAACGTCAGTGGTGATCTGGACAAGCTGGTCGCCGACATTCGTCAGCATCTGCCGGGGCTCTGATAGCCCGCATCCGCCAGCGGTCGAGTCGTGATGGATAACGCTTCACGGCTCGACGTAGGTGGCATTATAGTGGCGTCAGAATACCAACAATGGAGACGTCAAATGAACCAGCCCAAACAGCTCGACTCGCCTCTGTTCGCACTGTTGCGAAAAGACGATGTGACCGCCTTCAACCTCGAGCGCCCTAAGCAGGGCCCTGTTGATCTGTCTGGAGGCGATTTCCGCGGCCTGGATCTGCGTGAGATCGACGCCGACCGCATCGACTTCACTGATGCTTACTTCAGGTCGGCGGACTTGCGCGGCGTTGACTTCCGGACGAGCCTACTTGAAGGTGCAAGCATCGCCCATGCACAGATATCCGGGGCGTACTTCCCGCCAGAGCTGAGTGCTGACGAGATCCTTATGTCAGTCAATTTCGGTACTCGCCTGCGCTATCGCACCCGCTAAGCCTCGCTCTAACCTCTCGCCCTGCATGCGCCGCCATGTCGGGCCTGCCCTCGCCTGCTTATCCAATCCAACCTGATCCTACCGTTCGGCGGCGTACGCCGCGTTCGAGTGGTAACACTCTGCAGATTGATTCGGCGTCGTCTACGCTAAGCGACATGGCTCGCCTTTTCAGTTTATGTCGAGCCTATGGAGAAGTTATTACATGGAACCACAGGATGGGTTTGCACATGGATGACGAATTGTTGGGCATGAAGAACCTGGGGAGGACCTCGGTTCAATGGCTTCACGCTGCGGGTATTCACACGATTGCTGATCTGCGGCGACTCGGCGCAATTCAGGCCTACCGGGCCGTTCAGGTCAGGGGATTCCGGGCCTCCAAAGCGCTGCTCTACTCACTGGAAGGCGCGTTGTCAGATCGCCCTTGGGCCGAGCTGCCCCAGGCGCACAAAGATTCCATCGACACTGAACTGAAGAACGCCAGTTCTGGGCTAATCCGGGAACGCCACATTCCATAAGTAAAATAGTCTGCAGAACACTGTTGACTTACAAATGAGAATCACTATGATTATCACATCCGGTCGCGAGACTGGTCGATAACCTGAAAGGCTCCTTGGTTCGGACTCTCAGATTATCTCCTCATCAGGCTAATCACGGTTTTTGACCCGGCTCTTTGCCGGGTCTTTTTTTGCCCGGGATTCAGGCCCCTACTCCCAAGTGGCCCAACAAATCATCCAGCAGGCTGGTCGCCCCGAGCCGCAGTCTCCCCTGCTCAAGCCAGCGTGGGCCGAATCGTGCCTTGACCAGATCCATGTGAACCCGCGCTTCCTTGAGCGTCCGTACATTCCCGGAGACGTTGATGCCCACATGCGCGCCTGACTCGGCGATGGCCGCAATCAAAATCCGGCTGGCCTGGGGTGTCGCGTTGAGGACCTGTTTCCCCGTACTGGTTTTCAGAAAGTTGGCGCCCTCCTGAATTGCAACACAGCTTGCGCCGTGAATGACCTGCGGATCACGCAGCACGCCGGTTTCCAGCGTGACGGTCAATGCAGCACGACCGCATCTGGCTTTACAGGCGTTAATGATGTCCGCGCCAATCTGTCTGTCCCCGCCAAGCAGCGCATGGAAGGGATAGACCAGATCGATTTCGTCGGCACCCGCGAGAATTGCCGCCTGGGTTTCCGACTCGGCCGAGCTGACAGAAGGCGAACCGCTCGGAAAGTTAACCGCGGCCACGACGCTGACCTCCCGCGCATGCAGGCTGTCGAGGGTGCGCCGCGCCAGTCCTGCGAATCGGGGCATTACACAGACGGCGGCAACATGCCCCACAGGTGTCAGGGCTCGATGACACAACGCAATGATCTTTTCCGGCGTGTCATCGGCATTCAACGAAGCCAATTCCATCAGGCCTATAGCCAGTTGCGCCAATGACGCATCGACCGCATGCACGTCAATCGCTTCGTTTAAGTCGTTCATTACACATCCTCGATACCTTGGCTTGAGGCGACGATAATCGAGAACGGCTGTGCCTGAACGGTCACAAAGACGCAAAAGAGCAGGCCTACGTGATTAAAGGAATTGTCCGAAGGACATTGCCCGCACAGGCAATGGAAACGGGCTGCTGCATCGGTAAAGGCAGCTGATGCACATCGACACGAGCCCATTCAGCGAGCGATCACCAGCGGATGCCCACGCTCGGGATGAGGCTGCACCAGAACATCCAGACCGAACACCGACTTCAGCGCCTCAGGCGTGAGCACGTGCTCTGGTGTGCCGGATAGATGTGCGCGCCCTTGCGCCAGCAGCAACAGCTGATCGCAGTAACGGGCTGCCAGGTTCAAGTCATGCAGGATCACCATCACCGCGCCGCCACGGTCGGCGAAGGCACGAACGGCCAACAGCGTGGTGTGCTGATGCAGCGGGTCGAGCGCCGACGTGGGCTCGTCCAGCAAGAGAATCTGGCCCTCCTCGCCCGGCCACACCTGCGCCAGCACCCGTGCCAGGTGAACCCGCTGACGCTCGCCGCCCGACAGCGTCAGATAGCTGCGACCGAGCAGGTGAAGCCCATCGGCCGCCGCAAGGGCGTGCTGGATGATCTCTCCGTCACATTGCTGACCGCTGTCATGGGGCAAGCGGCCCATCGCAACCACTTCCTCGACCTTGAACGCGAAATCCAATGTCGAGCTCTGCGGCAGTACCGCCAGCCGACGCGCCCGTTCGTGGCCGCGCCATTGATTCAGGGGAATGTCGTCCAGCACCACGTGACCGTGAGTCGGGGCAAGCTCGCCGCACAGGGCAGCCATCAGCGAACTTTTGCCGGCCCCATTGGGGCCCAGCACGCCGAGCATCTGACCGGGCGCCAACGCCAAGTCGATGTTGGCGACCACCTGCTTGCCATCGCGCACGATGCCGAGGTCATTAGCGATCAACATCAGCGACGGCCTCGAACCAGCAGGAAAAGAAAAAACGGCGCGCCAAGGAACACAGTAACGATTCCGATTGGCAGCTCCGCCGGCGCCATCACCAATCGGGCGAAGATGTCTGCGACGAGCAGCAGTGTTGCCCCTGCCAGCGCTGAGGCGGGAAGGACAACGCGGTGGTCCGGCCCGCTCAGCAGTCGCACCAGGTGCGGCACGATCAGACCGATGAAGCCGATCAGCCCCGCCGCTGCGACGGCAGCCCCGACGCCAAGGGCGATGCACAGAATCAGCTCACGCTTGAGGCGTTCGACCTCGATGCCCAGATGGCGCGCTTCCGATTCTCCAAGCAGAAGCGCGTTGAGCGCCTTGGCTCGGCGCGGCAGCCAGAGGATCACCGCCACGCAAACCAGCAAAAGAGGCCAGAGCCGGGCGTAACTGGCACCATTAAGTGTGCCCAGATTCCAGAACGTCAGCGTCCGCAGACTGGCGTCGTCGGCCATATACGTGAGCAGGCCGATGACTGAGCCGGCCAGCGCCGTCATCGCTACACCCGCCAGCAGCATGGTGCTGACGCTGGTTCGGCCGTCGCGGCGTCCCAGCTGATGGACGATTGCGGTCACGCCAAGCCCACCGGCAAATGCGCAGACTGACAGCAAATACGGCTGGAACGGCTCAGGTAAACCGCCCAGCGATGCTCCGGCAACGATGGCCACCGCCGCGCCCAATGCCGCGCCACTGGAAACCCCGACCAGACCGGGGTCGGCGAGGGGATTGCGAAACAAAGCCTGCATCGCCACGCCCGACAAGGCCAGCACAGCCCCCACCGCCAGCCCGAGCAACGTACGGGGCAGGCGGATCTGGCCCACGATCAGCTCCGCCTGCTGCAAGTTGTCCTCCGCCAAGGGCATGCCCATCAGATGAAGAACCGCGCGCAAAGTATCCATCATCGGCAGGCTGACAGGCCCGAGCGCGAGGGACGCCCACATCGCCAGCAAACAGGCCAGGCTCAGCGCGATCAGTTGAGAGGTGAAGCGCATAAAAAGGTGCGTCCCCTATAAAGGAAGGCGCAGTCGATCACCTCAAGGCGCGACTGGCTGGATTTCGTTCATCGACTGGCGGGTTCGACTGCTGGCAGAATGCGCAGCCTGCCAGGGCCAGGAATTTGATGATTATTTGCATTTGAGCGTCAAGCGCCAAGGAGACCATGCTGAAATACCTGTGCGACAGCGCTGCGCTGATGGAAGGCAAAAGCCTCGGGTTCGAGGTTGATGAACTCAGGATTCTAGCCGTCCGGCGAGCGGGTCAAGTGTATGTGTACGCCAATCGGTGCCCCCATCGCGGGGTGGCGCTGGAATGGCAGGCCGATGAGTTTCTCGATGCCAGCGCCAGTCTGATCCAGTGCGCCACTCACGGTGCCCTGTTCCTCATCGAAAGCGGCGAGTGTGTAGCCGGCCCCTGCGAGGGCAAGTCCCTCAGGGCTATCGCCTGCGACGAGGACGCTCAGGGCATCTGGATCAACCCGGTGGCAGCGGACTGAGCGGGCGCGTCTGGGTGAGGTGAATCTCAAGACGCCGATCAATGCGCACCTCGTCAGGGGTGAGCGCCACGCCATACGCAAGGACTTCAACCCCCGCCGCATTTGCGTCAAGTAAGGCAGCAGCATAGGCCGCGTCGATTTCGGCAGCGGGCCGCACGGCATCAATGCCTGTCAGGTTCACGCAATACAGCAACACCGCACGCACGCCTTCCCGGGCCAGGGCCGCCAGTTCGCGCAGGTGCTTCGCGCCGCGTTGAGTGACCGCGTCGGGAAACGCAGCGACACGGCTGTCATCAAAGCCCAACGTCACGCTTTTGACTTCCAGGTACAGCGGGCCCTCTGGATAATCCAGCCGGAAGTCGACGCGGCTGTTTTCCTGACCGTAGGCAACTTCGCGCTTGAGCGCCGTAAACCCCGCCAATTCCGTGATTACGCCGGCCAGAAGTGCTTCTTCCACCAGCCTGTTGGCGCGCGCAGTGTTAACGCAGGCGAGCCGACCCTGTGGGGTTTCGGTGATTTCCCAGGTGCCCGGCAACTTGCGCTTGGGGTCATTGGACCTGCTGAACCAGACGCGGCCCCCCGGCATCATGCAATTGAACATGGAGCCCGTGTTGGGGCAGTGAATCGTCAGCAGTTCGCCGCTGGCGGTTTCGATGTCGGCGAGGAAACGCTTGTAGCGCTGAATCAGCCGGCCTTCTTCAAGGGGAGGAGAGAAACGCATCAGCCTTGCCAGCTCCGAAGACCACGGCCTATACGCTCGACCGCTTCCTGAAGGCGAGGCAGGCTTTGGGTGTAGGCGAAGCGCACGTGGTGGCCGGCGCGGTACCGACCGAAATCCAGCCCGGGTGTGAACGCCACGTGCTCGGTTTCCAGGAAGTGATGGCAGAACGCGAACGCGTCGCCGCCGAACGCGCTGATGTCTGCGTATAGATAGAAGGCGCCCTCGGGCTCCACGGCAATGGTAAAGCCCAGTTCGCGCAGCGCCGGAAGCAGGAAGTCGCGACGTCGGGCGAACTCCGCACGACGTTGCTCGAGGATCTCCAGGGTCTGTGGCTCGAAACAGGCAAGTGCCGCACTTTGCGCCATGCTCGGCGCGCTGATGTAAAGATTCTGCGCCAGCTTTTCCAGATCACCGACCGCCGCGTCGGGCGCAACCAGCCAACCGAGTCGCCAACCGGTCATGCCGAAATACTTGGAAAAACTATTCAGCACGAAGGCATCGTTGTCGACTTCCAGCACGCTGCTCGCGTCGGTGCCGTAGGTCAGACCGTGATAGATCTCGTCAACCACGAGGTGGCCATCCCGCGCCTTGAGCGACGCCGAAAGCGCGGCGAGTTCGTCCCGGTGCAGCAAGGTCCCGGTCGGGTTGGCCGGGGAAGCCAACAGCGCACCGACGCTGTCCTCGTTCCAGTATTGGGCGACCAGATCGCCCGTCAGTTGATAACGCACGTCCGGGCCCACGGGCACCAACTGCGCGGCGCCCTCCACCAGGCGCAGAAAATGCCGGTTGCACGGGTAACCCGGATCGGCCAGGAGCCAGTGTTTGCCGGGATCGACCAGCAGACTCGCCGCCAGCAGCAACGCACCGGAACCGCCCGGCGTAATCAGGATCCGGCCCGGATCGACACTCACGCCGTAACGCTGCGCGTAAAAGCCCGCGATCGCCTCGCGCAATTCCGGCAGACCACGGGCCGCCGTGTAACGGGTCTTGCCAGCGGCCAACGCCGCCTGACCGGCCTTGATGATCGGCTCGGCCGTGGTGAAATCCGGCTCGCCGATCTCCAGGTGGATAACGTCATGCCCCGCCGCTTGCAGTTCATTCGCCCGCGCCAGCAGCGCCATGACATGAAAGGGTTCTATGGCGCGGCTGCGCGCACTGTAGGGCTGTGGCATGGGCCTTCCTTTGGTGAGGGGTGGCGAGACAAGTGGCCGATTCTACTCATCCGCCCGAGTGGGCTACAGCGTTTATCCGCCTTGACGGCAGTGACTTGCAGCCGACAGTCCGGAAAACCCGGGGCTTGCGGGCGCAGGGACTAAACTCGACGCGCTGCAAAATAGATAAAACCGGGGGCTCAGCCTGTGGTCATAGTCCACGTGCGTGTTGCAGGCCATCCTCGACAACCGGGAGTAGCGCGCTCCGATTCGATCTGGTAAGTTCGCCCGCTTGCAGCCGCAGGGCCGGCAGGTGTCGGCGATGGATCTTAACCTGTGTAATGGCTTAGAAGAGTGAGAGGCGGTCCGTTCATGCCCACCGAAGAAAAGCAAAAGAGCACCCCGGCAATCAGTGGTTTCGAACCTTACGTTGCGACGAAGGGTGAGGAATACATGGGCGACCCCATGCGCAAGCACTTCACCAAGATCCTGTCCAAGTGGAAACAGGAGTTGATGGTAGAAGTTGACCGCACGGTTGTTCACATGAAGGACGAGGCGGCTAACTTCCCTGACCCTGCCGACCGTGCAAGCCAGGAAGAAGAATTCGCACTGGAACTGCGCGCCCGTGATCGTGAGCGCAAGTTGATCAAGAAGATCGACAAGACGCTGCAGCTGATTCAGGACAAGGAATACGGCTGGTGCGAATCGTGCGGCGTCGAGATCGGTATCAAGCGCCTTGAAGCCCGCCCAACGGCCGATATGTGCGTTGACTGCAAAAGTCTCGCTGAAATCAAGGAAAAACAGGTCGGTAAATGATCCTGTTGATCCAGTAAAAAGGACGCCTCGGCGTCCTTTTTCGTTTGTCTCAAGACCGACCGGGCACCCGACGGCGTGGGCTGGAAAGCGCCCTACCGGGGCGTAGCGCTTTCCCACACGCCATGACATGTCCTCCGGTATTTCGTACGTTTTATTTCCAGTACCATCAGCGCCCATGAAAACCCCTTCTTATATAGGGCGCTTTGCGCCAACCCCCAGCGGTTATCTGCACTTCGGTTCTCTGGTAGCAGCCCTGGCCTCCTATCTCGACGCCCGCTCGGTCGGTGGAAAATGGCTGATGCGCATGGAAGATCTCGACCCTCCCCGCGAGGTCCCGGGTGCCCAGGCAGGAATACTCCACACCCTCGAAGCCTACGGATTCGAATGGGACGGCGAACTGGTCAGGCAAAGCGACCGGCACGAGGCTTACCAGGCAATCATCCATCGGTGGTTCAGCCAGGGCCTCGCTTACGCGTGCACCTGTTCGCGCAAGCAACTGGAAGGCTACAACGGCATTTATCCGGGTTTTTGCCGTAATGCGGGCCACCCACCCGAGGATGCGGCCATCCGGATTCGGGTGCCTGAGCTGGAATACCGTTTCGAAGACCGGGTGCAGGGGGAGTTTCGTCAACATCTGGGGCGCGATTCGGGAGATTTCATCATTCGTCGCCGGGACGGGTTTTACGCCTACCAACTGGCGGTTGTCCTCGACGACGGCTGGCAAGGAGTGACCGACATCGTACGCGGCGCAGATCTGCTCGATTCCACGCCACGTCAGCTGTACCTGCAAGAACTGCTGGGCCTGCCGCAACCGCGCTACCTTCATGTACCGCTGATCACCCAGCCCGATGGCCATAAGCTGGGTAAGTCCTACCGATCGCCGCCACTGCCGCCGGACCAGGCCACGCCGTTGCTGCTCAGGGGTCTACGTGCCCTGGGGCAAAAGACGCCGGCTGAACTGGACGACGCTACACCCCGAGAGGTACTGGATTGGGCCGTTGCCCACTGGAACGCCGATTCGATACCCCGCCTAGGTGCTATCGAGGAAGCTCGAATAGACTGAGCTCGCGCCACCGATTCATGTTGAGGGAGCACAAAGCTGGCGGAAACGTCGCTTGCAGCCCCATCGCCATCCGTTACCATGCCGCTCCGTCATCGTCTGGTCAGTCAACCTGGGAGGCCAAATGTACATTTATCGATTGGTCCTGCTGCTGGTGGTGGGCATCTATCTGTTCTCCCCCGCCATCATGGACTGGTGGATCGACGCCACGGGCGCCTGGTACAGACCCTACATGCTGTGGCTGATCCTGATCGTCGTGACCTTCATTCTGCAGAGCCAACGAGATGCCGATGAGCTTTAGCCTGACCCAGATGATTCTGGTCAGTGCCGCCTACCTGACGTTGCTATTCGGCGTTGCCTGGGTCAGTGAACGTGGCCTGATCCCGCGCTGGATCATTCGTCACCCGTTGACCTACACGCTGTCACTTGGCGTCTACGCCAGTGCGTGGGCGTTTTACGGCACGGTGGGGCTGGCTTACGAATACGGCTACGGTTTTCTGTCGAGTTACCTGGGGGTGTCCGGCGCTTTCCTGCTCGCCCCCGTCCTGCTTTACCCCATTCTCAAGATCACCCGTACCTACCAGCTCTCATCACTGGCTGATCTGTTTGCGTTCCGCTTTCGCAGCACTTGGGCGGGCGCGCTGACGACCATCTTCATGCTGATCGGCGTCTTGCCATTGCTGGCACTGCAAATCCAGGCCGTGGCCGACTCCATCGGCATTCTCACCCGGGAACCGGTGCGCAACTACGTGGCCTTTGCGTTCTGCGCGCTCATCACGCTGTTCACCATCTTCTTCGGCTCGCGTCACATCGCCACCCGGGAAAAACACGAAGGGCTGGTGTTCGCCATCGCCTTCGAGTCGGTCATCAAACTGGTCGCCATCGGCGGCATCGGTCTGTACGCCCTGTACGGCGTGTTCGATGGACCGCAGAGCCTGGAGCAATGGCTGCTGCAAAACCAGAGCGCACTGGCGGCGTTGCACACACCCCTGCAGGAAGGCCCATGGCGGACGCTGCTGCTGGTGTTCTTCGCCTCAGCCATCGTGATGCCGCACATGTATCACATGACCTTCACTGAAAACCTCAACCCCCGCTCGCTGGTCAGCGCCAGTTGGGGTCTGCCCCTGTTTCTGCTGCTGATGAGTCTGGCGGTACCCCTGGTGCTGTGGGCGGGGTTGAAACTGGGCGCCACCACCAGCCCTGAATATTTCACCCTGGGCATTGGCATCGCCGCGCACAGCAAGACCTTGGCGTTGCTCGGCTATATCGGGGGACTTTCCGCAGCGAGCGGACTGATCATCGTCACCACGCTGGCGTTGTCCGGCATGGCGCTGAACCACCTGGTGCTGCCGCTTTACCAGCCGCCAGCCGAAGGCAATATCTATCGCTGGCTGAAGTGGACACGGCGCGGCCTGATTGTCGCGATCATCATGGCCGGCTTTGGCTTCTATCTGTTGCTCGGCGCCAAGCAGAATCTGGCGAATCTGGGCATCGTCGCCTTCGTGGCAACATTGCAATTTCTACCCGGTGTGCTGTCGGTGCTGTACTGGCCGGCCGCCAACCGACGCGGTTTCATGGCGGGGCTGATCGCAGGCATCGCGGTCTGGACCATCAGCATGTTGCTGCCGCTGATCGGCGACTTCCAGGGGTTCTACATCCCGCTGCTGAACATGATTTACGTGCTGGATGACACCAGCTGGCACATGGCGGCCATCGCTTCTCTGGCGGCCAACGTGCTGGTGTTCACCCTGATTTCACTGTTCAGCAATCCCAGCCCCGAAGAGGCAAGTGCGGCCGAGGCCTGCGCGGTAGACAACGTTCGCCGCCCACAGCGTCGCGAACTGCACGCCGCCTCCCCCCAGGAGTTCGCCACCCAACTGGCCAAACCCCTGGGCGCGAAGGCTGCGCAGAAGGAGGTCGAACAGGCGCTGCGGGATCTTTATCTGCCATTCGACGAGCGCCGCCCATATGCGCTGCGGCGTTTGCGCGACCGTATCGAGGCCAATCTCTCCGGGCTGATGGGGCCGAGTGTTGCGCAGGACATGGTCGAGACGTTTCTGCCGTACAAATCCGGCAGTGAGAACTACGTCACCGAGGACATCCACTTCATCGAAAGCCGCCTCGAGGATTACCACTCCCGCCTCACCGGCCTGGCGGCAGAACTCGACGCCCTGCGCCGTTATCACCGCCAGACCCTGCAAGAACTGCCGATGGGTGTGTGCTCCCTGGCCAAGGATCAGGAGATCCTGATGTGGAACAAGGCCATGGAAGAGCTGACCGGCATCGGCGCTCAGCGCGTCGTCGGGTCACGGCTCGAGACCATCGTCGATCCCTGGAAGCAGCTGCTGCTGGGTTTCATCAACGTTCCTGACGAACACTTGCACAAGCAGCGCCTGGGCCTCGACGGTCAGACTCGCTGGCTCAACCTGCACAAGGCGGCCATCGACGAGCCGCTCGCGCCGGGTAACAGCGGGCTGGTGATTCTGGTGGAAGACCTGACCGATACCCAGATGCTCGAGGACAAACTCGTGCACTCCGAGCGGCTTGCGAGCATTGGTCGACTGGCTGCCGGCGTTGCCCACGAAATCGGCAACCCGATCACCGGCATCGCCTGCCTGGCGCAGAACCTGCGCGAAGAACGCGAAGAAGACAGTGAGCTGACGGAAATCAGCAGCCAGATCATCGAACAGACCAAGCGCGTCTCCCGCATCGTGCAGTCACTGATGAGCTTCGCCCACGCCGGTGGACATCAACACGCCGACGAGCCCGTGTGCCTGGCGGAGGTGGCGCAGGATGCCATTGGTCTGCTGGCGCTGAACCGGCGCAATTTCGAAGTGCAGTTCTATAACCTGTGCAACCCCAACCACTGGGTGGACGGTGACCCACAACGTCTCGCACAGGTGTTGATCAATCTGCTGTCCAACGCCCGCGACGCATCACCCGCCGGCAGTGCAGTGCGCGTGAAAAGCGAGGCCTCCGAACACACGGTCGATCTGATCGTCGAAGACGAAGGCAGCGGCATTCCGAAAGCCATCATGGACCGCTTGTTCGAACCTTTCTTCACCACCAAGGATCCGGGCGAAGGAACAGGACTGGGCCTCGCGCTGGTCTATTCCATCGTTGAAGAGCATTATGGACAAATCACCATCGACAGCCCGGCTGACCCCGAGCACCAACGCGGAACCCGGATTAGGGTGACCTTACCGCGACATGTCGAAGCGACGTCCGCCGTGAACTGAGACCGTCGAGAGAACCGAATCAATGCCTCACATTTTGATCGTGGAAGACGAAACCATCATCCGCTCCGCCCTGCGTCGACTGTTGGAACGTAATCAGTACCAGGTCAGCGAAGCCGGATCCGTGCAGGAAGCTCAGGAACGTTTCAGCATCCCTTCGTTTGACCTGATCGTCAGCGATTTACGCCTGCCCGGCGCCCCCGGCACAGAGCTGATCAAGCTCGGCCAGGGCAAACCCGTGCTGATCATGACCAGTTACGCCAGCCTGCGCTCGGCCGTGGACTCGATGAAAATGGGCGCGGTGGACTACATCGCCAAACCCTTCGACCACGACGAAATGCTTCAGGCCGTCTCGCGCATCCTTCGTGATCGCCAGACGCTGCAAAGCATGCAGGCCGAACGCGCCGCCACCGCTAAAACTGCGACGGGCGACAAGTCCGGTCCGGACAACAGCAACGGCGAGATCGGCATCATCGGCTCGTGCCCGCCGATGCAGGACATGTACAGCAAGATCCGCAAAGTCGCACCAACCGACTCCAACGTGCTGATTCAGGGCGAGTCCGGTACGGGCAAGGAACTGGTGGCCCGCGCGCTGCATAACTTGTCCCGTCGCGCCAAGGCCCCGATGATTTCGGTCAACTGCGCAGCGATTCCGGAATCCCTCATCGAATCCGAGCTGTTCGGTCACGAAAAAGGGGCGTTTACCGGTGCCAGTGCCGGTCGTGCCGGTCTCGTGGAAGCCGCGGATGGCGGCACGTTGTTTCTCGATGAAATCGGCGAACTCCCGCTTGAGGCGCAGGCCCGACTGTTGCGCGTCCTGCAAGAAGGCGAAATTCGCCGGGTGGGCTCGGTGCAGTCGCAAAAAGTCGACGTCCGCCTGATCGCAGCGACTCACCGCGACCTAAAGAGCCTGGCCAAAGTGGGCCAGTTCCGCGAAGACTTGTACTACCGCCTGCACGTGATCGCGCTGAAACTGCCCGCGCTGCGTGAACGCGGGGCAGACGTCAATGAAATCGCCAATGCGTTCCTGGCGCGGCAGAGCCTCAAGGCCGGTCGTAACGACTTGCGTTTCGCGCCGGATGCCGAGCAAGCGATTAGACACTATTCGTGGCCCGGTAACGTGCGAGAGCTCGAGAACGCGGTCGAGCGCGCGGTAATTCTGTGTGAAAGCCCGGACATTTCTGCCGAGCTGCTGGGCATCGATATCGAGCTGAGCGACCTCGACGTCAACGAGTTCATCGGCCTTGCACCCCAGGCGTCAGGCTCGTCGAGCTCCACGGCTGGTGAGCCGACCGAGGACTTGTCGCTGGAGGACTATTTCCAGCACTTCGTTCTGGAGCATCAGGACCACATGACCGAAACCGAACTGGCGCGCAAGCTGGGCGTCAGCCGCAAGTGCCTGTGGGAGCGTCGCCAACGCCTGGGTATTCCGCGACGCAAGACCGGAGTGGCCAGCGAAACGTGAGCGCATCTTCGCGCAGGCTCTGGCACGCGGGTTACGCGCCATGTGAAAAAACTGTTACCTCATAAATGGTGACGTAACAAAACCGGGGCGTACGGTAACGACCCCCCGGTTTTTTTCCGCCCGCGCAAAATAGCGTCAATTTGCCACACCCTTGCATTCCGCGGCGTGTAGCCTGTTTTCCAAAAGTTGGCACAGGTACTGCTATATGTATTCGTACAAGAACAACAAAAATCAGTCACCCGAAACACCAACATAATAAAAACAAGACGAAACGACTCACGCATAACAAGAACAACACGGCGGAGGCGCAGCTAACTGATTCTTTTGGAGAGGCGTTGCATTTGGGACTTGTCCCGCAACCAGGCCGAGAACAACAAAAACTACCCTTAGGTAGAGCCTGAACTGGTTGGATCGATAGATCACTGCCGCACAGCGACCAAAGCAATCCGTTTGCTCTTGACTCCCGATTGGGAGGTTTCACAGGCGAAAGCCGTGAATTGGGCGGTCAACAACAATAAAAAGCCCATCAGACAATAAAAATAAGAGCACGCACTTTGGGGGAGCTTCGGCTCCCCCAGTAGCATCTGCAATAAACCCCGTCCTGCTCGCCCCCCCCCTTGCACCCATTGTGCAGTCCGCCCCCAGGCGCCTATCGAGCTGCCTCCTACACCATCCCTCGACTAAATGCTAGAATCCCCGCCCATCGTGCGGTCACTCTTCGAAATTGGCCGAATATTCCTTCAAACAGTGCCTCCCATGCTGAAGAAGCTGTTCCAGTCATTCCGTTCCCCACTGCGCAAGCCGCAGCAACATGTGCGCACAACGCCTGAAGTGCTCAGCGGTAGCCAGCATTCGTTGCAACGCAATCAATTCAGCCGCTATGCGGTGAATATCGTCGAGCGCCTGCAGACCGCCGGCTACCAGGCCTATCTGGTCGGTGGCTGTGTCCGCGACATGATGCTCGGCATCACGCCCAAGGATTTCGACGTCGCCACCAGTGCCACGCCCGAGCAAATCCGCGCCGAGTTTCGCAACGCCCGTATCATCGGCCGCCGCTTCAAGCTGGTTCATATCCACTTCGGCCGTGAAATCATTGAAGTCGCGACCTTCCGCGCCAATCACCCGATCGATGACGAAGACGAAGACAGCAACCAGTCTTCGCGCAACGAGAGCGGGCGCATTCTGCGTGACAACGTCTACGGCACCCTCGAAGACGACGCCCAGCGCCGGGACTTCACGATCAACGCCCTGTATTACGATCCAGTGACCGAGCGCGTCCTCGATTACGCAAACGGCGTACACGACATCCGCAATCGCCTGATTCGTCTGATCGGCGACCCTCAGCAGCGTTACAAGGAAGACCCGGTGCGCATGCTGCGGGCCGTGCGTTTCGCCGCCAAGCTGGATTTCGGCATCGAGAAGCACAGCGCCACGCCCATTCGCCCGCTGGCGCCGATGCTGCGCGACATCCCGTCTGCGCGTCTGTTTGAAGAAGTACTGAAGCTGTTCCTATCGGGTTATGCCGAGGCGACGTTCGAGATGCTGGTCGATCTCGAACTGTTCGAGCCGCTGTTCCCGGCCAGCTCCAAGGCCCTGGAATACAACCCGACTTACACCCACACGCTGATCAGCGAGGCGTTGGCCAACACCGATCTGCGCATCAAGCAGAACAAACCGGTCACACCGGCGTTCCTGTTCGCAGCCCTACTGTGGCCTGCCCTGCCCGCCCGCGTGCTGCGTCTGCAAGAGCGCGGCATGCCGCCGATCCCGGCCATGCAGGAAGCGGCTCACGAACTGATTACCGAACAGTGCCAGCGGATCGCGATCCCGAAACGCTTCACCATGCCGATCCGCGAGATCTGGGACATGCAGGAACGTCTGCCGCGCCGATCGGGCAAACGCGCCGACCTGCTGCTGGAAAACCCGCGCTTCCGTGCCGGCTACGACTTCCTGTTGCTGCGCGAATCCGCTGGCGAAGAAACCGACGGCCTGGGTGAATGGTGGACCGACTATCAGGACGCCAATGATTCCGGACGCCGCGACATGATTCGTGACCTGGGCAGCAAGCCCGACGCCACCGGCCAGGGTCCGCGCAAACGTCGTCGCAGCAGCAGCGGCAAGCGCAAACGCGCTGGCGTCGACGGGGCGGAATAACACCCGATGATCGAGCGCGTTTACGTCGGCCTGGGGAGCAACCTGGCCGACCCTGCCGAACAGTTGCGCGAAGCGATCAAGGCCATGGGCCTGATACCGCAGAGCAGCCTGGCAGGCGTTTCCTCTTTCTATGTCAGCGACTCGCTGTTGCCGGGTCAGCCGCGCTACACCAATGCGGTGGCTGCGCTCGACACCTCGCTCCCCCCACTGGCGCTGCTCGACGCCTTGCAAGGCATCGAAAACGATCAGGGCCGCGAGCGCCTCGAACGCTGGGGGCCGCGCACGCTGGACCTCGACATCCTGTTGTTCGGCGATCGCCTCATCGATGAGCCGCGACTGAAGGTGCCGCATTACCAGATGCAGGCGCGCGCGTTTGTGCTGTACCCACTGGCCGAGCTGGCACCGGGCATCACCCTCGCTGATGGCCGCGCGCTGAATGATTTGCTTGCCCAGTGCCCGTTCGAAGGCCTGGAACGATCGCCGAGCTGAAGCTGTTCTGCGGGCACGCTCAAACCGGTAACACCCGGAATTGACTTCCCGCCCCCTCCTCACGAAGATAAGCGTCCCAAAGCCGGACGACCGGCCAAAAGGCGCGGATCAGGCCGTTGCAAACATCGCAAAACGACGATGTGCCTGCCTCCCAAGATGAATCACGCGTTGCTCGCCGCAGTATTCACAGCGCCTGAATGAGGACTTTCCATGCCCGATATCACCGTTACGTCCCTGCTGGCTCTGAAGCAAAAAGGTGAAAAAATCACCATGCTGACCTGCTACGACGCGACTTTTGCCCACACCGCCAGCCAGGCCGGTGTGGAAGTGCTGCTGGTCGGCGACTCGCTGGGCATGGTTCTTCAGGGCCACGACAGCACACTGCCTGTCACCACCGCCGAGATGGCGTACCACGTGGCCGGCGTCAAACGCGGCAACCAGGGCGCGCTGATTCTGGTGGATCTGCCGTTCATGTCCTACGCCACTCCTGAGCAGACCTTCGCCAACAGCGCCACGCTGATGCAAGCGGGTGCGCACATGGTCAAGATCGAGGGCGCGGCGTGGCTTGCCGACTCGATCCGGCTGCTGGCCGAGCGCGGCGTTCCCGTCTGTGCACACATGGGCCTGACGCCTCAGGCGGTCAACGTGCTGGGCGGCTATAAAGTGCAGGGTCGGCTGGAGTCGCAGGCGCGGCAGATGCGGGCCGACGCGATTACCCTTGAGCAGGCCGGCGCCGCGATGATTCTGCTGGAATGCGTGCCCAGCGAGCTGGCCCAGGAAATCACCCACGCCGTGAAGATTCCGGTGATAGGGATTGGCGCCGGCAGCGCCACAGACGGTCAGGTGCTGGTGCTTCACGACATGCTCGGCCTGTCGATCACCGGCCGTGTGCCCAAGTTCGTGAAGAATTTCATGGCCGGTCAGCCGGACATCCAGTCGGCGATCGCCGCGTATGTCAGCGCGGTCAAAGACGTCAGCTTCCCCGCTCCAGAACACGGATTCTCGGCATGAACACAGTTAAAACCGTTCGTGAGTTGCGCGCCGTCGTCGCCCGCGCACGCAGCGAAGGCAAACGCATCGCCCTGGTGCCCACCATGGGCAACCTGCACAGCGGCCATATCGCGTTGGTCACCAAAGCCGTTCAACGCGCTGACTTCGTGATCGCCAGCATCTTCGTCAATCCGCTTCAGTTTGGCCCCAATGAAGACCTGGCGTCGTACCCGCGGACCCTGGCCGCCGATCAGGAGCAGTTGCTTCAGGCCGGGTGCCACCTGTTGTTCACACCGACGGTCGATGAAATGTACCCCCATGGCATGGCCGATCAGACCATCGTGCGCGTGCCGGTGGTGTCAGAAGGTCTGTGTGGCGGCAGCCGTCCTGGTCACTTCGACGGCGTTTCGACGGTGGTCAGCAAGCTGTTCAACATGGTGCAGCCGGACATCGCGATTTTCGGTCAGAAGGATTTCCAGCAGCTGGCCGTCGTCAACGCACTGGTGCGTGACCTGAACATGCCCATTCAAATCATCGGCGAACCCACCGTGCGTGCCGCCGACGGCCTGGCCCTGTCGTCGCGCAATGGCTACCTGACTGAAGCCCAGCGCGCTGCAGCGCCTGCGTTGTACCGCGTCATCAAACAGATCGGCACGGCGTTGCAGAATGGGGAGCAGGATCACCAGCAGTTGATAGGCGAGGGTGTGAAAGCGCTCGAAGCAGCGGGCTTTCGTACTGATTACCTGGAGATTCGCAACGCGGTCAGTCTGCGCCCTGCGACCCCGGATGATCATGATCTGGTTGTGCTGGGCGCGGCGTTCATGGGCAAGACGCGCCTGATCGACAACCTGCATCTGGTCAAGGAATAACCTGCACACCCGGCTGAAGGACGCGCCCGGTCATGTGTAAAGCAAAAGTCACGTGATCGGATGACCATCTGCGCCTATGCTCACTGCGCAAACCCGTTGTGGAGCGCAGGCCTTGGCCTTTGCTGGGCGCTGGTGATGAACTTAGCCAGACCCGCAATGCCATACCGATACAGTTCGTGTCAGACAAGCAACTCTACTCTGTGAGAAAAAGTACCGAGCAAAGGTAAAGCAAGGCGCAGACATCGGCGTTGCCTGGGACTAGTCTCTGATGCACCCACGAATTCATGTCCAATCCTGCTTTTCAGCGTCCAAAAGGCAGTTCAAGTACAAGGAAACCCGCAGCGATGGCGTACTACCGCACTCCTCATGACGTCACTACCCTGCCCGCCTGGCAGGCGCTCAAAGATCACCGCGAAGCGATGCAGAATTTCAGCATGCGCGAAGCGTTCAACGCCGACCCGAAGCGTTTCGACGAATTCACCCTCAGCAGTGCCGGTTTGTTTCTCGACTACTCGAAGAACCTGATCACCGCCGAGACCCGTCAGTTGCTGGTTAATCTCGCCAACGAAGTCGGCCTGAAAGAAGCCATCAAGGCGCAGTACGACGGCGAGCTGGTCAACGCTTCTGAAGGTCGCCCTGCGCTGCACACCGCGCTGCGTCGTCCGGTGGGCGACAAGCTGCTGGTCAACGGCGTCAACGTGATGCCCGAAGTGCACAAGGTGCTGAACCAGATCACTGATCTGGTGGGGCGCATCCACGACGGCCTGTGGCGCGGCTACACCGAAAAGCCAATCACCGACGTGGTCAATATCGGCATCGGCGGCTCGTTCCTGGGTCCTGAGCTGGTGTCGGAAGCGCTGTTGTCCTACGCGCAGAAAGGCGTTCGCTGCCATTACCTGGCGAACATCGACGGCACCGAGCTGCACGAGCTGACCCAGAAGCTGCGCGCCGAAACCACGCTGTTCATCGTTTCGTCCAAGACCTTCACCACTCTCGAAACCCTGAAGAACGCCACCGCTGCCCGCGCCTGGTACCTCGCTCAGGGCGGGTCCGAAGCCGAGCTGTATCGCCACTTCATCGCGGTGTCGAGCAACAACGCCGCGGCGGTTGCTTTCGGGATTCGTGAAGAGAACATCTTCCCGATGTGGGACTGGGTTGGCGGCCGTTACTCGCTGTGGTCGGCCATCGGCCTGCCTATCGCGCTGGCGATCGGCATGTCCAACTTCAAGGAGCTGTTGTCCGGCGCCTACACCATGGATCAGCACTTCCAGAACGCCGAGTTCGAAGAGAACATGCCGGTGCTGCTGGGCTTGCTGGGTATCTGGTATGGCAATTTCTGGGACGCGCAAAGTCACGCGATCCTGCCGTACGACCATTACCTGCGCAACATCACCAAGCACCTGCAACAGCTGGACATGGAATCCAACGGCAAGAGCGTTCGCCAGGACGGCGTCCCGGTCAAAACCGACACGGGCCCGGTCATCTGGGGTGGCGTGGGCGCGAACGGTCAGCATGCATATCACCAGTTGCTGCACCAAGGCACCCAGATGATTCCTGCCGACTTCATCGTGCCGATCGTCAGTTTCAACCCGGTGTCTGACCACCATCAGTGGCTGTACGCCAACTGCCTGTCCCAAAGTCAGGCCTTGATGCAGGGTAAAACCCGCCCCGAAGCGGAAGCCGAACTGCGCGCCAAGGGCGTACCGGAAGAAGAAGTGCAGCGTGTCGCGCCGCACAAGGTCATTCCGGGCAACCGTCCGAGCAATACCATCGTCGTCGAGCGCATCAGCCCTCGCCGCCTGGGCGCACTGGTCGCGATGTACGAGCACAAGGTGTTCGTGCAAAGCGTGGTCTGGGGCACGAATGCCTTCGATCAATGGGGTGTCGAACTGGGCAAGGAGCTGGGCAAAGGCGTTTACAGCCGCCTTGTCGGCACCGACGAAACGGTCGCTGAAGACGCTTCGACCCAGGGCCTGATCAACTACTTCCGCGGTCGTCACCGCGGCTGATCTGCCGTCCTGTAACACCCTCGAAACCCGCTGTCTCGCAAGAGGCAGCGGGTTTCGTGCGTCTGGGCTTCAGTCTTCCAAATCAGGCAGCGCCACAACGATGTGAACCGGGCGACAAAGGGCTTAAATTATCATCGTCATTCATGCAACCATGCTCTCCCTTGATCCGGCTGCCCCGCTGTTTTCTTCACCTTTTCAAGCCCGGGCTCGCGCCGCGTCGCACACCATTGAGGATTCGCACCATGCAAGACGTCGTAATCGTTGCCGCTACCCGCACGGCTGTGGGCAGTTTCCAGGGTTCGCTGGCGAATGTTCCCGCGGTGGATCTCGGCGGTGCCGTCATCCGCCAACTGCTGGAGCAGACCGGTCTGGACGGCGCACAGGTCGATGAGGTGATCATGGGTCAGGTGCTGACGGCGGGTGCCGGACAGAATCCTGCACGTCAGGCCGCGATCAAGGCGGGCTTGCCGTTCACGGTGCCGGCCATGACGCTGAACAAGGTCTGTGGCTCGGGGCTCAAGGCGCTGCATCTGGGGACGCAGGCGATTCGCTGCGGCGACGCGGAAGTGATCATCGCCGGCGGCCAGGAAAACATGAGCCTGTCCAACTATGTGATGCCGGGCGCGCGAACCGGTCTGCGCATGGGCCACGCGACGATGGTCGACACGATGATCAGCGATGGCCTGTGGGATGCGTTCAACGATTACCACATGGGCATCACGGCCGAGAACCTGGCCGATCAATACGACATCAGCCGTGAGGCGCAGGATGCGTTTGCTGCGGCGTCCCAACAGAAAGCAACTGCCGCCATTGAAGCCGGGCGCTTCGTGGATGAGATCACCCCGATCCTGATTCCTCAGCGCAAGGGCGATCCGCTGTCTTTCAGCACCGACGAGCAGCCTCGTGCGGCGACCACTGTCGAGTTACTGGGGAAGCTCAAGCCCGCGTTCAAAAAGGACGGCTCGGTCACGGCAGGCAATGCCTCGTCGCTGAATGACGGCGCGGCAGCGGTCATTCTGATGAGTGCCCGAAAAGCAGAAGAACTGGGCTTGCCGGTGCTGGCGCGGATTGCCGCTTACGCGAACGCCGGCGTCGATCCGGCGATCATGGGCATCGGCCCGGTGAGCGCAACCCGCCGCTGCCTGGACAAGGCGGGTTGGTCGCTGGAGGAGCTCGATCTGATCGAAGCCAACGAAGCCTTCGCGGCGCAGTCTTTGTCGGTTGGCAAGGAATTGGGCTGGGACATGAACAAGGTCAACGTCAACGGCGGCGCCATCGCCATCGGCCACCCGATCGGCGCGTCGGGCTGCCGCGTGCTGGTGACGCTGCTGCACGAAATGATCAAGCGCGACGCGAAGAAAGGCCTGGCGACGCTGTGCATTGGCGGCGGACAAGGCGTGGCGCTGGCGTTGGCGCGGTCTTAACAATCTGGGCAGTACGTGCGTAGGACCGGCTTCAGCCGGGAAGAGGCCGGTGTGAACGCCCTCAATTTTGCGGTGTGACTGCAGTGGTCTAATTTCCCCGGACACCTCGATAAGTGGAAAATACATTTATCGAGGTGTCTTTCATGACTAGAAAACGCAACAGGTTTGA
>NZ_JAUERW010000034.1:0-31327 GCF_041060465.1 Pseudomonas sp. W2Oct36
CAAAACTGGGGTATCTGCCACCGACCGTTTACGAACGGACGATGGCCTTGAAACAACCTATCGAGGTGTCCGGAATTAGTTGACCACTACAAAACACCATCAATTTTGCGGCAGGACGCATGCTGTTAGTAGGACCGGCTTCAGCCGGGAAAGCGCCAGTGCAAACACCATCAATTTTGCGGTGAGACATCCGACGCCTTCCCGGCTAAAGCCAGTCCTACACGGGAACAAACCAGCCCCGCACAATGCGCAGATTTAGATGGTGTCATCGAGCTATCGGTCGCTATCCTGTGGCGCTTCATACATTCCGCCAGAAGAGTGAATGCAAGTGCGTTGCCCGCTGACCTATTCGACCGATACAGCGGTCGCTCGCCGAATTGCGAAGCCGTTCGATTTGCCCACGGCAGCTCGTGGACTTCATCAGTGCCAAGGCGGTGCCCCATGCGTCTGGTGCTGATCTTCCTGCTCTGCCTGTTGCCGATGTTCGCCAGCGCCGTCGATTTTGATGAAAAGACCCGCAGCCTGGCACTGGGGCGCGACACTGAAGTGTTCGAAGACCCCACCGGCGATGCAACCATCCAGCAAGTCTCGTCCCCCGAGGGCGCCTCACGCTTCCAACCGCTTGCCGGTCAGTCGCTCAACGCCGGGTATTCTCGCTCCGCTTTCTGGCTGAAGGTGCGTCTGACGTATCGCCCCGGCAACCCGCTGGCGTCCGCCGACTGGCTGCTGGAAATGGCTTACCCGCCGATGGACCACGTTGATCTCTACCTCGGCGACGGCGACGCGCGACCCCGTCTGGCCTGGCAGACCGGCGACATGCTGCCGTTTGCCAGCCGGCAGGTTAAGCAGAACAACTACGTGTTCGATCTCAACCTGAACGCCCACGAAACCAAGACCGTTTACCTGCGCGTCGCCAGCCACGGCTCGGTGCAGGCGCCGCTCAATCTGTGGGCCAGTCACGCCTATATAGAAGAGCAGCCGTCGCGGCTGTACATCCTCGGCATGATTTACGGCGTGCTGGCGGTGATGCTCGTCTACAACCTGTTCATCTACCTCAGCGTGCGCGACACCGCGTACCTGTATTACATCCTCTACATCACCTTTTTCGGCCTGTATCAGGTGTCGGTCAACGGCGCGGCGATCGAGTATTTCTGGCCGAATAACCCGTGGTGGGCCAATACCTCAACCACCTTCCTCATCGCCGCCGCGATTCTGTTTGCCAGCCAGTTCACCCGTAAATTCCTGCAGACGCCGAGCCTGGGTCGCTGGCTGGACGTGCCGTTGCGGGTGATGATGGTCTGCGCCGCGGTGATCATGGCCCTCGCGTTGAGCATGGATTACGGCGTTGCGCTGCGCCTGGTGACCGGGCTGGTGTTGTTGTTCACGCCCGTCGTGCTGTTGATCGGGCTGGCGGCGTGGTTCAAGGGCCGGCGGGTCGCGCGGTACTTCATCATTGGCTGGTCGGCGTTCCTGATCGGCGGGGTGGTCAACGCGACCATGCTGCTGGGGCATCTGCCCAATAACTTCTGGACCATGTACGCCAGCCAGATCGGTTCGGTGATCGAGGTGGCATTGCTGTCGCTGGCGCTGGCCGACCGCATCAACGCCATGCGCGAGCGTGAGGCGCAGATCATGGCGGAATCGCAGCAGGGGCTTGAAACCCTCAACCAGCAACTGGCGGTGAGTAACCGATTGAAAGACGAGTTTCTGGCCACGCTCACCCATGAACTGCGCACGCCCATGAACGGCGTGATTGGTTCGCTGGAATTGATGCAGATGGACGCGGCGCAGAGCGAGATCGAGCTGTATCGCCAGACCGCCGCCGATTCGGCGCAAAGCATGATGGGCATCGTCAACGGCATCCTCACGCTGACCGAACTGCAAGCCGGTCGGGTGACTGTGCGCAGCGAGCCGTTCAGCCTGCGTCATGTGCTGTTTCAGCTGCGCAGTGGCTTCGAGCCGCTGGCCCGCAGCAAGGCGTTGGCGCTGAGTGTGGAGCTGGACGAAACGCTGCCGGACAGCCTTGAAGGTGACGGCGTCAAGTTGCGCCAGTGCCTGGAGTGCCTGCTGGACAACGCGATCAAGTTCACCAAAACCGGTTCGATCAGAATCCGCGTCAACGGCCAGCGCGCAGACGCCGAGCACGTGCGGCTGGTGATCGACGTCATCGACACCGGCATCGGCTTCAGTCGACTTGATGAAGAAACGCTGTACGCCAACTTCTTCCAGGTGGATGGATCGACAACGCGGGAATACGGCGGGCTGGGCATCGGCCTGGCGATTTGCCGACAGTTGATTGAATTGCAGGGCGGGCGCCTGAGCCATCAGTCCGAACCGGGCAATGGCAGCCAGTTCCGCTTGAGCCTGGATGTGCAGATCGCCACGCAATCGGTGTAGGAGCGCCACCCCGGTCACTCCTACAGTTGATCTGTGTCTATTCAAGTAGATTTTGGGCGGTTGCAGCGTGTGATGGTCGCAACGCGTTGGGACTGTAAAGGCTGACCCTTGTAGGAGTGAGCTTGCTCGCGATTGCGGTGTGTCAGATGACTTTTCCGTAACAGACCCACCGCGTTCGCGAGCAAGCTCACTCCTACAGTCGATCCGCGTTCACTCAGGCGTAGCTCAGTCCCTACAGGGCTAATACAAGGCAAAACGGCCGTGATTTCGTCTTCTATGGCGCTGTCGCCGGCGCAGTGTGCGTGATTCACTAGGTCAGCAGCACAACCGCCCCGTGCTGCCCGGACCGGAGTCGCCTCATGGACCAGCCCATCAATCTGCATCAGTTCGCCGAGACCCACGAGGTCACCAATCAGCCGCCTTCTCTGGACGGCACCAACCTGTACCGCATCGACCTGCCGCTGCAAGAGTGGTCGCAACGTTTCGGAGCAGGCTGGGCACGGGACCGAATCGACGCCTACGGCGCGCTGGCCGGCGGCCCGTTGATGGAAGCGGGTTTTCTCGCCAACCAGAACAAGCCGGTGTTCGCCAGCCATGATCGCTACGGCCATCGCATCGATCTGGTGGAGTTTCATCCTGCGTACCACCAGTTGATGCAAACCGCCGTCGAGCACGGCATCCCGTCGCTGCCGTGGACCGATCCCAGGGAAGGTGCCCACGTCGCCCGCGCGGCGATGAGCTATCTGCACACCCAGGCCGAAGCCGGCAGCGGTTGTCCGCTGACCATGACCTTCGCCAGCGTCCCGGCCCTGCGCCTTCAACCGGACCTGGCCGAGATCTGGCTGCCAAAGGTCCTCGCCACCCACTACGACCCGCGCAACGTCGGCATCGCCCACAAAGCCGGCGCCACCATCGGCATGGCCATGACCGAGAAACAGGGCGGCACCGACGTGCGCGCCAACACAACGCGGGCCTATCCGGTCGGCCAGCCCGGGCCCGGTCAGGCCTATGAACTGGTCGGGCACAAATGGTTTTGCTCGGCGCCCATGTGCGACGCCTTTCTCACCCTGGCGCAGACCGACAAGGGCCTGACCTGTTTCCTGCTGCCGCGCCATCGCCCGGACGACACCCGCAACGCGTTCTACATACAGCGGTTGAAGAACAAACTGGGCAACTGGTCCAATGCCTCCAGCGAAGTGGAATTCCGCGGCGCCCTGGCGTGGATGGTGGGCGAGGAGGGGCGCGGCGTGCCGACCATCATCGAAATGGTGGCGATGACCCGCTTCGATTGCATGACCGGTTCCAGCGCGCTGATGCGTCAGGCCCTGACCCAGGCCGCGCACCATTGTGCCCACCGCAGCGTCAGCGGTCGCTTGCTCAGTGAACAGCCGCTCATGCAAAACGTGCTCGCCGATCTGGCGCTGGAAAGTGAAGCGGCCCTCGCGCTGACCCTGCGCATGGGACGCTCGCTGGAGCGCCTGGACGACGGCCACGAAGCCCGTTTCGCACGGCTGGTGACGGCGGTGGGCAAGTACTGGATCTGCAAGCGCGCGCCGGCCATGATCAACGAAGCGGCGGAATGCATGGGCGGTGCAGGCTATGTGGAGGACACCATTCTGCCGCGCCTTTACCGTGAGGCGCCGGTCAATTCGACCTGGGAAGGTTCCGGCAACGTGCAGTGCCTGGACGTCCTGCGCGCATTGTCCAAAGAACCCGGGGTGCTGGATGCGCTGTTCGATGAGCTTGGCGACGGTCATGGCGACACGCGTCTGGCCGCGCATATTCATGGCTTGAAAAAGGCTTTTCAGGACACCGGCGACATCCAATACCGCGCCCGGCAACTGACCGAAGACATCGCCGTTGCGTTGCAGGCAAAGCTGCTGCTGGAAGCGGGCAATGCCGTGGTCAGCGACGGATTTATTGCCGGGCGCCTGAAACGGCCGGGACGCGTCTACGGCGCCTTGCCGCGCGGGGTGGATGTTCAGGCGCTGGTCGCGCGGTCATCGCCGCAGCTATAACGCGTCCATTGCCGCGTCGGCCACAGGCAACTCGTGCCTTCGTCATCTGTTGCAGGCAAGATATGCGCTTGCAAGATAAGAAGGATATGCATCGTGACCGAAGCTTTCATTGTCGTAGAAACTGCCGAACACGCCGTGGACCGGCTCGCTGAGCTGCACGCACGGGCAACCACCGCCTTGAGCCAGGCGCTCAAGCGCTACCTGAAAGACCGCGTCGAACCTACTGCCGCCGAGCGCCTTACGTTCCGCTACCCCGAGCTGCGCCTGACCTACCACTGCCAGGGCGAAGTGCCGCTGACCACCCGCGCCTACGCCAAGGTTCAGCTGCCAGGTACTTACAGCGTTACCGTCACCCACCCGGCGGCGTTCCGCAAATACCTGCTCGAACAGCTTGTGCCGTTGATGAACGACTTCACCGTGACGGTGGAAGTGGGCGTCAGCGAGCAGAACATTCCGTACCCCTACGTGGTCGAGCAGGGCGATGAGCTGGCCGGTACCGGCGTCACCGCCGCGACCCTGGCGCGTGTCTTCCCGAGCACCGATTTGTCGGCGGCCACCGATGGCATCGCCGACGGTCTGTACGACTGGGCCAACACCGATCCGCTGCCGCTCGCGCTGTTCGACGCCGCCCGGGTGGATTTCTCGCTGCGCCGTCTGGTGCATTACACCGGCAGCGACTGGCGCCATGTTCAGCCGTGGATCCTGCTGACCAACTACCACCGCTACGTCGACCAGTTCATCGTGCATGGCCTGGAAAAACTGCGCGACGACCCGCGCTTCGTGAAGATGGTCCTGCCGGGCAACGTTGTTGTCGACAAGAGCATGGATTACGGCGAAGCCCAGGCCATCGTCTCCGGCGTGGTCTGGCACCGTTACCAGATGCCGGCGTACCACCTGATCGCCGAAGACGGCCATGGCGTGACATTGGTCAACATCGGCGTTGGCCCCTCCAACGCCAAGAACATCACCGATCACCTCGCGGTATTGCGTCCGCATTGCTGGCTGATGATTGGTCACTGCGGCGGCCTGCGTCAGTCGCAGACCATCGGTGACTACGTCCTCGCCCACGCCTACATGCGTCGCGACGGCATTCTTGACCGCGTGCTGCCGCCGAACATTCCGATCCCGGCCCTGGCCGAGGTGCAGTTGGCGTTGCAGGAATCAGCCGCCCAAGTCACCGGCGAACGCGGCGACGATCTGAAGAAGCGTCTGCGCACCGGCACGGTCCTGACTTACGACGATCGCAACTGGGAACTGCGCTGGGCTCAGGAGCGGCCGCTGATCAACCTGTCTCGCGCCGTGGCGGTGGACATGGAAAGCGGCACCATCGCCGCCCAGGGTTATCGCCTGCGGGTGCCTTACGGGACCTTGCTCTGTGTCTCGGACAAACCGCTGCACAGCGAGATCAAGCTGCCGGGTTCGGCCAACGCATTTTACGAGCGTGCGGTCACCCAGCATTTGAAGATCGGCATCGCCGCGCTGGACTTGATGCGCACGCAGCTCAACTCGCTGCATTCGCGCAAGCTGCGCAGCTTCGACGAACCGCCGTTCCGCTAAGGGCTCCGTTAAGGCGCTAGGCGTTCAACGAAAGGGCCACTAAAGTGGCCCTTTCTGTTTAGTGATCTTTTCTGTTCCCGTCATCTTTACCGGTTTCCCATGCCCCGCAATCAACGTCCTGATCCCCGCCGTCCTTCACCCGATCGTCCCGGTGCGCCTCGGCGTGTCGCCAAAGCACCGCCCGCCGAACCTCGGCTGATTCTGTTCAACAAACCCTTCGACGTGCTGACCCAGTTCAGTGATGGCGAAGGCCGGGCGACGCTCAAGGATTTCATCGAGATCCCTGGCATCTACCCAGCCGGTCGCCTGGACCGCGACAGCGAAGGCTTGCTGCTGCTGACCAACGACGGCCAGTTGCAAGCGCGCATCGCCGACCCCAAGCACAAGCTGGCGAAAACCTACTGGGTGCAAGTGGAAGGCGAGCCGACGGAAGAGCAACTGCAAAAGCTACGTGACGGCGTCGAGCTGAACGACGGCCCGACCTTGCCTGCCCAGGCCCGGCAACTGGACGAGCCGGAACTGTGGCCGCGCAACCCGCCGGTGCGCTTTCGCAAAAGCGTGCCGACGAGCTGGCTGGAGTTGGTGATCAAAGAAGGACGCAACCGCCAGGTGCGCAGGATGACCGCAGCGGTCGGCCTGCCGACGTTGCGACTGGTGCGCGTGCGGATTGGCGACTGGTGCCTTGATGGGCTGGATCAGGGGCAGTGGCGGGAAGTGCCGGCAAAGCTTTGAGTAAAAACGACAGGCCGTCGCGAAGCAAACGCAACCCCGGTCGCTCCCACAAAAACCCTGTACCTGCGCGGACGCGCTTCACCCACGCAAATGCACCAGTGGCAATTCGGTGCTTGCCAGTACCTGATTGAGCACGAAGCTGGAGCGCACGCTGGTCACGCCGTCGATGCGGGTCAGGTGGCCGAGCAGAAATTTCTGGTAGTGATCCATGTCCGGGACGACCACCTTCAACTGGTAGTCGGCGTCGATACCGGTGACCAGGCTGCATTCCAGCACCTGCGGCAGGTTGCGGATGTGGTGCTCGAAATTCTCGAAGCGGTCGGGCGTATGGCGGTCCATGCCGATCAGCACGTAGGCCGTCAGGCTAAGGCCCAGCTTCTTGCGGTCCAGCAGCGCGACCTGCCCCACGATATAACCATCGTCTTCCAGCTGCTTGACGCGACGCGAGCAGGGTGAAGGCGACAGGCCAATGCGCTCGGCTAGCTCCTGATTGGAAATGCGCGCGTCCTTTTGCAGTTCGGCCAAAATACTCAAGTCATATCTGTCGAGCTTGCTCACCATAAGCGCCTTTATTGAATGGATTGCGCAGGATTATTCATCTGAAGTGAATTATTGCGCAAGTGGTGTTTTCATCAGCAATATTCGCAATCCTGTGTCGTCCCCCAAAGCCTATTCTTTTAACCAGAATCACTGCCCGGACACAGCGTCCAGCGCGGCCCGCCGAATCAGGCCAGCCGCGGTCTCCAACCCGACAGGGTTGAGCAGGCCACCGGGCTACGCACTGTCCAGAAGACGATGCGAGGTGAGCCGGCGTCAAAAGCGTCGAGCCAGGACGAAGTATTCCAGAGAGGGCCATTGAGCCCTCTTTTTTTGTGCCTGCCTTTTCAGCTCAGGCCGCAGTGGTGCTTCTACAGTTTCATCCGCCACGCTGATAGAGTGCGGCGAACGGCGCACCCGACTAGCAGTCCTATCAACAGGTATCCGCGCCGCAGTGAGGAAAGCATGAACACGCGCATCTGGCGTTTGGCAGGTGTCAGTCTCTTGGCCTTGAGCATCGGTGCTCAGGTGTGGGCCGACGACAATAATCAGCAGCAACAGCAACAACAGCAGCAGCAGCGCCAACAGCAACAGCGCGGGTTTGAGATGCAGCGTCAGCAGCAGGAGAAGCAGCGCGGTTTTGCCGAGGATCAGCAGCGTCAGCAGCAACGCCAACAGCAGGCGCAGCAGCAGCAACAACAGCAGCGGCAGCAGGAGCAGCTGCAGCAAAACCGCCAGATTCAGCAGAACCAGCAAGAGCGCGCCAATCAGCAGCGCCAGCAGCAGGAACGCGAGCGCGACCTTCGCGACGATCAACGCCAACAGCAGCAACAGCAACAGCAGCAACAGCGCCAGCAACAGCAGGATCAGCAACGACGCCAGCAAGAGCAGCAGCAACAACAGCGTCAGTTGCAGGATCGCCAAGGCGGCCTGCCGATTCAGGGTCGGCCGGACACAGTGGTTCAGACTCAAGAGCCGCGGCAGGGCTTCTACCGCGACCAGCCCCGAGACAACCGCTGGCGCGACGGCGACCGTCGTCCTGATAACGGTAACTGGCAGCCCGGCCGTCCCGGTGGTCATGGCGATGGTTGGGGTTCGGGCCCGCGCTATCGCCCGGGTTACGAAATTGATCGCATGCCGGGCGGGTATTCCCGCGTGCCGTATCGCGGCGGGGACTACTTCTACTCAGGCGGCTACTGGTATCGCCCACAGGGACCGCGTTATGTGGTCGTCCAGCCCCCACGGGGTGTCCGCGTGCGCTATCTGCCTGACTACGCTCAACAGGTCTGGCTTGGCAGCGCGCTGTTCTTCGTCGCCGCCGGCACCTATTACACCTACGAGCAGAACACCCAGGAATATGTGGTCGCCGAGCCTCCCCAGAATGTCGAACCGGTGTACTCGCCGCAGCAGCCGCAGCCCGTTCAGCAGGCCGCGAATCCCTATGACGTTGTCGCCTATCCCCCCGAAGGCAAGCCGCAACAGGAAATCGAACAGGACCGCTACGACTGCTACCGCTACGCCGTGCAGCAGAGCAATTTCGACCCGGCAGGCGCGGCCTATCAGCCGGCACCGGAAGTGCTGGGTGTCTACCGTCAGGCGATGGCCAGTTGTTATGCAGGGCGGGGGTATAGCATTCAGCAGTGAGTGCGGGATGTAGCCTGGGATGCAAAATGCGCAGCGCACTGTTTTTGTAGGACCGGCTTCAGCCGGGAAGAGGCCTGCACCAACACCCTCAATTTCACGGCTTGTCGTCTGACGCCTTCCCGGCTAAAGCCAGTCCCACTAACTGCACGCGGTCAGTAGGACCGGCTTCAGCCGGGAAGAGGCCAGTGCGAGCGCCATCAGATTTGCGGTATGACACCAGATGCCTTCCCGGCTAAAGCCGGTCCTACCACCGTCTCAATTCAAAACCGGTCCATCCTCACGCCCCACCACTTCCTGCGGATCCGCGTGCACCAGCACTTCGGCCTTGGGGAATTCGTCCTGAATCGCCGCTTCCACCCGCTCGCACAAATCGTGCGCCACCGACAGCGTCAGCGTGCCCGGCAACTCCAGGTGCAGCTGCACAAACCAGTGATTGCCCGAAATCCGCGTGCGCAGGTCGTGGGCACCCAGCACACCCGGCACGCCCTGGGCCAGCTCGAGCATTTTTGCGCTGACATCGACAGGCAGCTCAGCGTCCATCAGCACTGACACCGTTTCTCGGGCAATGGAAATCGCGCTCCACAAAATGTAGAACGCGATGGCCAGACCGAAATAAGCGTCCAGCTGGGAGTAGCCGAAATAGGCCAAGCCCAGCGCCAGCATGATGCTGAAGTTGAGCAACAGGTCAGAGCGATAATGCAGGGAATCGGCGCGGATCGCCGCCGAACCGGTTGCCTTCACCACGCGGTGCTGCAACATCAGCAAGGCAATCGTCAGACCAATCGACAACATCATCACCAGCAAACCCAACCCGGGAGCGCCGAGGGGCTGCGGGTGCTGGATGCGATCGACCGCCTGAAAGCCGATCAAAAACGCACTTACTGCGATGAACAGCGCCTGGGCCATGCCCGACAACGCCTCGGCCTTGCCGTGGCCATAGCGATGATCATCGTCGGCGGGACGCAGCGCGTAATGCACGGCCAGCAGATTGAGGAAAGACGCCGCGCCGTCGAGCATCGAGTCCGTAAGGCCGGCCAGCAGACTCACTGAGCCGCTGAGCCACCACGCAACCGCTTTGGCAACGATCAGAATGCTCGCCACGGCAAGCGAGGCGCGGGTTGCCAGACGCAATAAGCGGGCGTGTTCGGGACTGGTGCTCATGGCGCTTCCTTTAAATCACAGACTCAAGCGGACGGTACAAGGCCCAGGGAGGCAAGCTGCTGGGTGCTGCCTTTGTGCTGGATCAGACGAGGATCATCCAGCGGCAGGGTACGGCCGAGCTCTGTTTGAATGATGGCTTGCAGCTTGGCGTTGTCGACGGTGCCGTCAGTGCGCACCGCCGGTTCAAGCTTTTGCGGATCGATCTGAGCGTGAGTGCCGCCTGGCAGATAGATCGCGCCAGTGGCGAAGTCCACGCCGAACGCGATCACGCCGGGAATGATGTAGAACAACAGGCCGATGGCGTCGAGTATCACGATCGCCGGGTCCATTCGCCCGCTGCCCTGAATCTGGCCGCGACGATCCGGGTAGAAAATACTGCCGCAGGCAGTCAGTTGCGTCAGCAGGGTGGCGACCAGAACACCGCCAATCAAACGGGATGGAATGCGCATGGGGATCTCCTCAGAAGAAGGCGCAACTATACAAGGCAAATGCCTAATCAATAAGAGTATCCGTGTGGGAAGAAAGTTGGTTGAAGGCAGATGAGCGAAAGCTGATTTCGAGCTGGATTCCGCGCCTGTTCAGGATCCATTAAGCAGGTCATGGGCGAGGGCATCGATTTCGAGAATTCGCCGGCGAGGGTTCTGTGATAAATTTGCGTCGCTGCCCTAGCACCTCCACTCCCGGGCTTTTGAAACGGTGATGAGACTAGGTTAAGTTGTGGCCCCGCTTGCGGGGCTTCCTTGTTTCTGGCGTTTGAGAATCGGCAGCACGCTGTTCTCTGGCGGCCTTCGCAAACGCATCCCCACACAGGCTGGGGGCCTGCGATGCTCGTGGGTATACTCCCCGGCTGATCTGGGAGCCACCATGAATTCTTTGCCCATCGATGCCGTTCTCCCTGCCTTGCGCCAGGCCCTTGCCGACCGGGATGAGGCCGTGCTCGAAGCGCCGCCGGGCGCGGGCAAGACCACCCGGGTGCCGCTGGCGCTTTTGCACGAGTCGTGGCTGGCCGGGCAGACGATCCTGATGCTTGAGCCCCGGCGTCTGGCTGCTCGTGCTGCTGCTGAAAGACTGGCGAGCGAGCTGGGAGAAGGCGTCGGCGAGACGGTGGGTTATCGAATTCGCCTGGACAGCAAAGTCGGCCCCAATACCCGCATTGAAGTGGTCACCGAAGGCATTCTCACCCGGCGCTTGCAGGAGGACCCTTCGCTGGAAGGTGTCGGCCTCCTTATTTTCGACGAATTTCATGTTTTGTCACCTGCACCGAAATAATGCTGGTTTTTGTCAAAAATGCCCTGCCGTCGTAGCGAAATGTCCTACCAGACCTCCAATTCCTCAATCCCCCCCCAGTCCCAGATCCCAGAGCGCCTGTCTGAATCTAAGGCGTTGTATCCTCAGATCCCATGAACCCGGAGGGCTCCTGAGACCACTCCAGCCGGGCGTGCCCTTTACGATCAATTGCTCAACGATGCTCGGCCATAGCTTCGAGCGCTTCTGAATGAGGCGAACGCTTTGCAGTGCGCAAGATTTCAGGAAAGACAGTTCAAGAAACCTTCAGATAGCGATGCGCAAAACGCGCAGTCCAACTGGCACCCTTTCGCCTATTCGGGGCTGGTGCTGGTGCTTCTGCGGGTGATGTGTGACTCCACGCCTCGCACCTTGGACGGTTCGGGGACGCAGGTTCGTGCACTGCTGGCCGCTGCTACACGAAGTCCTATGGCCAGTGAGTGCTGCGGGTATCTTTCTGTCCTACCTTGGTGAAGGCTCGCAGCTAGTCGGCCCCTTTTATCGGCGGTGCTGAACGAGCTGATCAGACTGGATTGGTACCAAGGGCCAGAAGCGGCTCGGCCTGAAGAGCGCTCTGGATCAGTCCTGCCACTCAATAGAACTTTGCAGGTCTTGGCGCTAAACGTCCTTCTTAGTAATGTCAGAGGATTTCATGGTAGGTGTCTGCCTGGTAAGAAGTATTGGTTAAAAGTATTATTGGTTAGAATTGTTGGTTAAAAGTATTGGTCAGAAAAAGTGGAGTCAGCCTTCGCTGATCTCCACTGATACAAAATGTTTGATGGGTAACTATTTTATGAGTTGTTGCAGTGTGTTGATTCTCTGTATTGATAAGTCTATAGCTGTTTTTGTATTGCTGGATTTGTTAAGTGTGTTTGTTTCTGTGTTGATTGCTTTGGCTATTTCTGCGTTGCTTGCAATAGTTTGTGTGACAAAGTCTTTGCAGGCTGATTCAAGTGGTGTGTATTGTGCTGTCCTTTGCCCGGTTTCTAGATTGACTTTTGATAAGTAGGCGCTGCTTTGTAGTATGTCGGTGCAAACCATGAACTTGTTCGGTTCGGCGGTGTTCGCGTTGGTCATCTGCACCAGTAGCACAACCGCATCTGTTATTGCCTTTACATTGTCTGATCCGAGACCTTGACTTTTAGACTCGGGAAGTTTCACCTCTATAGTGCCAGCAGCAGAAGCCGCTAAGTTCTGGGTGGTGGCTATTTTCTTCTCAGTGTCATCAATCGTCTTTTTAAGAGCTACGGCTTCTTCTGAGGTTTTGTCTTTAAGCGCCGAGAGTTTGCTGTTGGCGGTTTCTAGGTCGGATTTTAGCTTAAGCAATTGCATTGTTGCAGAGTCTGCATTGGTAGTTATCGCGACTAGTGGTGATTTTAGAACTCCAGTCAGTTGTTCTATGGCCATTAGTGTTATTGTGTTTTGCTGGTTGCGGCTCAGTAGTGTTTGATATGTATATGCAGTTAGTCCTTGGTTCGCATACGCTTGGCAAATGCTGAAGAGTTGGTCGCGCAGCAGCTGGATAGAATGTGTTCTCAACCCGATATTTGATCCTGACTCTGAGAACGCTGATGCAATGGCTACTCCGCTTTTAGTCTCTCCGCTCAAGCTGCCGGCTAGCATCATCAATGCATCTGGGCTCGCTTCGGGACAGGTGACCTTGAATTCGCGATACTTGCCGCTTCCAATATCCTGTTTGACTTCTGTTACTATTGCTAGTCTTTTATTTGCCTCTAGTTCCTTGTAGTTTGTCAGCATGTTGCATCCGCTGAGTAATCCTTGTATTAAAACTAGAGGGAGAATAGCCGTTAATTTCATAAGCGCTACCTATAGCTGATTTAAAATCGGTAAGGTAATGCATGACCCTTCCGTGGTTGGCGCGCTTCTGCTTCGCGCCGCTCGTAGCAAAGCTCAGGTTGCCCTGTTGCGCAAACCGGGATGCTGCATCTGGTGCAAAGAAACTAAGCAAGAAACGGGATGTGTGGCCAGGGTGAATGCCAACAGCGGTGGTGCTCGTTTGGGCCTGGTGGTTGTGTGATGTCCACACCAGTTTTGGCTCTTGATTGTGGGCGTTGCCCACACCCTTAGACGCCTTGTACAACGAACCCGTTTGCCAGCAGTGCTCGACAGCAATCTCTGCTGCACGCGTCGTGGGCGTTAAAAGGGCTACGCAGTCCCTGCGCGCTCATACCAACACCTTGCGATCATCGATGCCCACCATGCCTGATCACTTGCTGTCATGATCATGACGAAGCCATCGCTCTGGCTATCCATGAAGAAGGAGAGAGCGGTCATCGTTCCACGCATGAAGGATGCATGCGTGCGGCCATGATGGACATACCAGCATTTTACTCGCCACGGCCCGCCACCTCAGCGAAGCGCGCCAGTTCGCCGGCACGGTAACCTTCGTCTTCCAGCCGGCTGAAGAAACCGGCGCGGGGGCCAAGCGCATGATCGACGATGGTCTCTTTCGGCGATTCCCGATGGAGTTCATTTACGGTCTGCACAACTGGCCTGGGCTTGGCCAAGGAAAGTTACAAGTCAACCCAGGGGCCATTATGGCTTCTCAGGACATGTTCGACATTGTCATCAAGGGCATGGGATGCCACGCGGCTATGCCTCACAATGGGCTCGACCCTGTCGTCGTTGCGAGCCCACTGGTGACAGCTTTGCAGACGCTGGTTCCTCGGCGCCTTTCGCCTTTGACTCCACCAGTCCTGAGCGTAACGGCTATAGATGTCGGGACGGCCTACAACGTTATCCCGGAAACAGCAGTGCTGAAGGGAACGGTTCGTTGCCTTGAGAACTCGACCAGGCAACGCATCGAGGCGCTCATACGTGAAATGGTAGGGAGTCTTCCACAGGCGTTTGGGCTTACCGGTGAGGTGGCCTATCGGCAAGGCTACCCCGTGACATTGAACCATCCGGATAGCGCGCATCGGGTTTACAACGTGGCCTGCCGGTTGCGGGGTGACGCTAATATCGTATGGGATGCTGATCCTTCGATGGCAACCGAGGATTTTGCCTACATGCTGGAGTCCTGCCCAGGCGCTTACTTTTGGCTTGGAGCAGATCGTCAGGGTAAGGAGGCGGTTCCATTGCATAACCCTCGTTATGACTTCAATGACGAGCTCGTTCCCATCGGAGTAAAACTTATGACGGCGTTGGTGCTGTCGCACGCTGAATAATCGAGCGTCTTACTCCAGCAAGTCGATAGGAAGGGTATGATCTTTCCATCCTGTTTGTTTTCGTGATCAGCTGCATTTGGCTTCCTGAGTTGGAAGCCTTTTTTCGCTCCTGCTTCATCATCCGATAAAGCACAGCATTCCTTACTTCTAACGACCGTCCCCCTTGGAAATGCAACAAGTTGCCCGTCGGCGCAGGTCGAACAGGAAGCGGTATCTGCCGGTAGCGTCTCTTGTGGGCCTTCCTGTAATTAAGCGATGGCATTCTGTTATCATTTGCATGGTCAGCATTGGATCGCATCTTGCTCATGGAGGCGCTTGTACGGGTGATGGATAGCACAGGATCGAACACGCTTCATGATGCGACGCCAGCTGTCTTGGGTTTTTACTATCAGAGTCAGTTTGCACTGCTGACGCTGTTGTCCCAGACCGCTGATGACGCAGGTGTGGCTGTGGAGAGGCTGGATGATGTTGAGCTAAAGGCCAACGGGCAGAAGCTACTTTTCCAGCTTAAGCACTCCGTACAAGACAACCCTCCGCCGGTGACGCTGGCGTCCGTAGCGCTGTGGAAGACCATCAAGGTCTGGATCGACGCCTTGCCGCTGGTGTCCCTTGCCGATACAACTTTCCACCTGGTCTCGGTAGGGAAGGTTCCAGACAGTTCGCATCTGGTTGCATTGTGCAACACGCAGGCTAGTCGAGAGCCGTTGCTGGACGCGATGGTCGAGGAAGCTATCAGGGTTGTGGATGAGCGCTCCGAAGCAAAGGCTGCCGGCGACAAGCTTCCCCATACAGCACGCGCCGCCGGCTGCGAGGCCTTTCTTGCTCTTGATGCCTCGGTGAGGCTGAACCTGCTCCGACGTATCCGTATCCAGCAGGGCAGTGTCACCATTGACCAGATCCCCAACCAAGTATCCAAGTGGCTGCATCTGATCCCTAAGCAACAGCGGCTAATGGCCGCCGAACGTTTGCTGGCATGGTGGGATCAGCAAATCGTCTACACACTTTGCGGTAAACGTGAACGGGTGATTCAGCGCAGCGAGATGGAGCAGTGCATCTCCGCAATCATTGCGCAGCTGGAAGACGAGAGGCTTGTCGCTGACTTTGACCTGGTCACCCATCCGGAAAACTACCAGGCTGACGGCATGCTCTATCGTCAGATTGCCTTGGTCGATGGTAAGGGATCGGACATCTCCAAAGCTGTTCGAGAGCAATGGAGAGCGAAAGAGCAGCGATCAAAATGGATCGTCGACAATCCGCAAATGCGCTCCAAAATTGCTGTCTACGATGCCAAGCTCACCGAGCACTGGTCTGATCGGCATGATCAGATGGCGGAAGACTGCGAAGACCTTGAGGCCTCTCAAGTGCGAGCCAAGGGGCTGGAGTTGCTGCGCTGGACGCATGAGTTTGCTCCAAATCAAGTCGAACCCATCGCCCCGAGCTGGCAGGGACATTACTACGTGCGAGGAACCTACCAGGTGCTGGCCATCGACCTTCAGGTCGGGTGGCACCCAGATTTTCGCGCTCTTCTAAAGGACTAGGGCATGGCCGTCGCCCATGACATTTTTGCCGAAACCAACCCGGCTTACTGCGCAGCGTTGCTGGCCACATTCGTTGGTGCTTATCGATCCCGCTCCGGCACCGACCCGGACATCTCTCTGTGCTACGCGGCGCTGCCTCTGGCCCTGTCTGGTGACCTCTCGTCCACGTTTGATCGTACCGACCGCCGGACAGGGCTTCTGGAATGGCTGCGTCGTAACCCAGTGATTCAGATCAGGCTCGCGGGACGCGTGAATGGCTCGCTCGATATCGTGACGGAGGCCATTCGGTTCGCCTGCTTTTGTCATCTCTTGGCGATCAATTCCGAGGGGCGGTTGGTGCCTGGTGGGTCAAGCGTTCCCAAGCACCTCACGATGCAGCTGAGTAAGAGCACTCAGCAAGTTTTCAAGAACATTGATCGCCTGGGCTGCTGGTTAGCCTTGGCAGGCTCAACAAGGACAGTATTCGACATGATGGGGCTGGAATTATGAGCCGCTGGAACATCTCCGAGATCTTCTTCATCGGTGAAGGCGGGCGGGTACGTATCCTCGAACTCAAACCTGGAGAGGTAAACATCTTCACCGGGGCATCGGGGACAGGTAAATCTACCCTGATCAAGGCCATCGACTACTGCCTGGGTTCGAGCAAGTGCGAGCTCGCAGCGCACGTGAAGCGCCATAGCGTCGCCGTGGGGGTCAAGTGGGTGCTGGGTGCAGCCCAGATGATCACCGCCAGGCTCATCCCGCCTGTGGGCAAAGGTACGAGCACACGCATGTTCGTGAGTAGCGGGCGCAATCTTGCCATCCCCAACACGCTGGAGCAATTTGAGGGCGTCACGACGCTTGAAGCGGGCAAGGCTTATATCGAACGGGCATTTGGTATCGGTGCTGTTCCAGATGCTTCCGATGACAAGACTGTCCGCAAATGGCGACCATCAGTGCGCCATGCAACGGCCTATATGTTTGTCCCCAAAGACGTCATTTACAACGAAACCGCATTGCTTCATGGGCTTGATCAGGCCGATGAAGCCCCGGCAATCATCGAAACGATGCCTTACTTTTTGGGAGTGGTGACGCAGGACACCGTGCTTCAGGAGCGTCGTCTGCGCGACCTTCGCAAAAAGCTTGAGCGCGAGGAGCGCCAAGTCCGCACTCGTCTGGAGGCGGGCAACGATTACAAGAAGCTTGCGATGCGATTGCTCATGGACGCCCACCGCAGCGGCCTGTGCGACCTTCCTGCAAGTGACGCGTCCGAAAGGCAGTTGCATGAGGCGCTGGTTCGGGTCATGAAGCTTGAGCCTAGCACTGGCACCAATCCGAATGAGGGGGAGTTAGCCAACCTCTATGCTCAGCGGCGAAGCCTGCTCAGCGACATTGAGAGGGCTCGGCGCAAGTCACGGGCCACTCGCACTGCTTTGGATGAGATGAGGGGGTTCGCAGGTGCGGTGCAGCGCCAATATGACAAGCTGAAAATCGCTGAGCACCTTCAACCGGTGGCACACGTATGTCCACTGTGCGAGACCCCGAGCGAGCGCGGGATGGAGATATCCATGGCCATCCGTCACTCCATGGACATCGTCCGGTCGGAGAGTGTGGCAGTTGAAGGTGTCAGGCCTCGTCTTGTCGAGCATGAGGATTCGTTGCAGCTGGAAATATCCCGGCTCAACCTCAGTCTCAACCAAGTCGATGAACGGATTAAAACCTGGATTCGTCAGAGTGATGAAATCAAGAGGCTGGACAGCCTGGCCCAGTATCACACTCATTTGCTGGGTAAGGTGTCACAGTTTTTAGAAATGAATCCCGTAAAGCCGTTACCAGGCCCCGACTTGAACGTGCTGCACGCCCAGATCCAGGAACTGGAGGCCCTTGTTGACAACCGAGCCAAGCAGGTACTGCTGGCCCGCGCTGAGCGTAAGGTCTCACATTATTTATCAGAGGCGTTTGCCCAGCTGCCTACGGGCCAGCCATGCGCGGGTGCTGATCTGGAGTTCTCGTCCAAGCCGCCTGATGTCGCCATCATCGAAAAAGGCTCAGGGGCGGTGCTACAGCTGCCGGACGCCGGCTCGGATGAGAACTACCTGGCCATTCACATTGCCTTATCTTTCGCACTCCAGAAATACCTTGGAGAGATATCTGGCCCTGTGCCGGCGTTTCTGGCATTCGACCAGATCAGTCGCCCTTACTACCCGCAGCGCGGGGATGATGAGTCGAGCATTGGAGAGAACGAAGAGGTTTTGGCCGTGCGCCGCCACCTAGATTTCTTGTTCAATGAGACAGCCGCTCAGGAAGGCCTGCAGGTGCTGCTGATTGAGCATGCATTCTTCGGGGATGATCCTCGTTACGTCGCCGCCACTCGCAAGCGCTGGAACAAGCAATCGGGCGATGCGTTGATACCGCGTGACTGGCCGAGAAGGGCGGGCACCTTGTGAGGCCCTCGCACTATCCCAGGGGAGCAAACTTTGGTGGCTGTTTGGGGGTAGAAGGGTGCCCTGATTTGTATCGTATCGTATTACTATACCAAATAGATTTGACGGGCCGAGCAGGCTTTGCGTACCATTACTTACGGCTCCAAGGCTGACACGTGCGTGCTTTGGAGGGCTACCGAGAGATCACTGGGTAACAAAACCTATCCACTCGATTCTCAAGGGCTGTAGCATTGCCAGTGTGCTGGATCGTGTTCTCCACGGTTTCGCTTTCCAGATGACGATGTCAACAGTAATGAAACCGGGCAAAAAAACGAATTGACGATACCTACCACATGCTTTGTGGTGGGTATCAGTTCTTTGCCTGGAGAATTTATGGATTTGCAATACCTTCATACTGCCATCCTTGAGCTTCTCTCGGATCGGCCTTCTGATGTTGGCGCTCGACTGAAGCAGCGCCTAACCCGCACCCTCCTGAATGCAGGCCTTCCCGCTTTTGATGAAAAGCAGCTTGGCTACAGGAAATTTTCTGAGTTTTTGATCGCCGAACTGGGCGAGCGGCTGCTTGTCGAGAAATCGTCCACTGGCGGTGACATCGTGGTCACGCTAAAGCATCCATCGGTCTCTGCGTCGTCGTCATCTGTCGGGCAGCACGAGACTGTGCATTCGGCTTCAGCGAAGCCGCTGCCTGTGAGGCTCATTCGCGGCGATGTGTGGCAGGCTTTCACGCACCTCAACGAGCATCGTAAGCGCTACCTGGATCGAGATTCAGGCAATGTGCTGCACTTTCTTGATTCCGACGCTCAAAAAGTTGCCTTGGTTTGCGAATCGCCTCACCGGTTTGTTGAGATTCCAAGAATCGATGCACAAACCCAGTTGTCGTGGATGCAGCAGTTTCTCGCGCTCAGCAACTTTCCAAGCGCCGAGGCTTCCTCACTTGTTCAATTGCTTGAGCAGCCTTACTCCAGTCAGCTGAGTATCCTATTCGGTCGTGCGCTGGGTAAGCGGCAGTCAGAGTGGAAGCGCTACAGGGCTGAGCGTGTCACGGAAGCTGTACAGAAATGGGCAGGTCAGCATGAGATTCCGCTGAGTCCCCTGTTTACTTTCAAATTTGGCCAGGCTGACCAGCCAACCGAGCCGGTCGACTCGGCGCGCCCAGGGCAGCTCAGCCCTCGCGATCAGGCTCAGAAGCTGCTGGCCCTGATGACTGAGCAAGAGATTGTGTCTATCGCAATTCCTGCGTTGCTAGGTTGCGTTCTCGCCAACTCCCGTCTGTAAAAAAGGGGTTGCCGGGATGACCAATGTCTTTATTGTTGGCCTGCCCCAAAGTGAGCAAAGTCGTGTAGAGAGTAAGCTACTCAAGCGGCAGATCAAGGCTCACATCATTCCCTGTGGCTGGGGGAATCAAGGGGAATACGTCCTTTTGCCGCACCCAAGTTGCGCGATTCATGCCCTATGGCAGTACTGCGAGACGATCGGGGAGGGGTTCAAAGATGCACGTATTTTTGTACTTCCATTTGCCTTGCTGCCTGAGAACGTCGCTGATGACCTGATCGAAATGGCGGACATGGGCGCGAATGTTGTCTGCTTTGAGCAGGAGAAGGGTGGCTGGCCATTCCTCAAGCGGCACGAGCAACTGGATCAACCAAAGGCGAACGCCGCGACCAAACTGCTCCTTGAGGCCATTGGCGGTGAGGAAAAGCCAGAGAACCCATCGGCATACATCGCTGAGGCCGTGGCGAACTGCCCCCGGCTCGTCGTGGTGTCTAGTGCCGTGGACACGTGTGACGAGGTTAGCAAGCAGCGGTATAGGTTCATCAGAGACGGCATTGATGCCTTGGTAGAGATCATCGGTTTAGAGGGCAAAATCGATGGGACAATGGAAGAGTTTTTCAATGCCCGAAAGCTCAAGCTTGCCCAGTCAGGCGGTGACCTGATCGAGCTAGAGGTGTTTCAAGGAGGCAAGTCAGTTCACAAGGATGAGTCTTGTGTTCACTTGAAGAAAGGGGATGCGACGACCCCGCAGAACTGCCCTCGAATCTATTTCCAGGCGGTGGATCTGGCGTCAGGGTATTACGTTTTTCTGCTGTATGTGGGGCCGCATCGAGAAGGGGATTTTGAAAAAACGCACTACCTCGATTCGACCTGAATACGCGGGGTCATGGGGGAGGCGCAGCAGCACTGGGTATTTGCCCTCCCCCTGACAAATCTTCTCTGCACTGAGCCCACGTAACGTGGGCCCAGTTTCATCGGCTAATGGTTTGGCCTGCTTCAAGCGTTGTGCAGGTCGCCTGGGTGCTTGCTCGATTGCGTGGGGTTAGACAGTGTGATCCTGATCTCTCGCATCAAGATTTGGCATGGGGGGCATCAGGCTCACAATCGGCAAGTGGTGGGTAAAATCATCAACCACCTGCTGCAGCTGCCGGAGGGTCGCCTCCTGCGTGCGCTCATGCTCGCTCAGAACCGTTTTATAGACCGTGTCGTGGTGTGTCGTGGCCATGGAGAATCTGCCATTGGGCAGCACGCTCAAGTCTCCATAGACCGCGAGAATGACCAGGTAACATTTTCCACCCACCGACAGCTCCAGTGGCGCCAGACAGACCGCCTCGAACGGCTCGGCCAGGTCTTCGTAAGGAAACTCCAGCCTGGCACTGGCTTTTTGGCTAAGGAATGCGTGGAAGGCTCTTACATTTTGGCCGCTGCGGATCAGCTCCAGCAGACTGACCTCCAGCAGCCCGCGATCTCCCAACTCCATCTTTGTTTTAAGGAGTATGTCTGCCGTTCCCAGGGCACCAGGGAATGTCGGTAGGCTTGACCCTCCCGTGATGGTGAAAGGGGACTTGGAGCCGTGGAAGTCCATTTCAACTGCAAGTCCTTCAGGCTGAGCCAGCATCTTAATCACCTGAAGGTAGCTGCACAGGTGTTCCAGTTTGACCGGGATTTCAGGGTCGAGGGTTGAGTTGAACTTCGCCTCTGTACCATCTGCATTGATGTACCAATCGAACAGGCCGCAGTCGATCCGTATCTGAAGAGTACTTGAAGGCAGAAGGGCGTGCATGGCGCTCACGTAGGCGGCTGCGTCTAACTGAACGCTGTCCCCTGTTCGCCTGTTTCTGAGAGTGATTGTGCCCCTGGAAGCTGGAGGGGAAGGCTCGACCACCAGTGTGCCGACGGAAGCATTCCAGTGACTCTTGGGGTCTTCGAGGCCGAAGCGCTTCGAGACAAATTGCATCTCCCGAAGCTCAACAGGGCCTCCTCGACCTAAAGTAGCCTCGACCATTGCTTGCAGGTTTTCATGCCCCTCCAGGCTGAAGCGCATTGACTGACTGCCATCTCCAAAGCCGACTTTCTGCAGGAAGCGATGTTTTCTATCGATGTACTGGGCCTGTGAGCTGCCGATCGTCCGGAGAATTTCAGCCTTGAAGCTGGTTGAGCCATTGAGCGCGATTTCCCGACCTTGCCCAAAGTCGATCTGCATTGAAGCCTTATGAAGCCTTCCACCCTTTCCGGTCACCACATGGGTGTTTACTCGCTCCAGGATCTGCTCGATCAATCCCTCGTCGACATGGCGAAGGAAGGCTCTGGTGGGTACCTGTCCCTGTGAGAAGTCCATCAGCAAGTAAAACGCTGGCAACGAGTTCGAAGCCATCTTTCGAAGATTGGCAAGGGTGACGCTGACCTTGAGGGATGTGGACTGGGTTGATTTTATCTGGACTGTTCCGGTGATGATCGGCTCGTGCAGCGTCTGCTGCGTCAGCCCTGCCGCATCCTGGTCGACCTCAATGAGGACGTCCCACCCATGTCTGTCAGCTTGAGACTTGTTGGCGGTGATGCCCTCGCCAGCGCAGAGCGCCATGAAGTGAAGCTCGCCGCTTGTCCCAATGTCACCCATCGTGATTCCTCGCTGTGTTTCTGATTCAGTGCCGATCAAAAGAATGCGGTCAGAATGCCATGTTCCAGTGGGCAAGGGGCAGTGGTGCCGGGGACAGGTTCATCAGGGTGAAATAACCGGGCTCATGCCGTACAACGCACGGCAAACTGGCGAGGGCTGGCTCGACATTTCACGTGTCTGCGGGGCAGTTGCCAGTCGCAAAACTGCGTGCAAAGTGGATATGGAATCTTGATTCCGGATGAAACGCCAAGCGGCAACCCAAGGTGGGTTCGCTCAGTACAGACAGCGGGTGAGTTGCCCCTCGATTCTTGATTGTGCCAAGCCATGAGGCCTGGCGTTGCCTGAGCTGACGACGGCCTAGCTGGATTTTCTTGGCGATCATCCTGATTCGAATCTTGAGGCGAAAGGGTAGGGGGGGAGGATGTTTGGTTTCGTACATCCCCCCCCTCTACCCATTTTCGCTGCGTCACATGTAGGTAAGCTGCGTCACATGTAGGTAATCAGACTCGATGTTCCGATCTACAGACAGCGCCATTCACTCATCGAGTGCGCCCAAGCGCTGAATATTGCCGCTCTGGATTGATCGAAAACTGGCCTTGAAGGCCAGCGAGCTTCGAGTCGTTTTCGGCATAGGGCCCTGAGCCAGTATCAGTCCAACATTGATCTGCTCCGGGCCTTTTTGTTAACTTGGCAAAGAGAGCCCGTTAAACACAGAGCGCGGCTTCTTGCTTGCATCTTCGCCAGAGAGGGCCGTTGTCACAGCGCTCGATTGCCTCTTCAAGGGTTGGAAAACAGCCCCATCGGGTGGGCCGATCCCATGCGCCCCCGTCCGGGCAGTAGACGGTGTACTTCGTACCACTCGGATTGAACGCGAAAAACGACTCTTTGTGAGCCTTGATGCGGGCTTCGAATTCTATAGGGTTGAGGCCGTCGTCCCAAGCCTGCAAAGCTTGGCGGGACTGCACCTCTGACTGTTCCCACGTCATCGATTGGATATATGGCAAATCCCACCAGTCTGTACGTTCTGCGGGTACTCGCTGATGGTGCGGAGTAAATACGAAGTTCTCCCTCAACACAGGGTTCAGCGGGTAGCCCTGGCCGACCTTTTCCTGCCGATCAGGTCTGTTTTCGTCTCGATAAACGTCAACTCTCAAGACTTCGCCGATGGCGCCTGGGATGGCGTTGATGATTGTGAACATGCGCGTCTCATTCCTTTTGCTTGGTAGCTGTTGGCTGAGCGCTCTGCCTTCATGGTCACGATTTTTTGCTCAGCGGGCTGTGTCACCCGCTATATATAAATGGAGGCAAAACCACGCAGATTCAAGGCAATACGGCATGATTCACAAAAAAATCTGGTGCACGCCAGAAGCGAAGTCACCACGGCTCTCGATCGTTAGAACTCCAATCCCAAGGCCTGCCGCATACGAATCATTGCCATATCGGCCTCGCCATTGGGTAGGGTTTCTGCAGTGAAGGGCACCGATACGTGTGAGCTCGAACTGCCCTGAGCCAGCGTCAGTTCAATCCCTGCCGTGCGTAATGCATCGATGATGACCTGCACAACAGGGTCAAGGCTTGCAAGACCATCCCAAGACTCCCGGCAATCCCAGGCCTCTCTGAGTGCGCCGAGCAGTGCAGGAAGGTGGGCTGCGATCTGCTCCTCGAATGCGCATCTGGCCTCCAGATCAACCTCTTGGCCAAGACCATCCAGGTGACCCAGAAGATAGGCCACCATCTTCAGTGGCTGGCATACCTCACGCGAGGTTTCAACGGTCAGACGGGAAATGTCACTGTGCGTCCGGTAATCGATGATCGAGCGGCGTGCTTTGGAAATTGCGCCCGTAACGGCGGTCTGAAAGCCATCGGTGTAGCTGGTTGTGACCAGCTCCCCACTGCTTACTGGGGCAGCTAGCCGACACGCTGCGTACTCCTCCCAGATTGTATGAGCGGCGTCACGCAGTGACGCTCTTACCCAGTCGCCCTGGTGTGGGGCCAGCATAACGCCCGGCGAGTGAGCCTCGAACCAGGTCGTGACTTGGACATGCGCCAATTCATGAGCAACGATGTTCGCCGTCGCCCAGAAGTCATCTGTGTCCGGGCCGTGCTCTATCAGACCGAGCAGGGTGTTTGCACGCAAGACCACATGCGTCTTGGTGGCTCCATTGCGACGAACCCGCATCGCCTTGCCGACACCCACGAGACCTTCCGTGTTCGTATACCCCCGCGCCGTTTGCGACTCATACCCCAAGTCGACCGAGTTCAGAGCATCGTCGTAATCAAATCCGACCGTCACCCCGTCCAAGTCAGAGAGGTCAAAGGCGCGACCGCAGGCCTCAACCAGTCGGCGAATGGTTTCGATGAATCCGTCACGCCATTGCGCGTCATCTGGCATCGTTCGAAACGACAGCTGACATTCTGGGGGGACAGTGCAGTGGAGTAGAGTCTGGTCTTCGGTCTCGGGTTCGACGTCATTTGTCACGGTCACAATATCCTTGAGAAAGAGTGCATCGGCTGGCCGCCAATCGTGCCACGAGTATGGGCACGGGGCAGTGTCAGACAACTACTGGCGTTACCATCGAGGCTAGCATGGGGGCGGGACTGGACGCGGATCGGGCTGACTTGACGCCACTGGGTATCACCAATGATTTCCAGGGGTGCCATCACCATCCTCAAGCAACAAGTGGTGGGGAAGTGGCTGCGGTGTCCGATGCTTGCCGATCGGATAATACGCAGTGGTTTCGCTGACCGCCCAGGACTCCATGCGAGCATTCGCATGCTCGGGTCGCAGGTAGTTGGCGTAGACGTATCGCAGCCTTGAGCCCTCAGCCCGGAACTTGCGCGTTTGCATTTCATTGAGTACGTGGCGGCGCTCATCTTCTGATGACCCGCTCAAGGCTTCGTAGCCAACGTGCACAACACTTGGACAATCTAGGGTTAACTGAGGCACGGCCCGCCCCACTGTGCTGCGAAAGTGCACAGCTTTCGCGGTTGCAGCTTCCTTTGATCCGCTTTGCCAACTGACGATGCTTGCGTGGTGAACCCTGTCGGCATGGAAGGGCATATGCTCGCCGGGTGTCCAATCGGCGCTGAAGCTGTGATCAAACGATAGGTCATACGAACCCTTGATCAGTTCGATCATTCGGCTGGCCCCGTAAAAGATGTAGTCGTGGGCAATGACCGCATCCAGCATCCTCCAATCAGCGTCTCTGATGTGTGCAATCAGTTGGCCTTCTTGCAAAACGAATCGCTCACTAGGGTTCTCAAGGTAACGCTCCACGTGCCTCAGCAGAGTGTCGACCGGGTAGTCTCTGAGTTCTCGGAGGTACTTCACATCCACAATCAACCTTCGACCCAGGCGTCGAGCGAGTTCGTGGACGGGACTTGCGAGCGCTTCAGCGCAGGCACGCTCTTGTTTTTCGTACCCCGACTGATTGACGCGCTTGCACTCCACTGCCCAACGCCGGCGGTTACCACTAACCACTAGATCGGGTGTCTTGGAAACGCCTATTTGCTCGGGTACGAAGGCGACCTTAGACCAGTCCCGACTCTTGTATGCTCCTGCGACCAGGATTTCATAGAGCCCGGCGTCAGGTGTTTTTCGACCCCCTTTGAGCAAGGTTTCGATTCTGTCATTCACCCCTTCGACCTGCGTGAGGTGAGGTAGAAGCTGGCCGATACGGTGCATGACGGGGGCGATGCGAAAACCGTCAGGAGCGAAGTAGTGTCGCCGATCCTGAGCGAACGCGTTGGCTTGATGCAGGTACCAAAACACAGCATCGCGCTCATCATAAAAAAGGACTCGCTCGCCTTGCGTCCATCTGGGTAGTGCATCCTCAAAAAAGGACTGCACTGCCTCCATCCGTGAGTTCCATTCACGCTTCTCAATCAGTGATCGAAACCAGGTGATGGCATCCAAGATCGGCTGATCTATCCAGTCTTGGCCGTTCCGAGGGGCGATCCAGAGAGGAGAATCCATTCAAGCGGTATCCTTTAGTGGAGGTAGTAGGCTCACTGGCCCTGGGCACACGGCATGAGGGCTCTAGGCCGGAGAGGTTAGAGCGTCGTCTTCATCGGGTCGCAGAGCGCGATGAATCGTTTCGAGCCTTCCTTGCAACTCATCGAACGTGATGATCTGCACATCTTTCATGCTGTGACGCAAATGCTCAAGGGATCGCTGCTCCGCCTTGGACTCAGGTGTCAGTCCCGCCACAATGACGATGGGCACAGCGTAACTGCGTATGTGCACGTCATCATCCAGCCGATCAGTCAGGTTACGAATATTCGCCTGAAGGCTCGCGCGTTGGCTGAGGGATTGGCTTATGGCACCACCCAGATCTTTGGACGGCCCATGAACACCGTCGCGATAGGCTTTTTTTGCCAGTAACTTCATGCCTGGGTGCTTGATTTCGATGATGGCAGCGCTCCCGGTAGATCGAGCTGCCATGACAAAGTCGGTGTATTGCCCGCCTTTACCAGAGACATCCTTGCCACCCACATATGCTTTGGTTGCTACCAGTTTGACGGGGTATCCGAAAGCCATGTCGAGGATGAAGGTGTGGGTCGTGAAGAAAGCCTGCCAGCGCTCTTCAGAATGCTTTTGCTCAAGCAGTTTCTTGAAGTCGGTAATCATCTCGGCCAGGGTGACTTCCTCGATTTCAGCCTTGAGCGCGTACAGAGTGCTGGGTTCTTCACGGGCAATGGCGGGTACGTTGTTGCGTACCAGCTTTGCTGCCGAGCTGCGGTCGCCCTTGGAGAGCTTGTTTCGACCCAGGCTCACGAGATCCTTGAGTACATCGGGCGGGAGCGCTCGTGACCGTGCAGGGTACTTCTCGGGCGCAAGGTTGTGCAGGAGGCCCGTGTAGCAGAGGAGGCGCTTGTCCTTGGCCGCGTCACGCTGGTGTCTGCCACTTACTCTGTCGAGTCGCGTGCAGAGCTCCTCGAACTGGTCGAATCCCAGGTAGTAGCGGTTGCCTACACGAGTTACATCTTCCGAATCTGGCGAGGCTTGAAATACCAGCGTATCAACGCCCTCAAGCTCGCTTACGGCGTTCGTGATGTACTGATACGGTCTGGCCACGCCGAGCCCATATCGCCAGTCCCTGACAAATCCAGGCGGTAAAGTGGACAAGATGGTTTCCAAGCTGTCCTGATCGTGGGGTAGGACATACGGATGCTGAGAGGGATCATTGATCTGAAAGCACGACAGGGGATCGTACTTGGGTTCACCGTAGGACGGGTTGGTGTGATCCCAGATCTTCGGGAAAAACGTGAGCGATCCTGACTCGACGAGTACAAGCAGCAGCCACTGACCAGGTGGCGGGACAGTGAGTTTTACATCGCTAAACCACACCAATGCGGTCTGCGCAGCGGGATCGTTTCGCGCGACGATGTTCCCGTCCGCGTCGTGTAAATCAATCTGCAGAAACGGGCCATTGTCCGTTCTTGACGCAGCAAGGTAAGGCGATTGCTTGGCGGCCATGTTCAGTCCTTGAAGAGCGCTGGAGTGGCAGCACGATACAATCGCCGTCGGTGTTTCGCCATGGGTCGTGATGGCTCTGGGGAACCGTAATTTCTTTTCTGGCTCAGGTTGAAGCGAGCAAAGGAGTGGGCGAAACAAACCTCTCTCTCACCAACATAACGCTTCGGGAACTAGCTTGGGCAAACTGCCAACCGTGGCTGGCAGCCAGCTTACGTCACTGTCTGCCCGTGACTGGTCGAGGAGAATTCGCTAAGTGCTTCGGCCCGGCTTTCTGAAGTCCAGGCATTGCGAGGTGATCAGGGAGTCGCGGTAGCTGGGGCTGAAGCCGAGGCTGGCTCCGCCGGCGGCTCGACCTTCGGTGCACCATTGATGGTGATTCCGACGTCAAAAGTCTCAGCAAGGCCTGAGATCAGACGTTCTCGCGAGCTTTTGGAGAAGTCATCCCTGGTTACGCTAGACGCGGCGCCGAATAGGAAGAGGATCACTAGAAGCGTGGTGAGCGCGTTGCCCACGACGCCGCCTATGCCCCCAAAAAACAATGCCTTCAGCCCATGAGAGAACCGCTCACCGTAAGTTTCGGGCTTGTGGCGCTTGATGAACAACCAAAGCTCAGCTTTGTAGTGCTTCTCAAACTGATCCAGCTTTTCCTGGATGGCCTGAGCCAGGTAGTCTTCGAAGATGCTTTTCGCGTTAGCTTTGTACAGCGATACAGTAGGCAACTCGGCGCAGTGAACGTAGTTACGCACTTCTTCATCGGTAGGCTGCCGATTGTTTCGCTTGGCAAATTCTCGCAGAAACTGCTGCTTGCTTTGCTTGTACATGCAGTAAGCGAGTTGACCGACGATGTCGTCAGGTTTCGATACCAGCTCTTCGTACATGAGGTTGTGCTCCACCACCGGCTGGTTGCCGGGGGCGGGCGTGACGACAGGGCTTGGCTTGCTGGCAGAGGACGGCTTGCTAGGCGCTTTGTGGCCTTTTTTCCACATTCTATCGAGAGGCCACGCGTTTAGCCTTGGCGAAGCGCGCGTTAATGGTGTCAACGCTCTCGGTGCTCAAGCTACGGGCGAAAGCGCTCACAGCCTTTTTTGAGCTGTGGCGGCTCAGAACCTTGGATACAAAGTCGTTTTTGCTAACGAGGCCTTTGAAGAACTCAGTCATAAATCCTCCTGATTCAAGGTTCAATCATACACCAAACCCGACGTGGCTCCAATGCAGCGGGGCGAGCCTTCACCCCTACAATGTGACCGTCCAGCGGCTTTATCGCTATGAGCTTAGGCTGAGCGCCACTGGTGATCAATGACGCGTGAGTGTTCGGTTGGCCTGCTGGATGGCTGACTGGCGGCAGTCCCGGACAGCGGCAAGCTTTGAATTGCCCCTTCCCTGGCTCTAGCCAGGTAGAAACCTGGTTATCAAAGCGCCCGGGCTCCCTGGTCAGAGCATCCTTAGGATTTGCCGGTCATTGCCCGTTTGAGGTGCTGATCTGGCACGGCTGCATCATGGCTATCGCTTTTCTCCAGCGTGTGATCGCCTCTACATGCCGTTCACGCCGTTGCGATGGCTAACCTCTGCATCGTTCTGGCGCCTATACATGTCGGATTCCATCACCTCAACCTGCCGATAGCTGAAGTGGCTGATTCTCCATGGGTAATGGCGTTTGATTTCCTCAATTCTGGCAATCAGGAGAGCAAATTCATCGCTGGCGTCATGGATAGCCGACAGCTCATCAATGGATGTGTCGAACACGTCTGACGACATGATTTTGTCGTGGATGACCTTCGCTGCTGAGATGATGTCGTTAACGTCTTTGAAATGCTCTGGAGAGGAGAGCTCTGCGATTTTCGCCTTGGCATCTGGTTTGAGCTCATCTTCAGCCAGATTGAATGTGATCTTTCGGGATACGCCGCCAGATTGATAAGCCTCCGTTGAATTTATCGACTTCCAGTAGACCTTCTCAGTTGTCAGGTCTACACATACAACGATGGTCGGCACAGAAAATCTTTGCCAATAAGAGATGTCCGATTCATCGACGTAGACGTCATGCTTTGTCGCCGATCCCATTTTCTCGAATGATTTAACTTGCAGCTTTACAACATTGCCTGTTGCCGCGTTGTTGTCGTCACATATTTCAATCTCTGCATCAATGCCCAGGTCTACGTCTTGTAACCTGCAGGGCCAGCTGAGCGTTCTCGTGAATTTGAACGCAACCAGATGCTCACCTGCGTCGCCATTTATCGACCGTTTTGGGTACTGCTTTGTCATCGTGCTCATCCTTGCATGGGAATAGGGTGGGGCAGAGTCCCTCCATTCAGTAGCTCATGGTTGCGCTAGGCATTGTGGCGGGGGGCGTATTGCGTCGCAGATTGCGGCCAACGAAGCGTTGTGCGGGCAGGGCTCGAAAGGGCGGTATTCACCCAGGCGAAAAAGTTGCATCCTAGAGTTCAAGTCGCTTGGGATCCCAAGCTACGTAGCATCACCATTGTCCGGCTCGGCGTTCCAATAGCGCTGGACGCTCGATCGCGAAATCCCCAACAGACGCACCACTTCAGCTTGCGTTTTGCCTTGTGCTTTGAGTTCAAGCACAGCCTGCCGATTTTTGAGTTTGATTGGTTGGCCAGACGGTCGCTGATTCAGTTCCGAGCCGTTGAGTTGTTCATGCAGCAACGCAAGCCCGCCGACCTCAGCAAACCGCTGCAATTCCTGGGCAGCTTTTGCGAGCACATCTTGTGCTGACTCCCCGCGATCCAACGCCACGCACAAGGCAATCAGGGCCGTCAGGTCGAAGTCGAGCGCTGCTGCCAGATCCGCCAGTTTACCCACACGAATTCCCGCCTTTCCCCGCTCCACTAAGCTCAGGGTGGTGCGAAAGGTGGCGTCACTGAGTTCGCTATAGCTCAGTCCGCGCTGCTGACGTATCGCTCGCAGAGTCGCTGCCAGCTCGTTTGTGAGCGTCATGGCCGTCCAAAAAGAGAGCATAAGGCCACACAGCAACAGGCTCAATAAACAGCGAAGGCTGTGCATAATGAGGCTTTTCGGTTATGATGATTTGCCTTCACGTACTGCTGGCTCCAGGGCCCTGCAGGCTGAGGCACAGTGGGATCTCACCTCCATCGAGGGGAGAAATCAATTTACGCTTAAAACGACTATCGGGAGCACGGATGAAGGTGTACGTCTTGTCTGACCTCCACATTGAGTTCACTGATTTCGTCCCGCCGGTGCTGGATGTTGATCTTGTGATACTGGCGGGCGACATCCATACCACCCACAGAGGCGTCGAGTGGGCAAGCGACACTTTTGAATGCGACGTCTGCTATATCCTGGGTAACCACGAGTTCTATCGCGGGCACTTCGACAGAACGCTGGAAAAAGCGAGGGCTAAAGCCGCACCCAACCAGACCGTGTGAAAACCAGCTACTCAGCAGCTAACCAAAAAAAATGCCCCGATCAACTCGGGGCATTTTCCATTTATACAGAGAAGAAAAA
>NZ_JAUERW010000035.1:0-30719 GCF_041060465.1 Pseudomonas sp. W2Oct36
GGGACCGGCTTCAGCCGGGAAGAGGCCAGTGTGCGCACCATCAATTTTGCGCGATGGCCGCTGACGCCTTCCCGGCTAAAGCCGGTCCTACTCAGAATCCTTTACATATTGGGATAGGTCGGGCCGCCTGCGCCTTCCGGTGCTACCCACGTGATGTTCTGCGACGGATCCTTGATGTCGCAGGTTTTGCAGTGGACGCAGTTCTGCGCGTTGATCTGGAAGCGCTTGGCGCCGTCTTCCTGGGTCACCACCTCGTAAACCCCCGCCGGGCAGTAACGCTGGGCAGGCTCGTCGTACTTGGGCAGGTTGACGCTGATCGGGATGCTCGGATCCTTCAGCTTCAGGTGGCACGGCTGCTCTTCTTCGTGGTTGGTGCCGGAGATGAACACCGAACTCAGCTTGTCGAAGCTCAGCTTGCCGTCGGGTTTCGGGTAGTCGATTTTCTTCGAGTCGGCCGCCAGCTTCATGCACGCATAGTCCGGCGTGGTGTCACGCAGGGTGAAGGGGATCTTGCCGCCAAACAGGTTCTGGTCGACGAAGTTGAACGCGCCGCCGAAGATCGCGCCGAACTTGTGCACCGCCGCGCCGAAGTTACGACTGGCGAACAGTTCTTCGTGCAGCCAGCTGGCCTTGAAGCCCTCGACGTAGCCGTTGAGCGTGTCACCACCCTCGTTGCCGGCAAACAGCGCATCCGCCACCGCTTCGGCGGCGAGCATGCCGGATTTCATGGCGGTATGGCTGCCCTTGATCTTGGCGAAGTTCAGCGTGCCCAGGTCGCAACCGATCAGCGCACCGCCGGGGAACACCATCTTCGGCAGCGAATTCAGGCCGCCCTTGCAGATGGCCCGTGCGCCGTAGCTGATGCGCTTGCCGCCTTCCAGGTACTGCTTGAGGACCGGGTGGTGCTTGAGGCGCTGGAATTCGTCGAACGGCGACAGGTAAGGGTTGGCGTAGGAGAGGTCGACGATCAGGCCGACCACGACCTGATTGTTTTCCAGGTGGTAAAGGAACGAGCCGCCGGTGTTTTCGGTGCCCATGATATCCAGCGGCCAGCCGGCGGTGTGAACCACCAGGCCCGGCTGATGTTTGGCCGGATCGACTTCCCAGATTTCCTTCAAGCCGATGCCGTAGTGTTGGGCGTCGGCCTCACTGTCCAGCTTGAAGCGATTGATCAGTTGCTTGCCGATGTGACCACGGCAGCCTTCGGCGAACAGCGTGTACTTGCCGCGCAGTTCCATACCGGGGGTGTACAGGCCTTCTTTCGGATTGCCTTCACGGTCGACGCCCAGATCACCGGTGAGAATCCCGCGCACCACGCCGGTCTCATCGATCAGCGCTTCCTGAGCCGCGAAGCCCGGGTAGATTTCGACGCCGAGGTTCTCGGCCTGCTGTGCCATCCAGCGGCACAGGTTGCCCAGGGAGATGATGTAGTTGCCTTCGTTGTGCATGGTCTTGGGCACGAACACGCCCGGGACTTTCTGGCTGGCGTCCGCACCGGTCAGCACATAGATGTCGTCGGTTTTGACCGGGGTATTGAGCGGGGCGCCCAGGGCTTTCCAGTCGGGGAACAGCTCGTTGAGGGCGCGGGGTTCGAACACTGCGCCGGAGAGAATATGAGCACCGACCTCGGAGCCTTTTTCCACCACGCAGACGCTGATTTCCTGACCGGCGTCAGCGGCTCTCTGTTTCAGGCGGCAAGCGGCAGACAGCCCGGCGGGCCCGGCTCCGACGATGACGACGTCGAACTCCATAAATTCGCGTTCCACAGGCTATCTCCTACTCAAGGCTCAACGGCGTATTTTTTAGGCGTATTTTTTATAGATGGCTAAAACCGACCCCCGGAAGCTCATTTATCCGGGTGTCGTCTTGAAGGCGCGCATTATATCTACACCACCTCGCAGGTCCAATACAAACGTTTGTTTGAATCGGCCGAAACCCTGATAAATCATGGTGAGACGGCTTGTGACTGGCGTTTATGTCGTATTGACCCGACCCGGCGTTGCGGTCAAGATACGGGCGGTTTTGCGCTCGCTACAGTTGGCCGCCGGCCTTGTCGGCTGCGTGCAAACTGTCGGTAGCAGAACACCGCTAAAAGCAACGTGAGCATCGCCCCCGCGCAACCCTCAGCCCCAGGCCTGCGGCGCGCTGCAGTTTACACGGGCGGGCAACGTCTGGCTTGGATTGCCGCCGTAGCGTGGCCGCTTTTGCTGATATCAGCATTCAGCAACCACGAATACGTTGTTTTCACAGGTGTTCTTTACACTGACGAGTACCCATCGCCGGGCAAGGCCTGGCGATTTTCTTTTCACCGGAGAGAAACGAGGAATCCATGAAGGTTCTTGTAGCTGTCAAACGAGTGGTCGACTACAACGTCAAGGTTCGCGTCAAAGCGGACAACTCCGGCGTCGATCTCGCCAACGTTAAAATGTCGATGAACCCCTTCTGCGAGATCGCGGTAGAAGAAGCCGTCCGCCTGAAAGAGAAAGGCGTGGCGACCGAGATCGTCGTCGTTTCCATCGGCCCTACCACCGCTCAGGAGCAACTGCGTACCGCGTTGGCACTGGGTGCCGATCGCGCCATCCTCGTGGAATCCGCTGACGAACTGACCTCCCTGGCCGTGGCCAAGTTGCTGAAGGCCGTTGTCGACAAAGAACAACCGCAGCTGGTCATTCTCGGCAAGCAGGCGATCGACAGCGACAACAACCAGACTGGCCAGATGCTGGCTGCGCTGAGCGGTTATGCCCAGGGCACCTTCGCGTCCAAAGTCGAAGTGTCCGGCGACAGCGTCAACGTCACCCGTGAAATCGACGCCGGCGCGCAGACCGTTTCCCTCAAGCTGCCGGCCATCGTCACCACCGACCTGCGTTTGAACGAGCCGCGCTACGCGTCGCTGCCGAACATCATGAAAGCCAAGAAAAAGCCCCTCGAAGTGCTGACCCCTGATGCGTTGGGCGTTTCGATTGCGTCCACCAACAAGACCCTGAAGGTTGAAGCGCCGGCTGCCCGCAGCGCAGGCATCAAGGTCAAGTCGGTTGCTGAACTGGTTGATAAACTGAAAAACGAAGCGAAGGTGATCTGATGACGACCCTGGTTATCGCTGAGCACGAAAACGGCGCAATCGCTCCCGCCACTCTCAATACCGTTGCCGCGGCCACCAAGATCGGTGGTGACATTCACGTTCTGGTCGCCGGTCTGAATGTCGGTGCCGTCGGCGAAGCAGTTGCAAAAATCGCAGGCGTGTCCAAGGTCCTCGTGGCTGACCACGCAGCGTATGAACACCAGTTGCCGGAAAACGTTGCCCCGCTGGTCGTCGAGCTGGCTTCGGCCTACAGCCACGTGCTGGCCTCTGCAACCTCCAACGGCAAGAACATCCTGCCGCGTGTTGCTGCCCAACTGGACGTCGACCAGATCTCCGAGATCATCTCGGTCGAAAGCGCTGACACCTTCAAGCGCCCGATCTACGCGGGTAACGCCATTGCGACCGTTCAGTCGTCGGCAGCCGTGAAAGTCATCACCGTTCGCGCCACCGGCTTTGACGCCGTTGCAGCGGAAGGCGGTTCTGCTTCGGTTGAAGCCGTCAGCGCGGCCCATGATGCGGGCAAATCGTCCTTTGTCAGCGAAGAGCTGGCCAAGTCCGATCGTCCGGAGCTGACCGCTGCCAAGATTGTCGTTTCCGGCGGCCGTGGCATGCAGAACGGCGACAACTTCAAACACCTGTACACCTTGGCTGACAAGCTGGGTGCGGCTGTTGGCGCTTCCCGCGCGGCCGTCGACGCAGGCTTCGTGCCCAACGACATGCAGGTTGGCCAGACCGGCAAGATCGTCGCGCCGCAGCTGTACATTGCGGTCGGCATCTCCGGCGCGATCCAGCATCTGGCCGGCATGAAAGACTCCAAGGTGATCGTGGCGATCAACAAGGACGAAGAAGCACCGATCTTCCAGGTGGCCGATTACGGCCTCGTGGCGGACCTGTTCGAAGCGATCCCCGAGCTGGAGAAGCTGGTTTAATCCACTTCCCTGACTTATAAAGAGAACCCGTTCGTTCGGGCTGCCTGAGCGCCGGTCATCGTTCACTCGATGAACCAGCGCTCAGGCAGTCGGAGCTGGCGGGTTTTTTTTATGGGCTCAAAAAGGACGTTGTCATGTTGTCGCCAAAGCAAACGCTGGCTTCACTGCTGGGCGGGTTGCTGTTGCTGCCGTCGCTGGCCTGGTCTGCGGGCAAGTGTGACCGGCTGATTGTCACCGGCAGCCCGGACGCGCCGCCGTACCTGTGGCGCGACCCGCAGGACCCCAAGCACCTGATGGGCGCCAATGCCGACCTGCTCAAGGAGGTCGCGCAACAGATCGGCGTCAAGGTCGAGCTGCTGTATGGCGGCAAGCGCAGCCAGGCCCTGGAAGAGGTGCGCACCGGGCGCATGGACATGCTGGCGGACACGCCCCTCAACAGCGCCGAGCTGGAATCCCTGGATTTCATCCACCCGCCCATCGCCCAGAACGAGATCATGGTCTGGACCCGCACCGGCCATGAGCAGCCGTTCAATTCGCTGGCCGATCTGCAGAGCCATCCCGGCGCCATGTCTGAAAAAACCCGCGTGACACCGGGGTTCGATGAGGCGATCAAGGCGCACCTGACGCTGGAGAGGCAGGCCAGTCTTCTCCAGGCCTTTCAGAAACTGGCGGCGGGGCAGGTCGAATTCGTCCTGGCCGGCCGCTATGCGGGGATGGCCGTGACTCAGGCGCTGAACATCGCCAAAGACCTGCAAACCCAGCCCATGCCCCTCGATCGTCCGGGCTTTTATCTGGCGCTGTCGTTCAACTCCGCCTGCAATGATCAATGGCTGCGCGGACAGCTGGCGAAAAAAATGACAGAATTGGCCGCTTCCGGTCGCTCCAGTGAAGCCGTCACGCGCAACCTGGACCTGTGGAAAATCCAGTTGCAGCAGTCCGGTAGCGCCCTCCATCAGTAGGAATGTGTTTTGAGCTTTCTTTTGAAAATCCAGCCTGTATTCGCCGCTGTCGTGCTCGTCGCTCTCGTCGGCTGTGCCAACGACCCAGCGCCCACCGAACAACTCAAACTTACCGAACAGGCTGTCGCCCAGGCCACCGCGGTCGGCGCTACGGATGAAGAACCGGACCTGGTGACAGCGCAGACCAAGCTGACCCAGGCCCGCGCCGACATGGCGGACAAGTCCTACAAGGACGCGCGCATGCAGGCTGAGCAGGCCGAGCTGGACGCCCGTCTGGCGGAGGCCCGTGTGCTGACGCAGAAGAGTGAAGCACAGGTGGCCCAGGTCAACACCCGCCTCGAGCGTCTGCGCAAGCAGCTGGGGGCTGGCCAATGAATGCCGTTGCGCGAAGCCTCAGTCTCGGCCTTTTGCTGGCCAGTGCCGGTCTTGCTGGCTGTGCCGGCCACCAGAGCAGTGAACAGGCGTTGCAGGGCGCCGTTGCCGATTACCAGAAGGTCAAGGAAGACACCAACGTCCTGCGCAGCGCGCCGAAGGACGTCATCCGTGCCGGTGAATTGCTGGGCCGGGCCGAGCGCCTGTCGAGCTACATCGGCAGCGCTGACGACGTCAGTCATTACGCGTACTTGAGCAGCCGTTACAGCGCGATCGCCCGGGAGCACAGCAAGTTGCTGCTGAATCAGGAAAAGCTCGCCCGACTGGAGCTGGAACGTCAGCGCCTGCAGTTGGCCTTGCGTGAGGCCAAGCTGGCCGGCGCCCAGCAACAGGGCAAGTGGGCCGAAGATCAGGTGATCAGCCTGTCGACGCAGCAGAATGAGCGGGGGCTGGTGATGACCCTCGGCGACATGCTCTTCGATACCGGCCGCGCCGAACTGAAAAGCTCGGCCAACCGCACGGTACTGAAGGTCGTGCAGTTCCTGCAATTCAATCCCAAGCGCGTCGTGCGCATCGAGGGCTACACCGACAGCACCGGCGATAGTGAGGTAAACCTCGCGCTTTCGAAAGACCGGGCACAGGCCGTCGCTGACGTGCTGTCTGATCTGGGCATCGAGGAAGACCGCATTCAGGTCGAAGGCTACGGCGATCAGTACTCGGTGGACTCGAACGCCTCTGAAAGCGGCCGCGCCCAGAACCGCCGTGTCGAAATCGTCTTCTCGGACGACAAGGGGCATCTGAGCGCGCCTCGTTGAAGAGCAGCGGACTGTCACAATCCGAGTGATTCAAACACCGCGCCCTCTAGCCGGAACAGGAACTGTCACCGTACACTTCTGAACTGTTCCGGTGATCCTGCTCCTTTGGTCACCGCACGCATGATCAAAGCACGGGATCGAGGGACGCGAAATGACCAGTCTGTTGCTGTACCAACGCATCGCCCAACAGCTGGCCGAAGACATTCGCCGGGGCGTGTATCAGCCAGGCGAGCGCGTGCCCTCGGTGCGCAAGATGAGCTCCCAGCTCAACGTCAGTCATGCCACCGTCCTGCAGGCCTATGCCAACCTTGAAGATCAGGGTTTGATCCGCGCGCGGCCGCAGTCCGGCTATTACGTGCACCAAACCCCGGCCCTCACGGCGGCGACCCCCGATATCGCGCGGGTTGAGCGTCCCGGCCTGGTCACTCGCGCCAGCATCATTCAACAGGTGCTGGTCGAAGCGCGGCGTGAAGGGGTGTTCGCGTTTGGCGCTGCTGTCCCGCACATCGATTACTTGCCGTTGCGCGCATTGCATCAGCAACTGGCCAAGGTCACCCGGTTTCAAAGCCCCCGCGCATTCAACTACATGTTCAGCCCGGGTTTCGAGCCGCTGCGCCGGCAAGTGGCGATCCGGATGCGCGACGCCGGCGTGGTGATCGACCCCTCGGAAGTGGTGATCACCCACGGTTGCGTCGATGCGCTGCAGATGTCGCTGCGGGTGCTGACCAGCCCCGGTGACCTGATCGCTGCAGAATCCCCAACCTATTACGGCCTGCTGCAACTGGCCGATCTGCTTGGCTTGAAAGTCATCGAAATCCCCAGCGACCCCAACACCGGGATCAGTCTGGAAGCGCTGCAACTGGCGGCCAATCAGTGGTCGATCAAGGCGCTGGTGATGACGTCGCGGCTGAGCAACCCGCTGGGCAGCACCATGCCGGAAGAGCGGCAGAAACACCTGCTGCGCCTGGCCTCGGATTTCGACATCCAAATCATCGAGGACGACATCTACGGCGAGCTGATGTACGAGCAGAACAAGACCAAGGCGTTGAAGGCGTTCGACCGGCTGGGCCACGTCATCTACTGCTCCAGCTTCTCCAAGACCCTGTCGCCGGGCGTGCGGATCGGCTGGATGATCGCCGGGAAGTACCAGGCGGAAATCCAGCGCCTGCAAACCTTCAGCACCCATTCGGCGTGCAGCGTGACGCAGATGGCGGTGGCGTCCTACCTCGAAAACGGCGGTTATGACCGGCACTTGCGCTTTATCCGTCAGGAGCACCGCAAGAATCTGAGCGCCTTCCAGCTCGCCGTGCAGCAAATGTTCCCCGAAGGCACGCAGATCAGCCGGCCTGCGGGCGGGTTCATCCTGTGGATCAGCCTCCCGGGGCGGGTAAACACTCAGGAGTTGCACGTGCGCGCGCTTGAACAGGGCATCAGCATCGCACCGGGCCTGATCTTCAGTAATACCGAGCAGTTCAACCATTGCATTCGCCTGAATTGCGGGCTGCCGTGGAACCGTGAAGCGGAGAGGGCGTTGATGACGGTGGGCATGCTGGCCAAGCAGTTATGCCAGGATGCCGGGCAATCCTGGTGAACTCGTAGGGTCGCCAGCTTTCCATACTATCGAGGGAGGCTGACGGGGAACTTGTCAGCCGCCGTGCAACGGGCCAGCATATGGCCCCTGTCTTACTTACTGCCGTTCAGACTATGAAATCACTGCGTTGTTTAAGTGTGATGGTGTTGGTGTTGCTGAGCGCCTGTGATGCCGATAAAGCGCCCACCCCGCCAGCGAAAGCTACCGCTTCTGCGCCTGCTGCGGGTGCCGCTGCGCCGGCCGAAGCTGCTAAAGCAGCGAAGCCAGCGTCAGAGCCTGAGTCCGCGCCTGCGCTGGCGGACAAGCCTGCTGCGGATGCGCCTGCGGTCCATGCGCTGGCGCCGAACATTCCTGCCGTGCCTGTAGTCGCGTCGGGTAAGGCGTCGGCTGAAGCGCCGCGGACGGTCACCGATGTAAAGGCTGCGGACGGTAAGTCCGCTGGCGCGAACGCCAAATCTGCCAAGGTCAAAGCGGATAATGCCGAAGTCGCGCGGCGTGCGCCGGTGGCCAGCAAGAGCAAATCGGCGTCTCAAGTGGTCAAGGAGACCCGCCTGAACAAGGTGCCCCTCGACCTGAGTCTGCCGCCCGAGATGGTTAAGCAACTGACCCCGCCGGCGAATGTGATCTCCTCGGCGTCAAAGTCCAAAGCCCAGTCAACTGGCGCCAAGCCGTTGCTGCCTAAAATGTTTCCTGATTCGGATGCGGACCCTGACTTCCAGATGCAAGGCCGTCTGCTGAGCAATGAAATGGATTTGCAGTTGCGTAATGAGGCACGCAAGGACGTGGAAGGCGCTGCCTTGGATTTCACCTTTAAAAAGTGATGAACGCACGGCGCTGTCCCAGGACCTGATTTTCAAACGTGTGTTTTAGCGCGTAAGATCCTGCCATCGTATTCACTGCCACACAGGTTCTCTCCATGGAATGCCGTTCAGGCTGCGGCGCGTGCTGCATCGCGCCGTCCATCACATCACCTATCCCTGGAATGCCCAATGGCAAACCTGCCGGCATGCGCTGCCTGCACCTGTCGGTGGACATGCTCTGTGCAATCTTCGGGCAGCCGGGGAGGCCGGCGGTATGTGGCCAGTTTGCAGCGGAGCCCGAAGTGTGTGGCAGCGGTCCCGAGGACGCGATCCGGCTGATCGGCTGGTGGGAAAAGATGACATCGGTGGCGTGAATTGCGGCCGAGGCACGACTGAACTTCAACAATAAGGAACAACATATGAGTTCGCTGTACCGCATTGCTTTCGGATTGGGACTGACTGTATGGGTGACCGCTTCGGCGCAGGCTGAGGAGTGGAAAGTCGCGAAGAACGAGGAGGGGATCAAGGTCTCACTCAGCGAATTCCCCGGGTCGCAGTACAAGGCCTATCAGGGCGTGACCACCATCAAGGCGAGCATCGGCAAGCTCCGGGCGTTGCAGGAAGACGTGGTCAGCGCCTGTGCCTGGATTCACGAATGCAAGCTGCAGAAGATACTCAAGCATGAGGGCGACAAGACCTGGACCTATTCCCAGTTCAACACGCCCTGGCCGGTCACGCCCCGGGATTCGGTGTTGAAGGTCACCACAGTGGAGGGCGCCGATGGCAGCATGACCCGTAAGCTGGAAGGCGACCCCAAGTACATCCCGGAAGAGAAGGGCTTTGTGCGGGTGGCGCAGGTCGAGGGGTTCTGGAAGTTCGTGCCCAAAGGCGAGAATCTGACCGAGGTCACCTATCAGGTGCACACCGAGCCGGGCGGCAGCGTGCCGTCGTGGCTGGCGAACAAGTTCGTGGTGGACGCGCCGTTCAATACGCTCAAGGCGCTCAAGGAGCGTGCAGAGAAGAACTGACCAGTTCGCGTCCGACGCTGACGCCAGACACTAAAAAGGCTGCCCGAGGGCAGCCTTTTTTTGCGTCTTCGCGGGTGCTGCCGAGTTACTTGCGCTCGGCCAGCGGAACGATATCCCGCGACACTTCGCCGGTGTACAGCTGGCGTGGACGGCCGATCTTGTAAGGGCTCGACAGCATTTCCTTCCAGTGGGAGATCCAGCCGACGGTTCGCGCCAGGGCGAAAATCACGGTGAACATACTGGTCGGAATGCCGATCGCCTTGAGGATGATGCCCGAGTAGAAGTCCACGTTCGGGTAAAGCGAGCGTTCGATGAAGTAAGGGTCGGTCAGGGCGATCTCTTCAAGACGCATGGCCAGTTCGAGCTGCGGGTCGTTGGTGATGCCCAGCTCGCGCAGGACTTCGTCGCAGGTCTGCTTCATGACGGTGGCGCGCGGGTCGCGGTTCTTGTAAACCCGGTGGCCAAAGCCCATCAGCTTGAACGGATCGTCCTTGTCCTTGGCCTTGGCGATGTAAGTGTCGATGTTGGACACATCGCCAATCTCATCGAGCATGGTCAGCACGGCTTCGTTGGCGCCGCCGTGGGCAGGGCCCCAGAGCGCGGCGATACCGGCTGCGATACAGGCAAACGGGTTGGCGCCCGACGAGCCTGCCATGCGCACGGTGGACGTCGAGGCGTTCTGTTCGTGGTCGGCGTGAAGGATGAAGATCCGGTCCATGGCCTTGGCCAGCGTCGGGCTGATCGGTTTGATCTCGCACGGCGTGTTGAACATCATGTGCAGGAAGTTTTCCGCGTAGCTGAGGTCGTTGCGCGGGTACATCATGGGTTGACCCATGGAGTACTTGTAAACCATCGCGGCCAGGGTCGGCATCTTGGCGACCAGGCGGATCGCGGAGATTTCCCGGTGCTGCGGATTATTGACGTCCAGGGAGTCGTGGTAGAACGCCGACAGGGCGCCAACCACGCCGCACATGACGGCCATCGGGTGGGCGTCGCGGCGGAAACCGTTGAAGAAGGTCTTCAGTTGCTCGTGCACCATGGTGTGATTCTTCACGGTGACGACGAATTCGGCTTTTTGCTCGGCGGTTGGCAGCTCGCCGTTAAGCAACAGGTAGCAGGTTTCCAGGTAGTCCGATTGCTCGGCCAGCTGTTCGATCGGGTAGCCGCGATGCAGCAGAATGCCGTTGTCACCATCGATATAGGTGATCTTCGATTCGCATGAGGCGGTGGACATGAAGCCTGGGTCGAATGTGAAGCGTCCGGTGGCAGTCAGGCCGCGTACGTCGATAACATCGGGACCAACGGTGCCGGTCAGAATGGGCAGCTCGACGGGGGCTGCGCCCTCGATGATCAACTGCGCTTTTTTATCAGCCATGTGGCCTCCTAATTATGCTTCAAATCATCAGACAGACCCCCCACGCAGGGCCCGCATCACTATAGTGAGATAAATTCTAAAGTCAATTTGCCAAAAGTCTTGTAGCAGAGGGCTTTAAGCCATGGTTTTCGTCGAAATTACGGGCCATTTACGCCAATTATCGGGCTAAAGCAATCCACCCTTGGGACAGGGTCTGCGCGTTGTCATTAGCGGGCTAACTGTCTATACTCGGCGTCCGACCGCCAGGGGCTTTCAGGCCTGATTCAATGGGGTTGGTCACTTCCTGGGTAGTGGGTACCTGACCAGTACACTTCCCAACAACTTGCCCTGAGTGTTAGGGCTCTTCAGTGTGAAAAAAAGCCGTGAAAAGCCAACGACCTGTAAACCTAGACCTAAGGACCATCAAACTCCCTATCACTGCTTACACGTCCATCCTTCACCGTATTTCCGGTGTCATCCTCTTCGTCGGCATTGCCCTCATGCTTTATGCATTGGACCTGTCGCTCGACTCCGAGGAAGGCTTCGCGTCGGTGAAAGCGGGACTGACCAGTCCGCTGGCCAAGTTCGTGATCTGGGCTCTTCTGTCCGCACTGCTTTATCACCTGGTGGCGGGCGTCCGTCATCTGATCATGGACACGGGCATCGGCGAGACGCTGGAAGGCGGCAAGCGGGGCTCTCAAATTGTTATCGCCGTGTCTGTGGTGGTGATCGTTCTGGCAGGAGTGTGGATATGGTAACCAACGTCACTAACCTTTCTCGTTCGGGCCTGTATGACTGGATGGCGCAACGCGTCTCCGCCGTCGTACTCGCGGCTTATTTCATTTTCCTGATCGGGTACCTGATCGCGCACCCTGGCCTTGATTTCGCCACGTGGCACGCGCTGTTCTCCCATAACGCAATGCGCATCTTCAGCCTGTTGGCCCTTGTTGCCCTGGCGGCTCACGCCTGGGTTGGCATGTGGACCATCGCGACCGATTACCTGACGCCGATGGCGCTGGGCAACTCCGCGACAGTGGTGCGTTTCCTTTTTCAGGCGGTGTGCGGCATTGCGATGTTCGCTTACTTCGTCTGGGGTGTGCAGATTCTTTGGGGTATCTGATTCATGGCTAACATTAATACGCTTTCATTCGACGCCATTATCATTGGCGGCGGCGGTGCGGGCATGCGTGCCGCATTGCAGCTGGCTCAGGGCGGCCACAAGACCGCTGTAGTCACCAAGGTTTTCCCGACTCGCTCCCACACCGTTTCCGCACAGGGTGGCATCACCTGCGCCATCGCTTCGGCTGATCCGAACGATGACTGGCGCTGGCACATGTACGATACCGTCAAGGGCTCCGACTACATCGGTGACCAGGACGCTATCGAATACATGTGTTCCGTGGGCCCGGAAGCCGTGTTCGAGCTCGAGCACATGGGTCTGCCGTTTTCCCGTACCGAGCAGGGCCGCATCTATCAGCGTCCGTTCGGCGGTCAGTCGAAAGACTTCGGCAAGGGCGGTCAGGCTGCACGTACCTGTGCTGCTGCCGACCGTACCGGTCACGCGCTGCTGCACACCCTGTATCAGGCCAACCTGAAGGCCGGCACTGTATTCCTCAACGAGTACTACGCCGTTGATTTGGTGAAAAACCAGGACGGCGCGTTCGTCGGCATCATTGCCATCTGCATCGAAACCGGTGAAACCTCCTACATTCGCGCTGACGCGACCGTACTGGCCACTGGCGGTGCTGGCCGTATCTACTCCTCCACCACCAACGCCCTGATCAACACCGGCGACGGCGTGGGCATGGCGCTGCGTGCCGGTGTACCGGTTCAGGACATCGAAATGTGGCAGTTCCACCCGACCGGCATCGCTGGCGCAGGTGTACTGGTCACCGAAGGCTGCCGTGGTGAAGGCGGTTACCTGATCAACAAGCACGGCGAGCGTTTCATGGAGCGTTACGCGCCAAACGCCAAGGACCTTGCCGGTCGTGACGTTGTGGCTCGCTCGATGGTTAAAGAGATCATCGCCGGCAACGGTTGCGGTCCTGACGGCGACCACGTGATGCTCAAGCTCGATCACCTCGGTGAGGAAGTGCTGCACAGCCGTCTGCCAGGGATCATGGAACTGTCCAAGACCTTCGCACACGTCGATCCGGCCGTTGCGCCAATCCCTGTCGTGCCGACCTGCCACTACATGATGGGCGGCGTTGCCACCAACATTCATGGTCAGGCGATCACACAGGACGCCGCTGGCGTCGACACCATCATCCCGGGCCTGTTCGCGGTCGGTGAAGTGGCGTGCGTATCGGTTCACGGTGCCAACCGTCTGGGCGGCAACTCGCTGCTCGATCTGGTGGTGTTCGGCCGTGCTGCCGGTCTGCACCTGGAGCAGGCACTCAACGAAGGCGTCGACTACCGTCGCGCTTCCGAAACCGACATCGACGTTGCGCTGGCTCGCCTCAATGGGCTGAACTCGCGCACCGATGGCGAAGACGTCGCTACCCTGCGCAAAGAGCTGCAAAGCTGCATGCAGAACTACTTCGGTGTGTTCCGTACCGGCGAATACATGCAGAAGGGTATCGCCCAGCTGGCTGACCTGCGCACGCGCATCGCCAACGTCAAGATCAACGACAAGAGCCAGGCATTCAACACTGCCCGGATCGAAGCGCTGGAGCTGCAGAACCTGCTGGAAGTCGCTGAAGCAACGGCGATCGCCGCAGAGCATCGCAAGGAGTCCCGTGGCGCTCACGCCCGTGAAGACTTCGAAGATCGCGACGACGAGAACTGGCTGTGTCACACCCTGTACTTCCCGGGTGACAAGCGCGTAGCCAAGCGTGCCGTGAACTTCTCGCCAAAAACTGTTCCGACTTTTGAGCCTAAGATTCGGACTTATTAAGGGTGACCGCCATGTTGCAAGTCAGTGTTTATCGCTACAACCCTGATCAGGACGCCGCGCCGTTCATGCAGGATTTCCAGGTCGACACCGGTGGCAAAGACCTGATGGTCCTGGATGTGCTGGCTCTGATCAAAGAGCAGGACGAGGGCTTCTCGTACCGTCGCTCGTGCCGCGAAGGCGTGTGCGGTTCCGACGGCATGAACATCAACGGCAAGAACGGCCTGGCCTGCATCACGCCGCTGTCGGCTGTGGTCAAGGGTAACAAGCTGGTGGTTCGCCCACTGCCTGGCCTGCCGGTCATCCGCGACCTCGCCGTCGACATGAGCATCTTCTACAAGCAGTACGAGAAGGTGAAGCCATTCCTGCAGAACGACACGCCGGCTCCGTCCATCGAGCGCCTGCAGAGCCCCGAAGAGCGGGAAAAACTCGACGGCCTGTACGAGTGCATCCTGTGCGCTTGCTGCTCGACGTCCTGCCCGTCCTTCTGGTGGAACCCCGACAAGTTCCTGGGTCCTGCCGCGATCCTGCAAGCCTATCGTTTCCTGGCTGACAGCCGCGACACCCGGACCCAAGAGCGTCTGGCGTCGATGGACGATCCGTTCAGTGTTTTCCGCTGCCGCGGCATCATGAACTGCGTCAACGTTTGCCCGAAAGGCCTGAACCCAACCAAGGCTATCGGTCACGTGCGCAACATGCTGCTCAAAAGCGGTGTCTGAGTTTTCCGCATCTGTAACACCGCAGCACCCGCTACTGCAGCACCCGTAAACGCTGCGGCGCAGGCTTCAACCGGCGCCGTAGTTTTAACCTGAGCAGTTGTCGCAGGGCTTCAGCTCTTATTTTGAAGAAATGAAACCAGCAGGGGCATCCGGGCTGGTACCCGGACTATCTGCGTGATCCCTAGTGACTTGAAGTCGCTGCACATGGACTTTTCAAGTTTGCGCTGGCATCGACGCCGATGGTGTCCCCTAATCGAGGGTGACCAAGCATGCAAGAAAGCGTGATGCAGCGCATGTGGAACAGCGCCCACCTTTCCGGTGGTAACGCTGCCTATGTGGAAGAGCTCTATGAGCTCTACCTGCACGACCCTAACGCTGTGCCAGAAGAGTGGCGCACCTATTTTCAGACGTTGCCGGCTGACGGCAGCACTGCCACCGATGTATCGCACTCTACGGTTCGCGATCATTTTGTGTTGCTGGGGAAAAACCAGCGCCGCGCCCAACCGGTCTCTGCCGGCAGCGTGAGCAGCGAGCATGAAAAGAAGCAAGTTGAAGTGCTGCGACTTATCCAGGCATTCCGTATGCGCGGCCATCAGGGTGCGCAACTCGATCCTCTGGGTCTGTGGAAGCGTACTGCGCCAGCTGACCTGTCGATCAACCATTACGGTTTGACCAACGCTGACCTCGATACCACATTCCGTGCCGGCGACCTGTTCATCGGCAAAGAAGAAGCGAGCCTACGCGAAATCGTCGAAGCGTTGCAGCAGACATATTGCCGCACCATCGGCGCCGAGTTCACGCACATCGTCGATTCCAACCAGCGCAACTGGTTCATGCAGCGCCTCGAAAGCGTGCGTGGCCGTCCTGCCTATTCCGCCGACATCAAGAGCCATCTGCTCGAGCGTGTGACGGCGGGCGAGGGTCTGGAGAAGTACCTGGGCACCAAATACCCGGGCACCAAGCGTTTCGGTCTGGAAGGCGGTGAAAGCCTGATTCCGATGCTCGACGAGCTGATTCAGCGCTCCGGTTCCTACGGCACCAAGGAAGTTGTCATCGGCATGGCCCACCGTGGCCGTCTCAACGTGCTGGTCAACACCTTCGGCAAGAACCCGCGCGACCTGTTCGACGAGTTCGAAGGCAAGAAGAAGGTCGAGCTGGGCTCCGGTGACGTCAAGTATCACCAGGGCTTCTCGTCCAACGTGATGACCACCGGCGGCGAAGTCCACCTGGCGATGGCGTTCAACCCGTCCCACCTGGAAATCGTTTCCCCTGTGGTTGAAGGTTCGGTGCGTGCGCGTCAGGACCGTCGCAACGACGCCACTGGCGAGAAAGTGCTGCCGATCTCGATCCACGGTGACGCGGCGTTCGCAGGTCAGGGTGTGGTGCTGGAAACCTTCCAGATGTCGCAGACCCGCGGCTTCAAGACCGGCGGCACGATCCACATCGTGATCAACAACCAGGTCGGCTTCACCATCAGCAAGCAGGAAGACTCGCGTTCCACCGAGTACGCGACCGACGTTGCCAAGATGATTCAGGCGCCGATCCTCCATGTGAATGGCGATGATCCGGAAGCCGTGTTGTTCGTGACCCAGCTGGCGATCGACTACCGCATGCAGTTCAAGCGTGACGTGGTCATCGATCTGGTCTGCTACCGTCGTCGCGGTCACAACGAAGCCGATGAGCCGAGTGGCACCCAGCCGCTGATGTACCAGCAGATCGCCAAACAGCGCACCACCCGTGAGCTGTATGCCGATGCACTGGCCACCGCCGGCATCCTCAACGCCGAAGCCGCTCAGGCCAAGGTCGACGAGTACCGCAACGCGCTGGACAACGGCATGCACGTTGTCAAAAGCCTGGTCAAAGAGCCGAACAAGGAATTGTTCGTTGATTGGCGTCCGTACCTGGGTCACGCGTGGACAGCACGTCACGACACCAGTTTCGACCTCAAGACCCTGCAGGAACTGTCGGCCAAGCTGATGGAAGTGCCGGAAGGTTTCGTGGTTCAGCGTCAGGTCCAGAAAATCTACGAAGACCGCCAGAAGATGCAAGTCGGTGGCCTTCCGATCAACTGGGGTTACGCCGAAACCATGGCCTACGCCACGCTGGCGTTCGAAGGGCATCAGGTTCGCATCACCGGGCAGGACGTTGGTCGCGGTACGTTCTCGCACCGCCACGCCGTGCTGCACAACCAGAAAGACGGCGCGACCTACGTGCCTTTGCAGAACCTGTACGCCGGTCAGCCTCGCTTTGACCTGTACGACTCTTTCCTGTCGGAAGAAGCTGTGCTGGCGTTCGAATACGGTTACTCAACCACTCAGCCCAATGCGCTGGTGATCTGGGAAGCCCAGTTCGGTGACTTTGCCAACGGTGCACAGGTCGTGATCGACCAGTTCATCACCAGCGGCGAGCACAAATGGGGCCGTCTGTGCGGCCTGACCATGCTGTTGCCCCATGGCTACGAAGGGCAGGGCCCGGAGCACTCATCGGCACGTCTTGAGCGTTACCTGCAATTGTGCGCCGAGCACAACATCCAGGTCTGCGTACCGACCACCCCGGCTCAGATCTACCATCTGCTGCGCCGTCAGGTGATCCGTCCGCTGCGCAAGCCGCTGATCGTGTTGACGCCGAAGTCGTTGCTGCGCCACAAGCTGGCGGTGTCCACACTGGAAGATCTGGCCCATGGCTCGTTCCAGACAGTCATCCCGGAAATCGACACCCTCGATGCCGCGAAAGTGACGCGTCTGGTGCTGTGCAGCGGCAAGGTCTACTACGACCTGCTGGAAAAGCGCCGTGCCGAAGGCCGCGAAGACATCGCCATCGTGCGTCTCGAGCAGCTCTATCCGTTCCCGGAAGACGACCTGATGGACGCTATCGCGTCGTATACCAACCTGACCAACGTGGTCTGGTGTCAGGAAGAACCCATGAACCAGGGCGCCTGGTACAGCAGTCAGCACCACTTGCGCCGCAGCATCGGCAATCACAACCGCAACCTCGTTCTCGAGTATGCCGGCCGTGATGCCTCCGCTGCCCCTGCTTGTGGATACGCTTCGATGCACGCCGAACAGCAGGAAAAACTGCTGAAAGACGCGTTCTCCGTTTAACGCCTTCGCGCACTAGAAACCGAATTAAAGGAATTACAGATAATGGCTATTGAGATCAAAGCCCCCTCTTTCCCGGAATCCGTTGCCGACGGCACCGTTGCCACCTGGCACAAAAAACCGGGCGACGCCGTCAAGCGTGATGACCTGATCGTCGATATCGAAACCGACAAGGTCGTGCTGGAAGTATTGGCCGAAGCTGACGGTGTACTGGGCGCAATCGTTGCCGAAGAGGGCGCTACTGTCCTGTCGAACCAGCTACTGGGCTCGATCGAAGAGGGCGGTGCTGCCGCTGCCCCAGCTGCCGCCGCTCCAGCCGCTGCTGTCTCGGTTCCGGCTGCTGCGCCTGCCCAGGCTGCTGCTGCACCTGCCGCTGCTTCCGGTGACGAAGACGCCATCGGCGCTCCGGCCGCCCGCAAGCTGGCCGAAGAAAACGGCATCAACCTGTCCAGCGTCAAAGGCACAGGCAAAGACGGCCGCGTGACCAAGGAAGACGTGGTTGCTGCCATCGAAGCGAAGAAATCCGCTCCGGCCGCTGCACCTGCCGCCAAGCCTGCTGCCGCTGCCGCCGCGCCTGTGGCTGCCGTTGGCGACCGCACCGAGAAGCGCGTGCCGATGACCCGTCTGCGCGCCAAGGTGGCAGAGCGTCTGGTTGAAGCTCAGTCGAACATGGCGATGCTGACCACCTTCAACGAAGTCGACATGACCGAAGTCATGGCCCTGCGTTCGAAGTACAAGGACCTGTTCGAGAAGTCCCATAACGGCGTACGCCTAGGCTTCATGTCGTTCTTCGTCAAGGCCGCGACCGAAGCGCTGAAACGCTACCCGGCTGTCAACGCCTCGATCGACGGCACTGACATCGTTTATCACGGTTATGCCGACGTCGGCGTTGCCGTGTCGAGCGATCGCGGTCTGGTGGTTCCGGTGCTGCGCAACGCCGAGCAGATGAGCCTGGCTGAAATCGAAGGCGGTATCGCCACCTTCGGCAAGAAAGCCCGTGACGGCAAACTGTCCATCGACGAGATGACTGGCGGTACCTTCACCATCACCAACGGTGGTACTTTCGGTTCGATGATGTCGACCCCGATCGTCAACCCGCCGCAAGCGGCCATTCTGGGCATGCACAACATTCTGCAGCGTCCTATGGCGATCAACGGCCAGGTCGTCATCCGTCCGATGATGTATCTGGCGCTGTCCTACGATCACCGCCTGATCGACGGTAAAGAAGCTGTGACCTTCCTGGTGACCATCAAGAACCTGCTGGAAGACCCGGCGCGTCTGTTGCTGGACATCTGATTCAAGGACAGCTGCAAGCCGCAAGCGTCAAGCTGCAACTTACAGCAGCCTGGCGCCGACGCTTGGGTCGTCGCAACATCCTAATGAACAGGCTGCAACTCGTCTGTAAAGCATCACGGATCAGCTTGCAGCTTGTGGCTTAAAGCTCGCAGCTAAAGAGGAACTCTTTTCTATGTCCCAGAAATTCGACGTGGTAGTGATTGGCGCTGGCCCTGGCGGCTATGTGGCCGCTATCAAGGCCGCGCAACTCGGTCTCACGACTGCCTGCATCGAGAAGTACCAGGATAAAGAGGGCAAGCTGGCCCTCGGCGGTACCTGTCTGAACGTGGGCTGCATCCCCTCCAAGGCGCTGCTGGACAGCTCCTGGAAATTCTACGAAGCCAAGAATCAGTTCGGTGTTCACGGTATCTCGCTCAGCGACCTGAAGATGGACATTGCTGCCATGATTGGTCGCAAGGCACAGATCGTCAAAGGCCTGACCGGCGGCGTTGCCAGCCTGTTCAAGGCCAACGGCGTCACTTCCCTGCAGGGCCACGGCAAACTGCTGGCCGGCAAGAAAGTCGAGCTGACCAAGCCTGACGGCACCACCGAAGTCATCGAAGCCGAAAACATCATTCTGGCGTCCGGTTCGCGTCCGATCGACATTCCGCCGGCTCCGGTCAATCAGGTCACCATCGTCGATTCGACAGGCGCCCTGGAATTCCCGGCAGTGCCTGAGCGCCTTTGCGTCATCGGCGCCGGTGTGATCGGTCTGGAACTGGGTTCGGTCTGGGCTCGCCTGGGTGCCAAAGTGACGGTTCTCGAAGCGCTGGAGAAATTCCTGCCTGCCGCCGACGAAGCCGTTGCCAAGGAAGCGCAGAAGACCTTCAACAAGCAGGGTCTGGACATCAAGCTGGGCGCTCGCGTCACCGGTTCCAAGGTCAATGGCGATGAAGTTGTCGTGACCTACACCGACAAGGACGGCGAGCAGAACATCACGTTCGACCGCGTGATCGTGGCCGTTGGCCGTCGCCCGGTGACCACCGAGCTGCTGGCTGCCGACAGCGGCGTCGACATCGACGAGCGCGGCTTCATCTTCGTCAATGAGCAGTGCGAGACCAGCGTTCCTGGCGTGTACGCCATCGGTGACGTGGTTCGTGGTCTGATGCTGGCGCACAAAGCGTCCGAAGAAGGCATCATGGTCGTCGAGCGCATCAAGGGTCACAAGACCCAGATGAACTACGACCTGATCCCGTCGGTTATCTATACCCACCCGGAAATCGCGTGGGTTGGCAAGACCGAGCAGACGCTCAAGGCCGAAGGCGTGGAAGTCAACGTCGGTCAGTTCCCGTTCGCGGCGAGCGGCCGTGCAATGGCAGCGAATGACACCGGCGGTTTCGTCAAGGTCATCGCTGATGCCAAGACCGACCGTGTACTGGGTGTGCACGTCATTGGTCCTGGCGCTGCAGAGCTGGTACAGCAGGGCGCGATCGGTATGGAGTTCGGCACCAGTGCCGAAGACATCGGCATGATGGTCTTCTCCCACCCGACGCTGTCCGAAGCGCTGCACGAAGCGGCACTGGCAGTGAATGGCGGCGCCATCCACATCCAGAACAAGAAAAAACGCTGAAAATAACCACGACGATCCGCCCGTCGCAGGCCCTGCTCGCAGGGCTTACCGCGGAAGGATCGTTGGACTCGAACTCCCGGCAGCACAGGCAGGCTTCACGCCTGATCTGCGTTCTCCGGGAGAAGCGGTCACAGGTGGTGCGGCACGCTTTGACGAGCAGCACCGAATGCGCAGTACCTAACGAAGACGGTAATAAGCATGAATCTTCACGAGTATCAGGGTAAGCAGCTGTTTGCTGAATACGGCCTGCCAGTATCCAAGGGCTATGCAGTAGACACCCCGGAAGCAGCAGCAGAAGCGTGCGACAAGATCGGCGGAACCGAGTGGGTCGTCAAAGCCCAGGTTCACGCAGGCGGTCGCGGTAAAGCGGGCGGCGTCAAGCTGGTTCGCAGCAAGGAAGACGCCGCTGCGTTCGCTCAACAGTGGTTGGGCAAGCGTCTGGTCACTTACCAGACTGATGCCAACGGTCAGCCGGTCACCAAGATCCTGGTTGAATCGTGCACTGACATCGCCAAAGAGCTGTACCTGGGCGCTGTAGTCGATCGTTCGAGCCGCCGTATCGTGTTCATGGCGTCCACCGAAGGTGGCGTGGACATCGAGAAAATCGCTCACGACACGCCTGAGAAGATTCTCAAAGCGACCATCGATCCACTGGTTGGCGCTCAGCCATTCCAGGGTCGCGATCTGGCCTTCCAGCTGGGTCTGGAAGGCAAGCAGGTCACTCAGTTCGCCAAGATCTTCACCGGTCTGGCCAAGCTGTTCCAGGACCACGACCTGGCCCTGCTGGAAGTGAACCCGCTGGTGATCAAGGCTGACGGCGATCTGCATTGCCTCGACGCCAAGATCAACATCGACGCCAACGCCATGTACCGTCAGCCAAAGCTGAAGGCTTTCCACGACCCGTCGCAAGACGACCCACGTGAAGCCCACGCTGCCAAGTTCGAACTGAACTACGTGGCACTGGAAGGCAACATCGGCTGCATGGTCAACGGTGCCGGTCTGGCCATGGGTACCATGGACATCGTCAACCTGCATGGCGGCAAGCCAGCCAACTTCCTCGACGTAGGCGGCGGCGCAACCAAAGAGCGCGTTACCGAAGCGTTCAAGATCATCCTGTCCGACACCAACGTCGCTGCAGTACTGGTCAACATCTTCGGCGGCATCGTCCGTTGCGACATGATTGCCGAAGGCATCATTGGCGCGGTGAAAGAAGTCGGCGTGAAAATCCCGGTTGTTGTTCGCCTTGAAGGCAACAACGCTGAGCTGGGCGCTAAAGTACTGGCAGAAAGCGGCTTGAACATCATCGCAGCTACCAGCCTGACCGACGCTGCTCAACAAGTCGTCAAAGCTGCGGAGGGCAAATAATGAGCGTCCTGATCAATAAAGACACCAAGGTTATCTGCCAGGGCTTCACCGGCTCCCAGGGTACCTTCCACTCCGAGCAAGCCATTGCCTACGGCACCAAAATGGTTGGCGGCGTGACCCCAGGCAAGGGCGGCACCACGCACCTGAACCTGCCAGTGTTCAACACCGTGTCCGAAGCAGTAGAAAAAACCGGCGCAACCGCTTCGGTCATCTACGTTCCGGCTCCGTTCTGCAAGGATTCCATCCTTGAAGCAGCGTTCGGCGGCATCAAGCTGATTGTCTGCATCACCGAAGGCATCCCGACCATTGACATGCTCGAAGCCAAGGTCAAGTGCGACGAACTGGGTGTGGTCCTGATCGGCCCTAACTGCCCAGGCGTCATCACCCCGGGCGAGTGCAAGATCGGCATCATGCCAGGTCACATTCACTTGCCAGGCAAAGTCGGTATCGTGTCGCGTTCCGGCACCCTGACTTACGAAGCTGTGAAGCAGACCACTGACGCCGGTTTCGGTCAGTCGACGTGCGTCGGCATCGGTGGTGATCCGATCCCGGGTTCGAACTTCATCGACATCCTGAAGCTGTTCCAGGAAGACCCGAAGACCGAAGCGATCGTCATGATCGGCGAGATCGGCGGTTCGGCTGAAGAAGAAGCGGCTGCCTACATCAAGGCACACGTGACCAAGCCAGTCGTTTCCTACATCGCGGGTGTGACTGCTCCTCCGGGCAAGCGCATGGGCCATGCGGGCGCGATCATCTCCGGCGGCAAAGGCACTGCAGACGAGAAATTCGCTGCGCTGCAAGACGCAGGCGTGAAAACCGTGCGTTCGCTGGCAGACATCGGCAAAGCCCTGGCTGAGCTGACCGGTTGGGAAGTGAAGAAGGCTTAATCGCCCTCGTCTCACTGCCTGATCAACAAAAGCCACCTTCGGGTGGCTTTTGCGTTTCTGGCGTTTCGATTTGCGCCGGCGGGAAGGCCCTGATCCTGTAAGACATTTCTGATATGCGACACGAACGTGCGTTCAGCGGTCGCACCGCCCTGTATCGGTGCGCCAAATAGGGTAGGCTAGCCGCCGTTTTGTGCAGTCGGCTCCCACAAGGAGCGGCGGCGCGCTCAGGGTCTGTCTTAAAAGGGCGGGCAGCATTTCCCCCACCCTCAGGGAAATCCTCTTCTTAATTCCGATTCAGCAGTGTGGTTTCCTCAATGAAAGTGTTGAAAGGCCAGGACATTCTGGCACTGGGTTTCATGACGTTTGCGCTGTTCGTGGGCGCTGGCAATATCATCTTCCCCCCGATCGTAGGCCTCCAGGCCGGCCCCAATGTATGGATGGCCGCGTTGGGCTTTCTGGTCACGGCGGTCGGCCTTCCGGTGGTCACCGTGATCGCGCTCGCCAAGGTCGGCGGCGCCATGGACGCCTTGAGCAGTCCAATCGGCAAGGTCGCCGGAACCATCCTCGCCGCCGTCTGCTACCTGTCCGTGGGTCCATTGTTCGCCACGCCGCGCACGGCGACGGTGTCGTTTGAGGTCGGCCTGGCGCCCTTAACCGGTGAAAGTCCGCTCGCGCTGTTTCTCTACAGCCTGGTTTATTTCGTGCTGGTGTTCTGGATCTCGCTTTATCCGGGTCGTCTGCTCGACACCGTCGGCCGTTTCCTGGCGCCACTGAAAATCATTGCTTTGGCCATCCTCGGCATCGCCGCGTTTGTCCTGCCGGCGGGTGACGTCGGTATTGCCGAACCTGCCTACGTCGCCGCGCCGTTCTCCCAAGGCTTCATCAACGGCTACCTGACCATGGACACCTTGGGCGCGCTGGTTTTCGGCATCGTCATCGTCAACGCGATTCGCTCCCGCGGTGTCGAGTCGCCTCGGTTGATCACCCGCTACGCCATCATCGCCGGCCTGATCGCCGGTGTGGGACTGGCACTGGTGTACATCAGCCTGTTCCGTCTGGGTTCCGACAGCCACGCCATCGCTGCCGGGGCAACCAATGGCGCCGCTGTGTTGCATGCCTACGTCCAACACACCTTCGGCACGTTGGGCAGCAGCTTCCTTGCCGTGCTGATCTCGCTGGCGTGTCTGGTGACCGCCGTCGGCCTGACCTGCGCCTGCGCCGAATACTTCAGCCGCGTGCTGCCCCTGTCTTACAAGACGCTAGTGATTCTGCTGGCAGTGTTTTCCCTGCTGGTGTCCAACCTGGGCCTGACCAAGCTGATCCAGTTCTCGATTCCGGTGCTGACCGCGATCTACCCGCCGTGCATTGCACTGGTGGCGTTGAGCTTCTGCAAGGATTTCTGGCACGAGCAGGGGCGGATCGTGGCGCCGGTCATGCTGGTGGCGTTCCTGATCGGTGCGGTGGATGCGGTGAAGGGCTCTGCGCTGGGTGTGTACCTGCCGGATGCGCTGGCTCATCTGCCCTTGAGCGAGCAAGGCCTGGCATGGCTGATCCCGTCGCTGATCACGCTGTTCGTCGGGTTCGTCGTGGACCGCATGCTCGGCAAGCGCAGCGAGGCACTGGCCTGAGGGGGGGAGGTTGGCGCGCCGTGAAAGCGATGCGCCGATCACTCTGAAGCAGAGCTGATCATTTGATAGACAAAACAAAGCCCGCTTAATGCGGGCTTTGTTTTTTGAAACTCTGGAAACTTACTGCTTAGTTGCAGGTGCTGCCTGGTTCGCTTCTTTAGCGCGCTCTTGAGCGGCTTCAGCGTTCTTTTGAGCGGCTTCCTGACTTTCTTTGGCAGCGTCGTTCACTTTGTCTTGCGCTTTTTGCATCGATTCTTGCGACTGCTCGGCAGCCTTGTTTGCATCTTGCTGTTTATCTTCGGATTTTTTGTCACAGGCGGCGAGGCCCAGAGTGGCAGAAAGCATCAGGGCAATAGCTAAAGATTTACGCATGGGGTGTTTCTCCTTATTGGTCATCAACGTGCCTTCGAGCACTCGGTTATTAGGTTAGTTCCATGTTCCGTCGGGATAAATACATAAGCGTCCCGGCGACGTAATCACTGAGCCGAAGAGAGACTGTGATCGTTTTTGCGCCGTCCTCAGCCATGAGATCGGCGGCCCGAAGATTTTCAGAGGGTGAAGATTCTGCACTGACCGCACGCCTGTCCCTTGAAATCGTCTCCCCAGCCCCCACCTTGATGACAACGCGCTGCTCCGAGCCGCCTTGGGCGTTTCGAGCAGCTCCCCCTATTTGTGTGGACTGATTGGAGTTTGATGACCATGAGTGTGGAAACTCAAAAGGAAACCCTGGGCTTCCAGACCGAGGTGAAGCAGCTGCTGCACCTCATGATCCATTCGCTGTACTCGAACAAGGAAATTTTCCTTCGCGAGCTGATTTCCAACGCGTCTGACGCGGTGGACAAGCTGCGCTTCGAGGCGCTGTCCAAGCCTGAGCTGCTGGAAGGCGGCGCCGAGCTGAAGATCCGAGTCAGCTACGACAAGGATGCCAAGACCGTTACCCTGGAAGACAACGGCATCGGCATGAGCCGCGAAGATGTCATCACGCATCTGGGCACCATCGCGAAGTCCGGCACCGCCGACTTCATGAAGAACCTGTCCGGTGATCAGAAGAAAGATTCCCACCTGATCGGCCAGTTCGGTGTCGGCTTCTACTCCGCGTTCATCGTTGCCGATCAAGTCGAAGTGTTCACCCGTCGCGCCGGCCTGTCCGCCAGCGAAGGTGTGCACTGGTCGTCGAAAGGCGAGGGCGAGTTCGAAGTCGCCACGATCGAGAAAGCCGATCGCGGTACGCGCATCGTGCTGCACCTCAAGAGCGCCGAAGACGAGTTCGCTGACGGCTTCCGTCTGCGTAACATCATCAAAAAGTACTCCGACCACATCGCCCTGCCGATCCAGCTGCCGAAAGAACAGGCGCCGGTCGAAGGCGAAGCCGAGCCTGTTGAAGAGTGGGAAACCGTCAACCGTGCCAGCGCCCTGTGGACCCGTCCGCGTACTGAGGTCAAGGACGAGGAATACCAGGAGTTCTACAAGCACATCGCCCACGATTTCGAGAACCCGCTGAGCTGGAGCCACAACAAGGTTGAAGGCAAGCTGGAATACAGCTCGCTGTTGTACGTGCCGGCCCGCGCGCCGTTCGATCTGTACCAGCGCGAAGCACCGCGCGGCCTGAAGCTGTACGTGCAGCGCGTATTTGTCATGGACCAGGCGGAATCGTTCCTGCCGCTGTACCTGCGCTTCATCAAGGGCGTGGTCGATTCCAACGACCTGTCCCTGAACGTGTCCCGTGAAATCCTGCAGAAAGATCCGATCATCGATTCGATGAAGTCCGCCCTGACCAAGCGCGTGCTGGACATGCTGGAGAAGCTGGCGAAAAACCAGCCGGAAGAATACAAAGGCTTCTGGAAAAACTTCGGTCAGGTGCTGAAAGAAGGGCCGGCCGAAGACTTCGCCAACAAAGAAAAAATAGCCGGCCTGTTGCGCTTCGCGTCGACCTCCGACGACGGCGGCGAGCAAAGCGTGTCGTTGGCCGACTACCTGTCGCGCGCCAAGGAAGGTCAGGACAAGATCTACTTCCTCACCGGCGAAAGCTACGCGCAGGTCAAGAACAGCCCGCACCTCGAAGTCTTCCGCAAGAAAGGCATCGAAGTGCTGCTGCTGACCGACCGCATCGACGAGTGGCTGATGAGCTACCTGAGCGACTTCGACGGCAAGGGCTTTGTCGACGTGGCACGCGGTGACCTGGATCTGGGCAAGCTTGATTCCGAAGAGGACAAGAAGGCCCAGGAAGAAGTCGCCAAGGACAAGGAAGGCCTGATCGAACGCCTGAAAACGGCGCTGGGTGAAGCTGTTAGCGAAGTGCGGGTTTCCCACCGTCTGACCGATTCGCCGGCAATTCTGGCGATTGGCGAGCAGGACCTGGGTCTGCAGATGCGTCAGATTCTGGAAGCCAGCGGTCAGAAGGTGCCGGACTCCAAGCCAATCTTCGAATTCAACCCGTCGCACCCGCTGATCGGCAAGCTGGACAACGAGCAGAATGAAGACCGCTTCGGTGATCTGTCGCACATCCTGTTCGACCAGGCTGCACTGGCGGCCGGCGACAGCTTGAAAGATCCGGCGGCCTACGTGCGCCGTCTGAACAAGTTGTTGGTTGAGCTCTCGGTTTAACATCAGCGTCACGGCAGAACCCGCTTCGGCGGGTTTTGTCATTTAATCTCCCTCCATCCTTATCAGCAGGAGTTCGCTATGAGCAATGTGACCGTGCAGTCCATCGTGTATGAGATCGATGGCGTGAGCTACGAGAGTCGTCTGGTCTTCGCCGAAGGCGGTCAGGCCTTACCGGGTCTGGTGATGGCGCCTAACTGGATGGGTGTCAGCACAGATGCCGAGCAGATTGCCAAAGACGTGGCGGCGAAGGGCTATGTAGTGTTGCTGGCGGACCTGTATGGCCAGCAGGTGCGCCCGTCCAATGGCGATGAAGCGGCGGCTGCCATGATGCCGTTGAAAAATGATCGCGTGCGGTTGAACACGCGCATGAAGGCTGCACTGGATCAACTGACCGCGCAGACCATTGCCACCGTCGACACGTCCCGGCTGGCGGCGTTTGGCTTCTGCTTCGGCGGTTGCTGCGCGCTGGAACTGGCGCGCACCGGTGCACCGTTGAAGGCAGCGGTGTCCTTCCATGGCACCCTCGACACGCCGAACCCGGCTGACGCCAACAACATCAAGGGCAAGGTGCTGGTGATGCACGGCGCGTCCGACCCTCTGGTGCCGAAGGAGCAACTGCCGGCGTTTGAAGCTGAAATGAACGCTGCCAATGTCGACTGGCAACTGCTTAGCTACGGCGGCGCGTTCCATTCCTTCACCGACCCGCACGCCAACAACCCGGGCGTGCAGATGTACAACCCGACCGTTTCGAAGCGTGCGTTTACCTCGATGCACAACCTGCTGGATGAAGTGTTCGCGGGCTAATGTGATGTTTTAACTGTTGTGAGAGTGCCCCTCCGGTCACTCCCACAGAGTCCGGGCAGGCCGCGGCCAATCAGCGTTTCGGCCTGCTGCCCACCGGCAATTCAATCCGCTCTACTTCCCCCGGCACGGTCGGCCAGTCCCCAGCCGCCCATTTCGCCCTGGCCTGTTCAATCAGTGCCGGATCGCTGGCGACGAAATTCCAGTTCATCCTTCTCGGCCCATCCAGGGGCGCACCGCCAATCAGTACCGCGTGGCATTCGCTTTCCGCACACAGCGTCGGCTCGCTCCCTGCATCCAGCACCACCAGGCTGCGCGGCTGCACCGGCTCGGCGTCCAGCAGCAGCTCACCTTCGATCACGTACAGGGCGCGCTCCTCGTGCTCGGCCGGGATTCGCAGCGTTGTCGCGGTCTGCATGTTCAGTTCGGCGTAAAGGGTGGGCGACAGCACCGGCACAGGCGACTTCAGGCAAAAGCCTTCGCCAGCAATCAGGCGGATACGAATGCCCATGCCGTCGCTGACCGGCAGTGTGTGGGCGGGGTGATGGCTGTAATGTCCGGCCCCTTGCTCATGGGACTTGGGCGACGCCAGCCAGACTTGCAGGCCATGCAGTCGCGAGCCGCTGGCGTGCAGCGCTTCGGGCGTGCGCTCGATGTGGGCGATGGCGCTGCCGGCGGTCATCCAGCTGACCTCGCCGGGTCTGACGTGCTGATCACTGCCGAGGCTGTCCTTGTGTCGGATCTCGCCTTCGAACAGGTAGGTCAGTGTCGAGAGGCCGATGTGCGGGTGCTGACGGATGTCCATGCCGGTGCCGGGCGCGTAGGCCGTCTCCAGCATGTGGTCAAAAAACACGAAAGGCCCCACGCTCCGGCATCGCGCAGCGGGGAGGGGACGCAGGATCGGTTGGCCTTCTACGTCTTCAGCGCGGGGAATGATGGTCAGCATGATGGCGTTCTCTCGGGACATGGCACACAGGATATAGATCACCCGCGCAGTTGGCTTTAACCGTGGTGTAGCACGCTCCGTAATGAATTATTACGAAGTGCTTAGGGGGTTGTCCTACAGAGCGTCATCTGTGAGCCGACATCACGGGCAACTGCTCTCTTCAGAGCAACGTCTTGGGAAGGGACCAAGTATGACCGTGAGAAACATGAATATCGCACCCAGGGCCGCCCTCGGTTTTGGCGTGCTCGCTTTGTTGGTATTCGGTCTTGGGGCCTTCGCATTGCTACAGATGTCGAGCATGCGCAAGCAGTCGGACGAAGTCGAAAACAAGTGGCTGCCCAGCGTCATGGAGCTTGGCACCATGGGCCAGGACCTGATGCGGATTCGCACCCTGACGCTGCGCCTGATGCTCAACCGCAGCCCGGATGCGCTGCGTGACAACACCGGCAAGCTCGATCAGCTCAAGGCGGGACTGCAGACCACCCAGCAACACTACGCCGCCTTGATCGGAACTCCCCGCGAGCGTGAGTTGTACGAAACGTTCGCAGCCGCTCAACAGGCTTATTTCCAGCGCCAGAACCAGGTCATGGCGCTGTCCGCTGCCAGTCAGGTGGAAGACGCGATGCAACTGGTCAACGGCGAAATGAACCAGTTCGCCGACAAGATGACCCTTGCGCTGACCGATCTGACGGCGCTGAACAAGGAAGGTGCAGGGCAGGCGAGCCATCTGGCTCGGGCGGTATTCTCCAGTGCGTTTGCGTGGGTCATTGGCATGATGCTGCTGACGGCGTTCATCACTCTACTGCTGGCGTGGGGATTGACCCGCAGCATCGTCAGGCCGATCGCCCAGGCGTTGGGCATTGCTCAGGTGGTTGCAGCGGGTGATCTCACTGCGCAGATCGTCGTGGAGGGCCGTGATGAACCCGCCCGGTTGTTGGAGGCGCTCAAGACCATGCAACAGAATTTGCGCAGCACGATCATGCGCATTGCCGATTCCTCGAACCAACTGGCGTCGGCCTCGGAAGAGCTGAGCACCGTCACCGAAGACGCCACCCGGGGCCTGCATCAGCAGAGCCTGGAAATCGATCAGGCGGCGACGGCGGTCAACGAGATGACTGCGGCGGTCGAGGAAGTGGCGCGCAATGCGGTGGCCACGTCCGAAGCGTCCGGAGAGTCTGACCGGATTGCCCAGCACGGTCGTCAGCAGGTCCAGCAGACCGTAGCGTCCATTGCCCATCTGGCCGAAGACGTGACCGACGCGGGAGAGCAGATGCAGACCCTGGCGCAGAAGGTGTATGGCATCAGCAAGGTGCTGGACGTGATTCGCTCGGTTGCCGAGCAGACCAATCTCCTGGCGTTGAACGCCGCGATTGAAGCAGCGCGGGCAGGGGAGGCGGGACGCGGCTTTGCCGTGGTGGCGGATGAGGTGCGCGCACTGGCGCACCGGACGCAGTCATCGACGCAGGAGATCGAACAGTTGGTGGGCGACATCCGCCAGGGCACCGATCAGGCCGTGGCCGCCATGCAAGGCAGCAACAGCCGCGCGCAGACTACGCTGGAGCTTGCGCAGTCCGCCGGGGTGGCGCTGGATGACATCGCGGCGGCGATCACCCTGATTACCGAGCGGAACGAAGTCATCGCCAGCGCGTCGGAGCAGCAGGCACAGGTTGCACGCGAGGTTGACCGCAATCTCACCAACATTCGCGACATCTCGCTGCAAAGCTCGGCAGGCGCCAACCAGACCAGCGCGGCCAGCCACGAGCTGTCGCGACTGGCGACCGATCTTAACGGCATGGTTGCATCGTTCTCGGTGTGACACCGAACCCCGGTTCCACGGAATGCACGCGGTGCTCTCGTACAGACTGTGTGAAAACCTAGCCAACCTGCCTCAGATCTAAGAAAATGCCCCGCATCGAAAGATGCGGGGCATTTTCTTATGGCGTACA
>NZ_JAUERW010000036.1:0-26809 GCF_041060465.1 Pseudomonas sp. W2Oct36
AGGGAACCCTGAGGAACGAAGGGCCCAACCAGGAGCAAGCACCCTTGGTTACTTGGGGTGCTTTTCCAAGTAACTCGCCGAAGGCGAAACAGTCTGCCCCCAGGCTGACGCCCTTGGTCTTCATGAGCCCCGCCGCAGGTCTAAAACCGGGGACAGATTAATTTACGATGAAGCGCTGTAAATAAATCAGTCCCCTTTCAGAGTCCGTAAATAAATCAGTCCCTTTTCAGGGCGCCCACGACGCCTGCCACAATCCGGTCCACCTCATCCCCATCGACCACCAACGGCGGCAACAACCGAATCGTCTGCCCCCGCGTCACGTTGATCAACACCCCATACTCCCGCGCCGCCACCAGACACACATCCCGAATCGGCCGCGTCAACTCAACCCCGATCATCAACCCCATCCCCCGCACCTGCGCCACATCAGGGTGCCCCGCCAGCGCAACGCGCAAGCCCGCCAACAACCGCTCACCCTGCACCGCCGCATTACGCAAAAGCCCCTCCCCCTCAACGATATCCAACACCGTACAACCCACCCGGCACGCCAACGGATTACCGCCAAACGTACTGCCATGACTGCCCGGCGTGAACAACCGCGCCACCGCCGCCGTCGCCAGACACGCACCAATGGGAATTCCATTGCCCAACGCCTTCGCCAGCGTCATCACATCCGGCACGATCCCCTCATGCTCAAAGGCAAACCAGCGACCCGTCCGACCCATGCCAGTCTGAATCTCATCCAGCATCATCAGCCAGCCGTTTTGCGTGCAATGATCGCGCAGCGCCTTCAGATACCCCGGCGGCGGTAACGCCACGCCACCCTCCCCCTGAATCGGCTCGACCAGCACGGCGACAATGCGCTCGCCATACGCCGCCGTCGCCTGTTTAACCGCGACGATGTCACCGAAACCCACCTTCACGAACGCCCCCGACATCGGCTGATAACCCAGCCGCGCGGCGCCGTTGTCACTGGCCGACAACGTGCCGAGGGTGCGGCCGTGAAAGGCGTTGTCCATCACCAGCACCAGCGGGTGCTCGATACCTTTGGCCCAGCCATACAAACGCGCCAGCTTGAGCGCGGTCTCGTTGGCCTCGGCGCCGGAATTGTTGAAAAACACCTGCTCCAGCCCCGACAGCCGGGTCAGACGCTGCGCCAGCTTCTGCTGCCAGTCGATGCGGTAATGGTTGGACGTGTGCAAGAGCAGCCCGGCCTGCTCGCTGATCGCCGCGACAATCTGCGGATGGCTGTGACCGACGTTGGTCACGGCGACACCCGCGACAGCGTCCAGGTACTGACGGCCGCTGTCATCCCACAGCCGCGCGCCTTCGCCACGAATGAAGCTCAAGGGCATCGGTTTGTAGGTGTTCATCAGGCAGGCGGCGGTCATGTCGGTGGCTCCATCACGGGTAAGTGAGGCCAGTATCGTTAGCCCGTTCTGATGTATAAAGATCGCCATCCTTCAGTGACTTTAAAGCAGGGCTTGATAATGGACGTGTTTCTGGCGATGACGGTGTTCGTCAAAGTGGTGGAAGGCGGCAGCATGACCGCGGCCGCGCGCCAGTGCGAAATGTCGACGACCATGGTCGGCAACCACCTCAAAGCCCTGGAGCAGCGCTTGGGTGTGAGCCTCTTGCAGCGCACCACGCGCCGGCAAAACCTCACTGAATTTGGCCTGGAATACTACCGGCGTTGCGTCGAAGTGCTGGGGCTGGTCAACGACTCCGAGCGCATGGCCGAACAGGCCCAGACCGAGCCCAGCGGCACCTTGCGCGTCACCGCCCCGCCGGCCTTCGGCGCCGAACGCCTGGCGCCGCTGCTCAGCGATTTTGTTCAACGCTACCCCGAGATCAAGGTCGAGGTGGTGCTCAGCAATCAGACCATGGACCTGATCGAGCACGGCTTCGACGCCGCCATCCGCCTCGGCACCCCGGAATCATCGGCGTTGATCGCCCGGCCACTGCAGGACTACACCCTGACCATCTGCGCGGCCCCCGCCTACTTAAAACGTCGGGGTACCCCGAAAACCGCCGACGACCTGCGTGACCACGACTGTCTCGCGTTCGCCTACCCGGCCGGTGACGACTGGCGTGCCGCCGAAAAACTGTGGCGCCTGACCGGCCCCGACGGCGTGATGGAAGTGCCGGTGTCGGGCTCGATGATCGTCAACAGCACGCCGGCGCTGCGCCAGGCCGTGCTCGCCGGGATGGGCGTGTCGATGCTGCCTGACGTGCTCATCAGCGAGGACCTGGCCAGCGGAAAGCTCGTGCCGTTGCTGCAGGATTACCAGCCGCCCAGCCGCGCCCTGTGGCTGATGTACCCCCAGGACCGCTACCGCCTGCCCAAGGTGCGGCAGTTCGTCGAGCACGCGTTGCGCGCCTGGGGCAAATAAGCGCTCACGCCAGCGACGTCCCCAACGCGAATTGATAGCAGGCATGTCGGCTATCGACCGACAGAAATAGTGCCCCGTTGCCCCCATCGATACAGTCGTCGCAACACTCAACGACAGGCATCGAGGTCGACAATGTCACGGGCCATCAAATTTCATCGCTTCGGCAAAGCCGATGTGCTCTGTTGCGAGGAGCAGCCTGACCGGTCCCCCGGTCCACAGGAAGTGTTGGTGCGTGCCGAAGCCATCGGCATCAGCTGGGACGACGTGTTGTGGCGGCAGAACCTGTCACTGGCACCGGTGCAACTGCCAGCCGGGCTGGGCAGCGAAATGGCCGGCGTCGTCGAAGCCGTGGGCGCTGGCGTGAACGATCTCAAGGTGGGCGACAAAGTGGCGAGCTTCAAAGCCATGAGCGCCAACCAGTACCCGGTGTGTGGCGACCACGTGATGGTGCCGCGCAACGCGCTGACCCGATACCCGGACGCACTGACACCGGTGCAAGCCAGCGTTCACTACACGCCGATGCTGCTGGCCTGGTTTGCCTTCGTCGAGCTGACCAACGTGCAACCCGGCCAGACCGTTCTGGTCACCGACGAGGACGACATCTGCCTGCGCATCGAGTCGCTGACCCACGGCCACGGCATCGAAGCAGTGTTCGACGGACTGGGCGGCATGCAGATGTCGATGCTGGGCGACGTGTTGGGGCCCCGCGGCAACCTGGTGCTGTACGGCCTGCGCGGCGGCAACAAGACACCCTTCCCGGCGCAGCAGGCGTTTCGCAAGAACATGCGCTTCCACGTGCACTGCCTGGAAAATTTCACCGGCAAGCCGGAGCTGGGCATCGAGCAGAACGGCCCTGCACTGCAACGGGCACTGGACGCCATCAACGAACTGACCGCCAAAGGCCTGCTCAAGCCGGACATTCACCGCACCTGGCCGTTCGAGCAGTTCGGCAAGGCCCACAACCACCTCGACGGGCACCCGGTGCGCGGCCGCGTGGTCCTGAAAGTCAGATAAGCACACGCCGCCGTTCACATCGGGTAACAGACCTGAAGAACTGCCTTGGTTGACGTCGGTGACGCGACGGCCACACTCCAGAAAAGGACTTTCCGAGCGAATGACCGCTCACCCCGCTCCGCCCGCGGAGCTCCATCACACGTCAAGGAATGACTGTATGCCCCTCAACTCATCCGCTGCATCCCGCCCGCCCCATGTTGACTGGATGGCGCAAACGGCTGAACTCGGCCGCTTGCGCATCGACCAACTCATCCTGCCCGGCGCCCACAATTCCGGCAGTGACAAGCTGTCCCCCAACTTCGCCGTACCCCAGGAGATGGCCCAGGACGTCGCGCCCCTGGAACAACTGCGCCAGGGGGTGCGCGCGCTGGATTTGCGCGTGGCGTTTTATTCAAAGTACGAAAAGGGTGACCCGCGGCGTTTTCAGCTGTTTCACCTGACCTCGTCGGGGCGCACGGTCGCCGGGGACATTCTGGCGTGCGTCCAGGGCTTTTTTGAAGAACTGGAGCAGAACGGCTCCCCGGCGCGTGAAATCGTTGTGCTGGATTTCCACCAGTTCAAGGATTTCACCGAACTGACCCATCGGGAATTTCAGGGCCTGCTCACCTCAACCCTGGGCACAAGGACAGTGCCGCGCACCCTGCGCCAACTCACCCTGGAAGACATCTGGAACGATCACCCGGGTAAGAACGTGGTGCTGGCCTACAACCGGAGTTCGGGTGACGAGCTGCTGTGGCCCGGGGTCAAGCAACGCTGGCCCGGGGCGAACCTGTTCAACACCAACACCCTGAAGGCGTTCATCAACGAAGTCGCGGTGGAGTACAAACCCGAGTTCAGCCTGACCGCCATCCAGTGCGCCAAGTATTCGCTGCCGCTGCACGCACCCAGTGACCTGAGCCGAAAGATCGATCAGTGGTTCGAATCGACGGACGAGAACAGCTTCATTCAGAATTTCTACATCATTAACACCGACTGGACCCTGCGCAGCGCCCTGATCGCTCAGTGCCGTCACGCCAATGGTGTGCGTGCCCGCTTCACTGTGCGCCATCCCGATCTGCCGCTGCAGCCCAAGCGGCGAGCCGCCAGCGTCGGGTGATCAGCAGCGGGTGATCAGCCCCTGGCGGGCGACGCGGATCAGCTGGTGAATCACCGCCTCCGCGCGCTCGGCCGTGGGCGCCTGGATGACCGCCAGATCAAACTGATCGTTGCTGAAGCGCTCGAGGGCGTCGTGGGTTTCGATGAATTGAATGAGGAAAGCGTGGGGGCCGCCCTGGCGACGCGGCCAGCCGTCGAGGTAACGCAGCAGCGTCGGCTGATGGGCACCGCCCAGAAGGATTTGCGGATTGCGACGATTGAACTGGCTGGCGATGGGCGCCAGACGAACGAGGGGACGCGGGTGGGAGTGACTGCTCATAGTGTCGTTTTCTCTGCCTCATTGGTCCGCTGGGCAGCGGTGAGAGGCAACACCGAACCAGCGCTTTAGCGGAATTTCGATGACGAATGACCGTCACCCGGCGCCCCGCAAGTAGCTGTTTAAATCGGCGCATGAACGGCATCCTAGAGAAGCGGCGTGGGCATTGTCAATCAGCGGCTCCTGTCGTTTGTTGGCTGAACCGAGCGCAAAAAAAATCCCGGCGTCGCCAGAGGCCGGGATTGGGTTGCCAGGAAGCTGGCCGGGGAATCAGCGACGTGCGATCAATCGATCCAGGGACAGGCGACCGGCGCCTTCGAAGAGCACCGCCACAGCGCCGGCAATCAACGCCAGGCCGAACTCGTAACCGTTGTTGGCCATGAACAAGCCGTTGTGGATGTGCACCGTGAGGATCGCCACCACCAGCATCACGATCACCACCAACGCCGCAGGCCGTGCCAGCAGGCCAAGGAACAGCGCCAGACCCCCGAAGAATTCTGCGCTGCCGGACATCAACGCCATCAGGTAGCCAGGGTTCAGGCCCAGGCTCGCCATGTACTGGCCGGTGCCTTCAAGGCCATAGCCGCCGAACAGGCCGAACAGCTTCTGGCTGCCGTGGGCCATGAGGATGATGCCGATAAGGATCCGCAGACCGGTGATGCCGAAACCGGCGTGGGTGTTGAAGATTGATTTGAGTTGAGCATTCATGGCGGGCATTCCGAGTGATGTGAGAATGGCGCCATATTAATCGGTTCTATAAATATGAGAATCGCAAAATACGCGCCATACCTATCGAACTATTAGATCTTTCAGCGCGTCGCCGGACGCTCCAGTGAACTGCGGGCCTGATCAAATGCGAGGTAGTACTTGTTGACGCTGTTAACGTAACTCACGACGTTCTTGCCGCCCTGCTCCATCGCCACGCGCTCGACCTGAAAAAACCACTGGTTCGGGTTAAGCCCCTGGCGCTTCGCTTCCGCGCGCATGGCCTGCACCCGCTCCGGGCCGAGGTTGTAGGCGGCCAGGGTGAAGGCCATGCGCTCGCGCTCGTTGATTTTCGGGCTGGCGAAAAACTTGCGCCGCAGCAGCGCCATGTATTTGCTCGCCGCCTGCACGTTGCCGTCGAGGTCATGAATATTGTCGACGCCGACGCGCTGGGCGGCCGACGGCGTAATCTGCAGCAGGCCCGTGGCGCCGCTGCCGCCCTTGGCAACCGGGTTGAGGGAAGATTCCTTGAACGCCACGGCGGCGAGGTCCAGCCAGTCCATCTTCTGTTTGTCGGCATGCAGTTGCAGCGTGGGGCGGAGTTTTTCCAGGCGCTGACGGTCTTCGCGGGCCAGCGGATTGTGGATCTGGTAGCGGTCCTTGTAGGCGGTCTGGAAGGCGGCGTCCTGATTGCGCGGCGGTTCGTAGGTTTGCAGGAAACGGTCAACGGCGCCGCGCAACACCACCGCGTCCTTGCGCACAAACCAGTTCATGTCGCCCGGATCGCTCAAGGCCGCAGCGCGGTCGATGCGCAGCTTCGGCATCACTTTGGCCCAGCGCTCGGCGATCGGTTGCTCGACCACGGTCAGGTGATAAACCCCGGCCTGGACCATTTCCAGCACGTCTTCCACCGCCAGGCTCGGGTCGACCCACTCGATCTTCACCGGCGGCAACTTGCGCAGGGCCAGTTTCTGGTTGAGCTGAAGAATGGCTTCATCGGCGGCGCTGCCGCTGGTCAGCATCAGTGTGCGGCCCGAAAGCTGTTCGGGATGCCTGAAGCCCCGCTCACCCTTGACGCCGACCACCACCAGCGGCACCTGGGCCACCACCGGTTCAGACGCGTCAACGTAATGCGCGGCGCTGGCGTCGAGCAGTTCGCCCGGCGCAACCATGTCACCTTCGCCCCGCTGGAGCGCGGCAAGCAATTGGTCCTTGGCTTTGGGAATGAGTTTGAGGGAGATTTTCTGACCGTCGCGGGCATGGCTGTTGAGGTAGGTTTCGAACGCCTGCAAGCGACGGCACTCGACGCCCACGGGCTCACCCTGAACTTCAGCGGAGCTGTTACGGCTCTGATTGACCAGCACCCGCAGGACTTTGCCGCTGCGGATTGCCGGCAGGTCGCGCACCTGATTCTTCTTGATCACCACGGGCGGGCCGGCGGGTCGCGGCGACGCATGGCCGGGCACGGCCATGACGCACATCAGGGAAAACAGGGACGCTCGGATCATTGACGCTCCGACGAAAGGCCGAAAAAGACGGGCTTGAAGTCTGCGTCGCGCAGCTGACCGGCTCGCGGCGTGCATCGCGGCGTGCGTCAACAAAACGGGATCACAGGGTTCGGGTATTCCAAGCAGTTGAGCCTGCTTGTTTTTTATCGCTTCAATCGCTCTGTTATTCTTCTCGGCCTCTGGCCTGAGGTAGCACCATGCAACTAATAGACATTGGCGTCAACTTGACCAACCCCAGCTTCGCCGCCCGCGAACGCGAGGTGGTGGAGCGCGCGTACGCCGCCGGCGTCGGTCAGTTGATCCTCACCGGCACCGACGTCGAGGGCAGCGAAAACGCCCTTGTGTTGTCGCGCCAGCTTGATGAAAGCGCCGAGCGATTGTTCAGCACTGCCGGCATTCATCCGCACTCGGCAAGCGCCTGGACGGGCGAAACCGAAAACCAGCTCAGGGCCCTGTTGCGTGAAAAGACGGTCTGCGCCGTGGGTGAATGCGGGCTGGATTTCAATCGCGACTTCTCCCCTCGCCCGCAGCAGGAAAAAGTCCTGGAAGCGCATCTGGCATTGGCTGTCGAGTTGCAGCTGCCGGTGTTTCTCCATGAGCGCGACGCCGACGAGCGCCTGCTCGCCATTTTGCGGGACTACCGCGACCAGCTCCCGGCGGCGGTGGTGCATTGCTTCACCGGGGAAAAACGCGCGCTGTTCAACTATCTGGACCTGGATCTGCACATCGGCATCACCGGCTGGATCTGCGACGAACGCAGGGGCACGCACTTGCACCCGCTGGTCCGCGAAATTCCGCGCGGCCGCCTGATGCTGGAAAGCGACGCGCCCTACCTGCTGCCCCGCACCTTGCGCCCCAAGCCGAAGAACGGCCGCAACGAACCGGCCTATCTGCCCGAGGTTCTTCGCGAAGTGGCGCTGCATCGAGGCGAGAGCCCGGAGGATGTCGCGGCCCACACCACTGATTGCGCACGGGCGTTTTTTGCGTTGCCGGTGGTGGAAGCTGCCACTCAAGCGTCGTAACAGTCGAAACAGGCGCCGGCATGTTTCGCAGGCCGAAGTTGCAGGCGCGCCGTCTGACGAGTCATCCCATAAACACCCATTGACCCAGATCAACGCTTCGCGTCTTCAAAGGGCACAAAATGATGGCACCTTGCCTTATCTCGTGCACCCACAGAAGACTTCCACCATGGCCCGCTGGCTGAGCAATGTTTCGCTGAAATACAAGTTCTGGGCGGTCAACGCCGTTGCGTTTTTCACCACGCTGTTGCTGGTCCTTTACGCCCTGCAGCTGGAACAACAAACCCGCGCCAACGACGCCAGGGCCGCCGCGCAGGCCGAAGCGCAGTTGTTGAGCGCCTGGCCCGCCGGGCAACCACTGCCAGCGGCGGCCCACCGTTTGACGTATCCAGCGGGACAGGTGCCGGTGTTCAACGGTCAGCCCCTGCCCTCCCTGAGTACGGTCACCGGCTGGGCCGACCTGAAGGCCGACACAGACGGTACGCCTCTGATCGGCGCCTATGTCATCCAGCGCGGTGATCAACGCATCGCTGTGCTCGCCGCTGCGCCACACCTGCTGCAACTGGTGGGCGAGCGCTTTGTCCAGTACGCGGTCGCGGTGTTCATTCTGATGCTCGCCATGCTCGGCGCGTCGCAACTGCTGATCCGCTTTCTGCTGACCCACCTCAACACCCTCAAAGACGTAATGCTGCATGTTGAACGCAGCGGCGACCTCTCGGCGCGCGTGCCACTCGCCGGTGAAGATGAAGTCGGGCAGATGGCCAAGGCCTTCAACGCCATGCAGGCCGGTTATCAACGCATCGTCACCACCGTGGCCCATTCCGCCGCCCGCCTGGATGCAGGCGCGGGCCAAATGGCGTCGGGCATGAGCGAGGTGCGCCAGGGCATGCTCGGCCAGCAGAGCGAGACCGACCAAGTGGCAACGGCCATCAATGAAATGACCGCCACCGTCCACCACATCGCTCAACACGCCGGCGCCACCCGTGATCAATCCCGTAACGCTGATAAGCTCGCGGGCACCGGCAAAGCCGTGGTTGATCGGGTCGAGGCGTCCATCGCCGGGCTGTCCAGCGGGGTGCAACAGACAGCCGGGATGATCCAGCGGCTGGCCGAGGACAGTCAGAAAATCAACGGCGTGGTGAGCGTGATTCACAGCATCGCCGAACAGACCAACCTGCTCGCCCTCAACGCCGCCATCGAAGCGGCCCGCGCTGGCGAGATGGGACGCGGCTTCGCGGTGGTGGCCGACGAGGTGCGGCATCTGGCGCGTCGGGTGCAGACGTCCACCGACGAGATAACCACCATGGTCTGCACCCTGCAGGCGGGCACCCGCGATGCGGTGGATTTCATGCAGGAGAGCTCGCACAAGGCCGACGACTGCGTGCAGCGCGCGCGGGAAGCGGGTCAGGCGCTGACGGCGATCACTGAAGCGGTGGCGCAGATGCGCGAGAGCAACACTCAGATTGCGGTGGCCGCGCAACAACAGAGCCAGGTGGCCGAAGAAATGAACCGCGCCGTGGTGAGCATCCGCGACGTGACCGAGCGCACCGTCCGGCAGACCGTGGACTCGGCCGGCACCAGCGATGAGCTGGCGACACTGGCGGGCGCCTTGAACACCGCCATCGGACAGCTGAAATTACAAGGCTGATTGCCTCGCGCGGCTGCGATTACTCAGAGGCATGCTGCCTATCAGGCTGATAGCAATCCTCGATTCGCCGAAGTAAAACGCCGGGCCTATTCTCACCTCAATCGAAAACACTTCTTGTTAATGTTTCACCGAGGTAAGCGTCATGCCCAAGTTCATTACGGATCTCCACATCGGCGAATTTTTCCACCCATCGCGCAAGGAAGGCCTGCCGTCCCATGTCGTGCTGTCGTCCCTGGCGTTTCCGCTGGCCATCGTCTCCGGGCTGTTGCTGCTCGACGGCGCGTTCAACGGCAGCCTGACCTCCGCCGCCATCGGCGTGCTGGGTCTGGTCGCTGCCCAAGCCATCAAAGCCCGAGGCCAATAAGGCCTCAGGCGTTTGACAGGTTCATAAATGCATCAGGTGAGCACGTGTCACTAAACTTGCGGCATGCACGACTGATCAGCCGAAAACTGTCACCGTTTGGCGACTGATCGCCACCAACTCCCCTTTCGGCGTCCACAACGCCGCCGCGGTATGACCGTAGCCATCGCGGGCATGCTCGATCACCGCTCGGTACTGCGTCCAGTCATGGGTGGTCATGGCGGGCAACGGCTGCACAAACTCGATTGTCCACGTCAACGAACTCCCCGGTGCCGGCTTGTTCAGGTGCGGCAGCACCGCAGGCGGCCAGGTGTCGACCAGTGCCAGCAGGTGCGCTTCGGTCAAGGGTTCCTCTTCCACGTCACGCAATCGCGCGTAACCGCCAATCGCACCGGACGGCGTATTGGAAAACGGCAGGCCACCCAGCGCCCAGCGCAGGTCAATAAAGCGCAGGTATTCCGGCATCACCCCTGACACAAACGGAAACGGCTGGATCTCGTCCACCGGTGTGAACACCGGCGCTGGCTCGGCCTGCACCGAAATCATCGACTCGCGTGGGGCGCCGAAGCTGCCCTGAATCAGGGTCATGACCTCGCCGTTCTGCATCGCCCGCCCCAACACCTGGCTGACGGCCTTGCCCTCGCGGAGGATCTCCACGTCAAACGAGATCGGCGTGTCGATGGCCGGCGGGGCCACAAAACAGATCGCCAGCGACCGCACCGGCCGCTCGGCAGAGACCTTCGCGCGCATCGCTTCATACATCAACGCGGCCATCAGCCCGCCGAAGCAGGCACGCCCTTGGGCCCATGAGGCGGGGATGCTGACGGATTCGGGACGGGTGCGGACGGCGTCGAGCAGCTCGGAGAATTTCATGGACGTTCCAGGGTGGCAGGCGGGATGTGCAAATGGTAGCGAGGCAGCTGCCGCAGGACAGGGTTTATAAACGCCAATCCTGCGGACGAGACGGTTAAAAGGCTGCGCTGGACAATCCTGCGCGAGGGCCCTTAACGCGAGGAATGCTTACCAAAGCAAGCCTTGTACAAGCGTTCCAGCACCTGGTCAGACTTTTGCTCGGCACGATGAATGCCCAATTCCCACCCGGCCACGCAAGGTGAAAGATCGGCCTGATGCCGCGCCTGCTCCAGCCATTGCAGGTGATCGTGCCAGTCGCCCAGAGCGCCCTGGGCCGCTTTCAACCGGCGCTCCATGTTCTTCGGCTGATGACTGAGTTCAGGGTAAGCCTCACCGGCGTAACGCACGCGCTTGATCAACAGGCGCAGTCGATGGCGGTCGTGGGCAGGGTCGCCCATGGCTTCGCGCAGTTGCTTCCACTGTTTGTCCAGGCGCTTTTCAATGCGCTGGCGCAATTTATCGAGCAGGCCGTGGCGTTCCTGGGTGCGCAGCAGGGCTGGCAATTGGTCCAGCACGCCGAACAGACGATTGAGCTCCGCAGAGCTGGCCACTTTCGGGCACGCGGTTTTCAGGTATTGATCGCGCTTGGCCGCGGCCTGGGGCAGACCCTGTTCCTCGAGGAACGCCGCCAGTACCTGCATGTCCCGCAAGGGCGTGGTCAGCGCACCGACCTCCTTCGCCGCCCCTTCCACTTGATCCAGCCCTGGCAGACCGCGCAGCGGGCGCAAGACACTGCGCAGGCGGCGGACGTTGGTGCGCAGGTCGTGCAGCGCTTCGCTGTCGGTGGAGACTTCCAGCCGCGCGTGGCAGGCAAGCAGTTTGATGTTAAGGCCGATAATCTCGGCGACCAGGTGATCGACCATCGCTGACATGAAACACTCCTTGGTTGAAGATGAATGTCTGATGACTTACGGCCGCTTGTCCCTCACAGCGGACAAACGCCACGGCAGGCTGCGGCGCAGGGATTTCAGGTGCTGGCGCAGGGTACCGACCGAGCCGTCCGCCCCGGCATAGCGCTGGGCTTCGAATTCGTCGACAAAATCCCTGATCGCCCCGGCGTGCGCCGGCAGTTGCGCGGCAGCACGTTGGGAGAAGGCCTGAGCACCCTCACCCGGCTGACGCTTAAGACCCTGCCGGGCGAGCAGACGTTCGAAATGGTTGAACAGGCGCAGCTGCGAATCGCTTTCGCGCCGCCACGGCTTAAACAGCCACAGCGCCAGCAGCCCGAGAATAGCCGCCGCACCGCCGGCGAACACCGGTGCCTGAAACCCCGAAAACCAGCGGCCGAGCACTTGCAGTTGCTGCTGCCCCTGATAGCCCAGCACCCAGCGTTGCCAGCCGTAATTGAGGTTGTCCCAGCCCATGCGAATCGAATTGACCCAGGCCAGGTGCCGATAGCGCAGCGGGGACATTGGCGAATCGCCGAGAAAGTCTTCGTCCGCCGCCAGCGCCTGTTCAAGCCCCTGCTCGACCCGTGCGGGTGCCACCGCGGCGGTCGGGTCGACACTGCGCCAACCCACGTTCGGTTGCCAGTACTCGACCCAGGCGTGGGCATCGAACTGGCGCACGGTCAGGTAGTTGCCGTCCGGGTTCAGCTCGCCGCCCTGATAGCCAGCGACCACCCGCGCCGGCACGCCTGCCGCGCGCAACGCGAAAGTCATGGCCCCGGCGTAATGGGCGCAGAAACCGGCGCGGCTGCCGAACAGAAAGTCATCGATGCTGTTGGCGCCCAGCGCGGGGGGCCTAAGGGTGTAGCGGAACGGCTGCGAGGTGAAGTACGACAGCAGCGCGTCCACCACGGCGTCGGTGCCGGGATGGCGCCGATGCAGGTCCGCTGCCCACTCGCGCACTTGGGGATTGCCTTTGGCCGGCAGTTGCAGGGCCTGCACGCGGGCGCCGTCGCTGAGCACGGTCTCGCGCACTGCGTCAGGCCAGGATTCGGCGTTGTAGAGCATCGATTGCTCGACTGGTCGCCGCCGCTGCCAGCGGAAATCGCTCATCTGGCGCACGCCGGCCAGATCGGTCTGGCCCACGTCGAGGGTCATCAGCCACGGTTTGCCGGTCGGCTCCAGTACCACGCTGTAGCCGACCCGCTCGCCTTCCCGGCGCCACAGCGGCGCGTCCGGCACTTGCGCCCGGGAAGACTGCGACCAGCGTCTGCCGTCGAACTGCTCCAGGGTCAGCGCGCGCCAGTACAGCTGATTGCGCGGCGGCAGCGGGCCGTCAAAACTTGCGCGAAACACCAGCTCGGCGGACTTGCTCAGCTCGGCGATGTCCCCCGGCGCCATGCTGTCGGACAGCCCGGTCAGCGCCTTGTTGCTCGGTTGCGGCAGCGACCACAGCGGATCGAGACGGGGAAAGAACAGAAACAGCAGGATCATCAGCGGCACGGCCTGCAGCAGCAATTTGGCCGACAGCCTGAGCGTGGCGGCAGGCTTCCCGGAAATGCCGGACTGTTGCAGGCCGATCAACGCCGCCAGCAGCGTGGTGATCGGCAGCAGGGTAAACAGGCCCCAGAGCAGCGAGTCTTCGAACAGGTAACCGACCGCGATGCAGAAGAAGCCGAGGAAGATCAACACCAGCGCATCACGCCGATTCTGCATTTCCAGCATCTTCAGAATGAACGCGGCGATCAGCAGCGCCGCCCCCGCATCCAGGCCGATCAAGCTGCCCCGCGCCAGGTAAATGCCCCCGGCGGTGCCGACCAGCAGTCCCGACTTGATCCAGGTGCCGGGCATACGCACGCGCATGCGGAAGATCTGGATGCGCCAGAACGAGCAGACCAGCCACAACACGATCAACGCCACCGGCACATGCAAGGCGAATGGCACGATCACCAGCGCCTGAGCGATCAGCAACCAGTTGAGGCTGACCCGCGGAATCGGTTTCGCCAGGCTTGAGGACGTCATCGCGCAGCACTCTTTATCGGCCCCGTCATGCCCGCACCCCGTACAGCGCCAACTGGCGCAAACAGGCTTCGCGGTGGGCGTCGCCGCTGTCCACGGCCGAGATGAAACCGGGCAGCCGCAGCGCGAAGGGTTGCTGACGCTGGGACAACTCCAGCACCCAGTAGCACAGGCGCGACAGCCGCTCCTCGATGTCACCGCCCAAAGCCATGAAGTCCAGACACAGGTCGTGACCGCTGAGGTCGCTGAACTCTTTGACCATCAGCCCCTGCCCCCGCGACCAGGCTTTCCAGTGCATGCGCCGCATCGAGTCGCCCGGCTGCCACAGGCGCAGGCCCTGATAGTCATCGACGCCGGGGCCCGTCGTCGCGTGGCCGTCGTCCTCGGCATGGGGTTGCACGCCTTGCAACAGCGGCATGGTTCCGGCCACTGGTTGCGGGTAGATCAGCACGGTCTGTTCCAGGTCCAGCCAGCTCCAGGCGCGAAAAATACCCAGCGGAAACACGCTCTCCACCCGCAAACGCGGCGCCCGCATCCAGCCGCGCTTGAGCGCCGGCAGGGTCAGGCCGACTTCGACCAGGCGCTCGGCCTCGACGTCGGTCTGCTCCAGTTGTTCGCTGTCCCAACCCAGGGCAATCGCCTGATGGCCATGGCCGGTGCTTTCCAGACGAAGGCGCAGTTGCACCGGTTCGCCGACGAACACCGAACGCGCATGGCCGCCGCTCAGCACCAGCCCGCTGATGTTGCGGTAGGTGTGCAGAATGGCGAGCACGCCCACTGACAGCATCAGGAATGTCAGGCCGTAGGCGAGGCTGTTCTGGTAGTTGATCGACACCAGCAACAGCAGAAATAGAATGAGCGCGTAAGTGCCGCCGACCCGGGTCGGCAGGATGAAGATTCGGCGGTGATCCAGCTCGACCCGGGACGCTGGGGGGATTCGACGCCCCACCCAGCGCTGCCAGACCGGTTTGAAGCGTTCGATCACAGCACCGGCACCTCGCGCAGTAACCACTGAACCAGCGCGCCGCCGCCGTGCCCGGTCGGGTCAGTGCGCTCGCGCAGGCGGTGGCTGATGACGGCAGGCAGAATCGCCTGCACGTCTTCGGGAATCACGTAATCGCGCCCGGCGAGCAACGCCCAGGCCCGCGCCGCCGAGAGAATCGCCAGGCTCGCGCGGGGTGACAGGCCGTAGGCAAATTGCGGCTGGCTGCGCGTGGCATCGACCAGCCGCAGCACATAATCGACCAAGGCGTCGCTGGCCCGCACCTGCCGCGCCTGCTGCTGGAGGGACGCGAGCTCGGCGTGGTCCAGCAATGGCTCGATGCGCGGCAGCAGATCGCGGCGGGACTCGCCCAGCAGCAGGGCCTTCTCCGCCGACCGCGCGGGATAGCCCAAGGACAGGCGCATGAGGAAGCGGTCCAGTTGCGATTCCGGCAGGGCGAAGGTGCCGCCCTGGCTGAACGGGTTCTGGGTGGCGATGACAAAAAACGGATCGGGCAGCATACGGGTCGCGCCCTCGATGGTGACCTGGCCCTCTTCCATCGCCTCCAGCAGTGCGCTCTGGCTTTTGGGCGTCGCGCGGTTGATTTCGTCGGCCAGCACCAGCTCGGCGAAGATTGGCCCGGGGTGAAAGGTGAATTGCCCGGTGTCGCGATCAAAGACGGACGTGCCAAGGATGTCGCCCGGCAACAGATCGGAGGTGAATTGAATGCGTTGATAGCTCAGGCCAAGCACCCGCGCGAGGGTGTGGCTGAGGGTGGTTTTGCCCATGCCGGGCAAGTCTTCGATCAACAAGTGCCCGCCGCCCAGCAGGCAGGTCAGCGCCAGGCGGACCTGCGGTTCCTTGCCCAGCACCACTTCATTGATCGCGTTGAGACACGCATCCAGTTTTCTGCCCATCGGAAGGCCTCCCCAGGCGACTGCTCATGGCTAATAGGACTGCAAACGATGCCAGACGTGCAGCCACTGTAAGGTCAGCGTAGGCGTTTTCGCTAGAGCGGGAGGGAGGGATTCATCAGGGTGGAGCGAAACAGGACTGTAGGAGTGAGCTTGCTCGCGATCCGCGTTATCTCAGTCAGCTAGATGGCGACTGACAGCAGGCTTCGCGAGCAAGCTCACTCCTACAGGGAGACCGCTTAATGGCTGCGGACTTTGGAACGATCTCAGCGACCCGCGCGGGACTCACGGATGTAGAAACGGGCTTTCTCAGCTTTCTCGGAGCAACCTTCGAAGGCTTCGAACTGCTGCTGGGTCTTGGCGCCGGTCAGCAGCGACAGGGCCTTGGAGTAGCTGACCGTGCCAGCGAACCCTTCCGCCTTGGCCAGATCCAGCTCGTGCCAGGCCGCGTCAAGGTTGGTGGCGCAGCTGTCGCGGTAGGCCGTTTTGCCGGCGCAACCGGTGAGAACCAACGCCAACAGGGGCAGGCAGATCCAGGCTTTCATGGGTGTTACCTCAACTAAGGAAATCATTGATGCGGCTTTGACGGTGCGGCGATGCAAAAGTGCCACGCCGGGGCGATGCACAATACCCGTTTCGCGCGGTTGGCGTTACGCTGGTGTGTGATGAATCGGCCGCCTTGCGCGCCGCCTGAACGCTGACAGTGGGAAACCGCACATGAATAAACGCATCGCGCTGGTTCTGGGCTCCGGGGGCGCACGGGGTTATGCGCACATCGGTGTCATCGAAGAGCTCGAACACCGCGGCTATGACATCGGCTGCATCGCCGGCTGTTCCATGGGCGCGGTGATCGGCGGGATCTACGCGGCAGGCAAGCTCCCCGAGTACAAGGCGTGGATCGAAAGCCTGGATTACCTGGACGTGTTACGGCTGGTGGACGTGAGTTTCCGGCTGGGGGCGATTCGCGGCGAGAAGGTGTTCGGCAAGATTCGCGACATCGTCGGCGAGATCAACATCGAGGACCTGCCCATCCCTTACACGGCCGTGGCCACCGACCTGACCAACCAGCAGGAGATCTGGTTTCAGGAAGGCAACCTGCATTCGGCAATGCGCGCCTCGGCGGCGATCCCCAGTCTGTTCACCCCGGTGGTCCAGGGCAATCGCACGCTGGTCGATGGCGGCCTGCTGAACCCGTTGCCGATCGTGCCGGTGGTGTCGAGCCATTGCGATTTGATCGTCGCGGTCAACCTCAACTCCACGACCCAGAAGCATTACACGTTGCCGGTGATCGAGCGCCCGCCCGCGGTGAAGAAGCGTTTCGACGGCCTGATGACGTCCATCGGCTCGCACCTGCCGTTCCGCCGCAGGCTGGACCTGACCGGCGAGGATGGTTTGCGTCTGGCGCAGCAGCGGCTGAAACCCAGTGCCGCCGTGCTGACGGGCAATCCGTGGCTGATGGCCGACATCGAATCCGCCGACCCCCAAGGCCAGCAACCCTCCGCCGCGCCCACCCAGGCCGGGGCGCCGAGATCGGCCAGCGGCTCGATTATCATCGACAACGTCGGCCCCGCCTCGCTGCTGGATTTGATCAACCAGAGCTTCGAGGTGATGCAGACGTCCCTGGCGCAATACAAAATCGCCGGCTACCCGCCCGACATCCTGATCAACGTGCCGAAACGCGTGTGCCGGTTCTTCGAATTCTACAAAGCCCCGGAGCTGATCGCGCTCGGGCGGCAGATCGCCAGAGAAACGCTGGATCGGTATGAGCAGGAGCATTAAAGGCGTGGCTTCCGACGCTTTCCCGGCTAAAGCCGGCCCCACAGTCGAGGTCACCGTAAGTCCCGAGCGATGCACGCGATGCTTTAGTGGGACCGGCTTCAGCCGGGAAGAGGCCCGCATGAACGCCATCAATCACGCGGTGTGACCTCCGACGCTTTCCCGGCTAAAGCCGGTCCCACAGTCGAGGTCACCGCCAGCCCCGCAGGTGTGCGAGATGCTTTAGTAGGACCGGCTTCAGCCGGGAAGAGGCCCCCATTACCATCATCAATCACGCGGTGTGACCATCAACGCTTTCCCGGCTAAAGCCGGTCCCACGGTCAAGGTCAACGCCAGTCCCGAGGGATGCACGCGATGCTTTAGTAGGACCGGCTTCAGCCGGGAAGAGGCCCCCATGACCACCATCAATCACGCGGTGTGACCACCGGCGCTTTCCCGGCTAAAGCCGGTCCCACGGTCGAGGTCAATGCCAGTCCCGCAGGTGTACGCGATGCTTTAGTAGGACCGGCTTCAGCCGGGAAGAGGCCCGCATGACCACCATCAATCATGCGGTGTGACCATCAACGCTTTCCCGGCTAAAGCCGGTACCACAGTCGAGGTCAACGCCAGTTCCTCAGGTGTACGCGATGCTTTAGCGGGACCGGCTTCAGCCGGGAAGAGGCCCCCATGACCACCATCAATCACGCGCTGTGACCACCGGCGCCTTCTCGGCTAAAGCCGGCCCCACAGTCGAGGTCACCGTCAGTCCCGAGCGATGCACGCGATGCTTTAGTGGGACCGGCTTCAGCCGGGAAGAGGCCCGCATGAACGCCATCAATCACGCGGTGTGACCTCCGACGCTTTCCCGGCTAAAGCCGGTCCCACAGTCGAGGTCACCGCCAGCCCCGCAGGTGTACGCGGCCGATGGAGGGAAAACGATGCTTCACCCATTCACCAACCGATACCCAACCCCCGCCTCGGTGACGATGTACTGTGGCGCGGCGGGGTCGTCGCCGAGTTTCTGGCGCAGGTGCCCCACCACGATGCGCAGGTAATGGGTGTCTTCGACATGGGTCGGGCCCCAGATGTCCTTAAGCAGTTGCTGTTGGGTAATGACCCGACCGGGATGCCGCGCCAGTTGCGCCAGCACCGCGTATTCCTTGCGGGTCAGGGCGACTTCCACATCGCCCAGGGACACCCGCCGATAGGCCAGGTCAATGTTCAGCGGGCCAATGAGCACCGCCGACTCCACTTGGCCGCCGTCCGGCGCCTGGCGCAGCAGTGAGCGAATCCGCGCCAGGAACTCCTGAATGCCGAATGGCTTGGTCACGTAATCGTTGGCACCGGCGTCCAGCGCGCGAACTTTCTCGCCCTCGCTGGCACGCACCGACAGCACCAGCACCGGCACCGCCGACCATTCGCGAAACTGGCTGAGCACATCCTGCCCGTCCATGTCCGGCAGGCCCAGGTCGAGCACCAGCAAGTCAGGTTTATTAAGTGCGGCCTGGGTCAGGCCGTCGTTGCCGGTCCCGGCTTCCAGCACTTTGTAGCCTTGTGACGCGAGGCTGATGCGCAGGAATTTGCGGATCTGCGGCTCGTCATCGATCACCAGAATGGTCGCCGTCTGGCTCATGGGTGTCCTGTCATTAGAAAAAAGTGCCGTCACAAAGTTCCGTCAGCGTATCGCAAAACGGTTTCAGACCGCCTGGTCCATTTCCGCTTCAGGCTGCGCCTGCAGCGGCAAATGCAGACTGATGCAGGTGCCGCGACCGTCGATGCCATCGCCCACGCTGATCCGTCCGCCATGGGCGCCGACCATGCCCTGACAGATCGCCAGCCCCAGCCCCGTGCCCTGCCCGCCTCGGTCACCCCGCGCGGCGGTGTAGAACATATCGAAAATCTTCGCCCGTTCGCTCTCCGGGATTCCCGGCCCCTCATCGCTGACGGCAAAGACGATCTCTTCGTTCTGCGCACTGACCGCCATCTGCAGACGGCCATTGACCGGCGAAAAGCGCGCGGCGTTTTCGATTACGTTGATCAACGCCTGCTCGATCAGCGCGGCGTGGACATACAGCAGCGGCAGCTCTGCCGGCAATTGGGTCATGACCTGCAGCGGCGCGAGGACGGCGCGAAGGCGATTGAGTGCGCTGCCGACGATGTCACCCGGTGAGACCCAGTCCCGCGCCAGCTTCAGCGCGCCGTGGCCGAGGCGCGTCATGTCCAGCAGGTTCTGAATGTAACGGTCCAGGCGCTCGGCCTCGTCGCGGGTGCCTTCGAGCAACTCGCGGCGGTCTTCCAGCGGAATCGCCTCGCCCAGCGCCAGCAGGCTGTCGATGCTGCCGCGCATGGCGGTCAGCGGCGTGCGCAGGTCGTGGGACACCGAGGCCAGCAAGGCGCTGCGCAGTTGTTCGGTCTCGCCATGCAAACGCGCGGCTTCCAGGTCTTCGGCCAGACGCGCCCGGGCCAGGGCCTGACCCAGTGGCTGACTCAGCGCCGTGAGCAACCGTCGACGCTGAGGTGTAAAAGTCTGGCCCTGTTTCGCACGAATCCCCAGCAAGGCCAGCGGCGCATCGTCCACCCACAACGGCAGCCACCACCAACTCCCCGACGGCAGCGTGCCGGTGCCCTTGCCCGCCGGTTGCCCGTGCTGCCAGGCCCAGTCCGCCGCCGCGCGCTCGAACTCGGAAAACTCCAGCGGCCCGCCGACTTCCACCTTCCACCCCTGCTCGCGGTCGTTGTCCAGGACGCACAGCTGCAACTCGCTCCAGCCGGCCAGATGATGATCGGCCGCACTGAGCACCGCCTGGCGATCGGTGGCGGCGGTCAGGCGGCGTGACAGGTCGAGCAGTTCGCTGGTCTCCTCCTGGGTGTCGCGCAGCGCTTGCAACTGGCGACGCTGACGAGCGGCGAGATTGCCGGTCAGCGCGGCCATCAACAGGAAGAACAGCAGCGTCAGCACGTCTTCTTCGCGCTGGATGCTCAGGGAAAAATTCGGCGGAATGAACAGAAAGTCATACGCCAGAAACGACAGCACCGAACAGACCATCGCCGGGCCGACGCTGCTGCGCACGGCCACCAGCAGCACGGCGGCGAGAAACACCAGAGAGATGTTTGGCAGCGCCAGCCAACTGGACACCGCCCAGGCCAGGGCGCTGGCGCCGACCGTGGCGAACAGCGCCAGGGCGTAATCGAACCAGACCAGATTGGGCGGCGAGGTGGACAGCGCCTGATCGGGACGCGATTCGCTGTCGAGCACGTTGATTTCCAGACCGTGGGCATTGCGCAGCAGACGCGACGCCAACCCGCCGCCCAATACCCGACGGCGCAGCGAAGGCCGCGACTGGCCCACCAGCACCAGACTGGCGCGGCGTTCGGTGGCGTGCTGAATCAGCGTCTTCGCCACTTCCGGCGCGCGCAGCACCACCACTTCCCCGCCGAGGCGTTCGGCGAGCTGCTGGGCGTTCTGCAAACGGCCGCGGGCCAGTTCGTCGAAAAAGCGCCCGTTGTCGACGTGCACCAGACTCCACGGCAGATGCCGCCGTTGCGCGACACGACTGGCATGGCGCACCAGCCGTTCGGCCTGGGCGTCGCCGTCGATCCCCACCAGCAGACGACCGCGCACCGCCGGCGCCGCCTGACCCAACTGCCGGTAGCCCAGCGCCAGGTCGTTGTCCACTTGGGCGGCGGCGGTTTGCATGGCCATTTCCCGCAGCGCGGTGAGGTTGGTCTGGGTGAAAAAGGCATCGATGGCGGCGCGGGCCTGCTCCGGCACGTAGACCTTGCCGTCGCGCAGCCGCTCCAGCAGCTCCCGGGGCGGCAGGTCGATCAGCACCAGTTCGTAGGCTTCCTGCAACACCCAGTCCGGCAGCGTTTCGCGCACTTGCACGCCGGTGATGCCGCGCACCTGATCATTGAGGCTTTCCAGGTGCTGAACGTTGACCGTGGTGTAGACGTCGATCCCCGCCGAGAGCAGTTCCTGAATGTCCTGCCAGCGCTTGGCGTGGCGACTGCCCGGCGCGTTGCTGTGGGCGAGTTCGTCGACCAGCACCAGTTTGGGTTTCGCTGCGAGCAGACCGTCCAGGTCCATCTCTTCGAGCATGACGCCGCGGTACTCGGAACGCAGCATCGGTTGCTGCGGCAAACCGCCCAGCAGCGCTTCGGTCTCGGCACGGCCGTGGGTCTCGACGACCCCGGCCAGCAGCGAAACGCCCTGACGCATCTGCGTGTGCGCGGCCTGGAGCATGGCGTAGGTCTTGCCCACGCCAGGCGCCGCGCCAAGAAACACCTTCAGCCGCCCGCGATCGTCCCGAGGAAGATTGACCAGCAAAGCGTCGGCGCGGGTGGTTGAATTCACGAAAAGTTGTCCTGGTGCAGGGTGATGTGCGCGCGTGTGGCGGCGCCCGGTGGCGTCAGTTCACGAGTTTGCCAGACGGTAACCGATTCAGACTCAGATTCAAGTCCAGCACGTTCACCACCGGCGGGCCGATCAGCGAGGTCTGGGTGTTCTCGGCCACCAGTTTCTGCACCGACTCGCGCGGCAGGTTACGCGCCGCTGCGATGCGGGCCACCTGATATTCGGCTGCGGCGGGCGACAAGTGCGGATCAAGACCGCTTGCGGAGGTGGTCAGCAGGTTCAGCGGCACCGGGCCCTGGTTGTCGACTTTCTCTTTTGCGGCATCATCGGTCACTCGCGTCGCCAGCGCCGGATTGCTCGGCGCCAGGTTGCTCGCGCCGCTGGCCACGGTGGCATAGGCGCCGGCAGAGGGACGCGGGTGAAACCATTCTTCGCCGGTGAAATTCTGTGCGATCAACTCGGAGCCGCGCACCTTTTCATGGTCGTCGTAGACCAGGCTGCCGTTGGCCTGATCCGGAAACGCCACTTGGGCGACACCGGTCACCACCAACGGGTAAGCCACGCCGGTGATCAGGGTCATCAGAACGATCAGGCTCACGGCCGGACGCAATACGCTGGACATCATTCAATCCTCATTTCGAAGTGAGCGCCGCGCGGGATCATCACCACGCGGCGCGATCAACGGGTTAAACCAGGTGCAGAGCGGTCAGCAGCAGGTCGATCACCTTGATGCCCACGAACGGCACGACCAGCCCGCCGAGGCCATAGACCAACAGGTTGCGGCGCAGCAGATGCGCCGCGCTGGCGGCCTGCACCCGGACACCGCGCAGCGCCAGCGGGATCAGCACGACAATGATCAGCGCGTTGAAGACGATGGCCGACAGAATCGCGCTCTGCGGGCTGGCCAGGTGCATGATGTTGAGCACGCCCAGTTGCGGATAAATCGCCGCAAACAGCGCCGGCAGGATGGCGAAGTACTTGGCCACGTCGTTGGCGATGGAAAAGGTCGTCAGGGCACCGCGGGTCACCAGCAATTCCTTGCCGATCTGCACCACGTCCAACAGCTTGGTCGGGTCGCTGTCGAGATCGACCATGTTGGCCGCTTCACGCGCTGCCTGGGTGCCGTCGTTCATGGCCATACCGACGTCGGCCTGGGCCAGCGCCGGCGCGTCGTTGGCGCCGTCGCCGCACATCGCCACCAGACGCCCGTCGTTCTGTTCCTGACGGATGCGCTCCAGTTTCTTCTCGGGAGTGGCTTCGGCCAGCACGTCATCGACGCCGGCTTCTGCCGCGATCGCTGCAGCCGTCAGCGGGTTGTCGCCGGTGACCATGACCGTGCGAATGCCCAGTTTGCGCAGCTCCTCAAAACGCTCGCGAATGCCCGGCTTGACCACGTCCTTGAGGTGAATCGCGCCGAGCAGTTTGCCGTCGCCGCAGACCAGCAACGGCGTGCCGCCGGTCTTGGCGATCTTGTCGATTTCCCGCGCCAGCACCGGCGGCAGGTCGCTGCGGTCACGGCCGAGGAATTTCAGCAGCGAGTCCACGGCGCCCTTGCGGTACACACGGCCCTCGAAATCGACGCCAGACAGACGGGTTTCCGCCGTGAACGGCACCGCCGTCAACTGGCTCGGCGCAGGCTCGGTCATCGGGTGCTGCCCGCGCAGGTATTCGACGATGGACTTGCCTTCAGCCGTGTCATCGGCCAGCGAGGCCAGCAGTGTGCCTTCGCTCAGCTCTTTCGGCGTCACGCCCGGCGCGGCATACACCGCCGCGCAACGACGGTTGCCGAACGTGATGGTGCCGGTCTTGTCCAGCAGCAGCACGTGCACGTCACCCGCCGCTTCCACCGCGCGGCCGGATTTTGCGATCACGTTAAGGCGCACCAGGCGGTCCATGCCGGCAATGCCGATGGCCGAGAGCAGGCCGCCGATGGTGGTCGGAATCAGGGTCACCAGCAGCGCCACGAGGAACACCAGCGGCAGGTTACCGCCGGCAAAATGCGCGAACGGCTGCAGGGTGACGACCACCAGTAGGAAGATCAGGGTCAGGCCGATCAGCAGAATGTCGAGGGCCACTTCGTTGGGGGTCTTCTGCCGTTTGGCACCTTCGACCAGCGCGATCATGCGGTCCAGGGTCGACTCGCCGGGGTTGGCGCTGATCCGCACCAGCAGCCAGTCGGACACCAGACGGGTGTTGCCGGTGACGGCCGAACGGTCGCCGCCGGACTCGCGAATCACCGGCGCAGACTCACCGGTGATCGCCGCTTCGTTGACCGCCGCGATGCCTTCGATGACCTCGCCGTCGCCCGGGATCAGCTCCCCGGCTTCAACGCGGACCACATCGCCCTTGCGCAGGGTGGCAGCGTTGACCATCTCGTAACTGCCGTTTGCGCCCTGGATCCGCGCCTTCAGGCCTTCGCTGCCGGCTTTCAGGCTGTCGGCGCGGGCCTTGCCGCGACCTTCGGCCAAGGCTTCGGCGAAGTTGGCGAACAACACGGTGAACCACAGCCAGATCGCGATCTGCACGGCGACGGACGTTGGCACTGCCGGGTCAGGGATCAGGCACAGCACGGTGGTCAAAACCGCGGTCAGTTCGACCACCAGCATCACCGGCGCACGGTGCAACTGGCGCGGGTCGAGCTTGACGAACGCCTGCACCAGCGCCGGGCGCCACAGGGCGGCAAGACCGGTCTTGGCCGCGACGGGCTGCGCGTCGTGGTTTGTGGCCTTGCTGGCCGGAATTTTACTGTCCGGGCTCTTTGTTACGGGGGCTTGCATGTTCATGGTGTGGTCCTCAGAAGCCCAGGCTCAAGTGTTCGGCAATCGGTCCCAGTGCCAGGGTCGGCAGGAACGTCAGGCCACCCACGAGCAAGATGGTCACGGTCAGCAGGGTGACGAACAGCGGGCCGTGGGTCGGGAAGCTGTTCTGGCCCAGCGGCGAGCTCTTCTTCGCCGCCAGACTGCCGGCCAGCGCCAGCACCGGCAGGATGTAGCCGAAGCGGCCGATGAACATCGACAGGCCCAACATCAGGTTATGGAAGGGGGTGTTGGCGCTGAAGCCGCCGAAGGCCGAACCGTTGTTGGCGGTCGCCGAGGTGTAGGCGTAGAGCAACTGACTGAAACCGTGGGCGCCGGGATTGCTCACCGCCCCCGCCGGACCGGGCAAGGTCGCCGCCAGCGCGCCGAACACCAGCACGCCGACCGGCATCACGATCAACGTCGCCACCAGCAACTTGACCTCACGGGCCTGCAGCTTCTTGCCGAGGTATTCCGGGGTGCGGCCGATCATCAGGCCGGCGAGGAACACCGCGATCAGAACGTTCAGCAACATGCCGTAGAGGCCTGCGCCGACGCCGCCGAAGATCACTTCGCCGACCATCATGTTGGCCAGAGCGATCATCCCGGTGAGCGGGTTGAGGCTGTCATGCATGCCGTTGACCGAACCGTTGGACGCCGCCGTGGTGGTCGCCGCCCAGAGCACGGTGGCCGTGGTGCCAAAGCGGGTTTCCTTGCCTTCCATGGGCGCGGCCTGCTCGACCGACGCAATGTTCAGCGCAGGGTTGGGCTGGTATTCGGACCACATCGCCGTCGCGCCGCCGATCAGAAACAGCGCCAGCATGCAGGCGATGATCGCGCGGCTCTGGCGCATGTCCTTGACGTAATGGCCGAAGGTGAACACCAGCGCCACCGGAATCAGGATGATCGACACCAGCTCGAACAGGTTGCTCCAGATGGTCGGGTTCTCGAACGGATGCGCCGAGTTGACGCCGAAGAAGCCACCGCCGTTGGTGCCCAGTTGCTTGATCGCAATCTGGCTGGCGGCCGGGCCCAGGGGAATGGTCTGGTCGGTGCCTTGCAGGGTCACGGCGTCCACGTAATGGGCGAACGTTTGCGGCACGCCTTGCCACACCAGCAGCAGCGCCAGTACCAGGCACAGCGGCAGCAGGCCGTAGAGGGTGGCGCGGGTCATGTCTGCCCAGAAGTTGCCCAGGTGCTGCGTCGAGCGACGGCTGATGCCGCGGCAAAACGCGACCAGCACGGCGATGCCGGTGGCGGCGCTGACGAAGTTTTGCACGGTCAGGCCGGCCATCTGGCTCAGGTAGCTGAGGGACGCTTCGCCGCTGTAGCTCTGCCAGTTGGTGTTGGTGACGAAGCTCATGGTGGTGTTGAACGCCAGCGACCACTCCATGCCGGGCAGGCCCTGTGGGTTGAGGGGCAGCGAGCCTTGCAGGAGCAGGATGGCGAACAGGACGACGAACCCGGCCAGGTTGAAGGCCAGCAGGGCGATTGTGTAGGTTTTCCAGTTGTGTTCGACGGTGGGGTCGACGCCGGACAGGCGATAGCAGATGCGCTCGACCGGGCCCATGACCGGGGTCAGGAAGGTGCGTTGGCCTTCCATGACGTTGTAGTAGAACCGTCCCAGCAGCGGCGCGGGCAGTAGCACCAAGGCGAAAAACGCCAGTATCAGCAGGTAGTCGTAACCGTGCATGTCCGTTACTCCTCGACCCGGCCGGCGCGCAGGAGCGCGACCAGCAAGTAAACGAATAACCCTGCTGCGAGCAGCAGTGACACCCCATCCAGAACGCTCATGAAAAACTCTCCGTCATACGGCGACTGCCGTGTGGGGCAATTGTGTTCAGTGGGGGTGTAAAGGAACGAGAGCGACGGGGGGTGGGGGGCATAAAGAAAGCGTAAAGAGTGTTTGTTTTCGTGGCTCTGGAGGCTTTACAAGGCGTTTATATCCATTATCTGTGTGTGCAGTTATTAGGGTTCCGCCCTTACGGCGGGTCACTTTTGGCAAAAGCGCCCCAAAAGTAACCAAAAACGCTTTGCTCGTGGTTTGGCCCGACTTCGTCGGGTTCCCTCACTCCGACGACGCTCCGTGGGCCCGCGCCGAACGGACATCCATGTCCTGACGGCGCTCTCGC
>NZ_JAUERW010000037.1:0-18022 GCF_041060465.1 Pseudomonas sp. W2Oct36
GCCCCCCGCCATGGATGGCGGATGGCGGCGGGCCCACGGAGCGGGACCGGAGTGAAGGAACCCTGACGAAGGAAGGGCCAAACCGAGAGCAAGCACCCTTGGTTACTTGGGGTGCCTTTCCAAGTAACTCGCCGAAGGCGAAACCGAGGCCGTTAGGCCGACGCCCTTGATCTTGATCTTAACCCCGTACAAAACCGCATCCCCGGCACCTCGATGAAGCGATGAGCCAACATCGAAACCACCACAACCGCCACCACCACCAGCAACATCAACAGGTTGTCGTTCAGCGCACTGCCCGTACTCAGATACCGCACCAGCGACCCCGGAATCTCCCCCGGTTTGTCCACCAACAGCGGATAACCGCCGAACTTCGCGGCCACCGTCAATCCCGTCGCGACGACGAAAATCACCGCCGCATGGGTCAGGTAAATCGACAGCCACAACCGGCCCAGCGCCGGAAACACCCGCACCTGCAACAGCCGCGACACCGCACCAGCCTCCCAGGCGAACACCAGAATCGCCAGGCAAAACAGCAGCGCCAGCTCAATCGTCATCGGGGCTTGGCCGTCCACCATCAGCCAGCCGATAGTCGCCAAAACCCCCACCTCAAGCACACTGCCCAGCACCACCCCCGGCGCGAAATTCCGCAGCCTCGCGTACAGCCGATACGTCACCGTGCCCGCAAAGAAACAGGCCGCGCCCCACAACACATAGCGCGTCAGCAGGACGGAATCCGCGAACAACCCGACAAACGCCAACCCCCCCAGCAGCGTGAAAATCGCCCGCGCCATCCCCGGCAGCGCGTAGCAGACCAGCCCGAAGATCAGCCACAGGTAAAACGCGACGCTGACCCACCACGACGGATAGTTGAACGACAGCGCATTGAAGCCCGGCCACCAGGCTTGAATCAGCAAAAGGTTTGGAAGGATTTCCCCAGGCGCCCGGTCACCACTGAACGCCGGGAAGTTCAACAACAGCCCGTAGCGCTCCAGCACCAGTTTCAAACACTCGAAACCGATGAAGAACACCAGCACCGCGATATGCAGCGGCATGACCCGCCCGGCGCGGGCAATCATGAAGTCGCCCAGCTGGCGCGGAGTGTTCAGCGTGCCAACGTAGCGCCGGTAAATCAGAAACCCGCTCAGGGCGAAGAACAGGCCGGCGAACTGACTGGCGTTACGGAAAAACGACAGCTCCGTGATGCTTCGCTCGATGTGCGAGTGATGAACAATCAGCGTCAGGGCGCAGAGACCGCGCAGGCTGTCGAGCACGAGGAATCGCTTCATCTTGAGGGTCCTTGTTTCAGATGAGTTAAGCGCGCGGGCACGCGAACAGGCGCCGGCAGGCGTGCAGGGCAGAGAACGTAAGGCTGGGCGAGCAGGAAAGTTACCACCTTCGGCGCTGGGGCTGATGAGTGGCGCAAGCAGTGTGAAGAACAGGAGGTGACGCACCGCAGGCTGGAGGCAGAAGCTAACACTGGTTTAGTGAAAGTTTTGCCAGCGGGCAGCAGTATGCCCGAACCGCAAACCTATCCGGAACGGGCATTTATCAAAATCTGACGACCCAGCAACATTAAATCCCAATATGTGGGATAGCGCGTTATATATTGAGATTTTGGGCGCAACCGGTTTATAGTCCGCCCCGCATTCACTCATTAATAACAATCAGGTGAAGCCATGCAGGCGCAATTGATCGCGCTCGATTGGGGGACGACCTCCCTTCGCGCGTATCGACTCGGCGAACACGGCCGGGTACTGGAACAACGTTCGCTCAGCGCGGGCATCATGCAGTTGCCATCGACGCCTCGCTTGATCGGCGGGCAGCAGGTTTCCGACGGATTCGAACTCGCTTTCGACGAAGCCTGCGGCGACTGGCTCGACGCCGAACCGACGCTGCCGGTGATCGCCTGCGGGATGGTCGGCAGTGCTCAGGGCTGGCGCGAGGCGGTCTATCAGCAGACGCCCGCCAGCGTCGCAGCGCTTAGCTCTGCGTTGGTCACGGTGCGCAGCGTGCGCGGCGTCGACGTTCACATCATTCCCGGCATCCTGCAGCGCTCCGAGCTGCCCAATGTGATGCGCGGCGAAGAGACCCAGGTCCTGGGCATTCTTGACTCGCTGCCCGCCAGCGAAACCGCAAAGCCCCTGTTGATCGGCCTGCCCGGCAGCCACTCGAAGTGGGTGAGGGCGGTGGACGGCCGGATTGAGCATTTCGACACCTTCATGACCGGCGAGGTCTACGCCGCGCTGTCCAGCCACACCATTCTTGGCCGCACGATGCAGCGCAGCGACACCTTCGACGCCGAAGCGTTTGACCGAGGCGTGGCGGTGTCGCGGTCGGCCAACGGTGCGGCAGGTCCGCTGTCGACTATCTTCAGTTGCCGCACCCTCGGCTTGACCGGCGTGCTGTCCGGCTCCGCTCAATCCGATTACCTGTCCGGCCTGTTAATCGGCCACGAAATCGTCGCGCTGGCGCAACTGCTGCGTCAGACCGACGCGCACTTGCCCGCCGTGATCCTGATCGGCAGCGACGCCCTGATCGCACGCTATCAGCGCGCCCTCGATGCCAACGGTTTTCCCCAAGTGACCCTGGCCGAGCAGGCCACCGAGCGTGGCCTCTGGCAGGTGGCGGTGCAGGCCGGTCTGATTCAATCCTCCTCTTCGGCCGCTGCCCGGCCCCTTCATGTAGAGAACTGACATGCTCAAGCAAGCCCTCGTGCAAAACGGTCTGGTCGCAATTCTGCGCGGCCTGCGCCCCGAAGAAGCGCCGGCCATCGGTGATGTCCTGTACACCGCCGGTTTCCGCGTCATCGAAGTGCCGCTCAATTCCCCGCAGCCGTACGACAGCATCCGCCTGCTGCGTCAGAGCCTGCCCGCCGATTGCCTGATCGGTGCGGGCACGGTGCTGACGCCGGAGCAAGTGCGCCAGGTCAAGGAGGCCGGCGGCCAGGTCATCGTCATGCCCCACAGTGACCCCAACGTGCTGCGCGCCGCCAAGGCCGAAGGCCTGTTTCTGTCCCCGGGCGTGGCGACGCCGACCGAAGCCTTCGCCGCGCTGGCTGAAGGTGCCGACGTGCTGAAGATGTTCCCTGCCGAGCAAATGGGCCCGGCGGTGGTCAAGGCCTGGCTGGCGGTGTTGCCGGCCGGCACGGCGCTGATTCCGGTCGGTGGCATCACCCCGGACAACATGAAAGTGTTCCTCGATGCCGGTGTTTCCGGTTTCGGCCTGGGTTCGGGGCTGTTCAAGCCGGGCATGAGCGCCGAGGACGTTGCCAAGAGCGCCAAGGCCTACGTGGACGCCTGGAACCAGCACAAGCCAGCAAACAACCAGTGACCCACCCGCTCGTTGCGCCATCGAGCATGTGTTTTTGAATAAGAGAGACAAGACATGAAAATCACCAAACTCACGACCTACATCGTTCCGCCGCGCTGGTGCTTCCTGAAAGTCGAAACCGACCAGGGCGTCACCGGTTGGGGCGAGCCTGTGGTCGAGGGCCGCGCCCACACCGTGGCTGCAGCGGTTGAGGAACTGTCCGACTATTTGATCGGCAAAGACCCACGCAACATCGAAGACATCTGGACCGTGCTGTATCGCGGCGGCTTCTACCGGGGCGGCGCCATCCACATGAGCGCGCTGGCGGGCATCGATCAGGCGCTGTGGGACATCAAGGGCAAGGCCCTGGGCGTGTCGGTCAGCGACCTGCTTGGCGGCCAGGTGCGCGACAAGATTCGGGTGTACTCGTGGATCGGCGGCGACCGTCCGGCGGACACCGCGCGTGCGGCAAAAGAAGCGGTGGAGCGTGGGTTCACTGCGGTGAAAATGAACGGCACCGAGGAGCTGCAGTTCCTCGACACCTTCGACAAGGTTGATCTGGCCCTGGCCAACGTCGCCGCCGTGCGCGATGCCGTGGGCCCCAATGTCGGCATCGGCGTCGACTTCCACGGTCGTGTGCACAAGCCGATGGCCAAGGTGCTGATGAAAGAGCTGGACCCGTACAAGCTGATGTTCATCGAAGAGCCGGTGCTCAGCGAGAACTACGAAGCGCTGAAGGAACTGGCGCCGTTGACCAGCACGCCGATTGCCCTGGGCGAGCGTTTGTTCTCCCGCTGGGATTTCAAGCGCGTGTTAAGCGAAGGCTATGTCGACATCATCCAGCCGGATGCTTCCCACGCGGGCGGCATCACCGAAACCCGCAAGATCGCCAACATGGCCGAAGCCTATGACGTGGCGCTGGCGCTGCATTGCCCGCTGGGCCCGATCGCGCTGGCGGCGTGCCTGCAACTGGACGCCGTTTGCTACAACGCGTTCATTCAGGAGCAGAGCCTGGGGATTCACTACAACGAAAGCAACGACCTGCTCGACTACATCAAGAACCCCGAAGTCTTCGACTACGACAAGGGCATGGTGAAGATCCCGAACGGGCCGGGCCTGGGCATTGAGATCAACGAAGAGTACGTCAAGGAACGCGCCGCCATCGGCCACCGCTGGCGCAACCCGATCTGGCGCCATGCCGACGGCAGCTTTGCCGAGTGGTGATTGCTCCCCGGGCTTGAGCCCGACTGATCGTTCCCACGCTCCGCGTGGGAATGCATCCCCCGACGCTCGGCGTCGACTGCCGGACGCAGAGCGTCCAGAGCAGTGTTACCACGCAGAGCGTGGGAACAATCAATTTATGACACTCCAGACCTCAGATAACCATAAAAAGAGGCACTTCCCTTGCGCACACAGACCGCAACCCAGGCGCGGGCGACCACCGCCACGCCGACCCGCAAACGCTTTTTCATCATGGTGCTGCTGTTCATCACCGTGGTGATCAACTACCTCGACCGCAGCAACCTGTCCATCGCCGCGCCCGCACTGACCAGCGAGCTGGGCATCGATCCGGTGCACGTCGGGCTGATCTTCTCCGCCTTCGGCTGGACCTACGCCGCCATGCAGCTGCCCGGCGGCTGGCTGGTGGATCGCGTGCCGCCGCGCATCCTTTACACCGTCGCGCTGGCGCTGTGGTCCATCGCGACCATCTTCCTCGGCTTCGTTGGCAGCTTCATCGGCCTGTTCGTCCTGCGCATGGCCGTCGGCGCGCTGGAGGCCCCGGCGTATCCGATCAACAGCCGGGTCGTCACCGCCTGGTTCCCGGAAAAGGAACGTGCCACCGCCGTTGGCTTTTACACCTCCGGCCAATTCGTCGGCCTGGCATTCCTCACCCCTGTGCTCGCGTGGCTGCAGACCCGCTACGGCTGGCACATGGTGTTCGTGGCCACCGGTGGCGTCGGCGTGCTCTGGGCGGCCATCTGGTACATGGTCTATCGCGAACCGCGTGACTTCAAAGGCATCAACCAGGGTGAGATCGACCTGATCAAGGACGGCGGCGGTCTGGTCGACATGCAGACCGATGCCTCGAAACGCAAAAGCGGTTTTAGCTGGCAGGACCTCGGCATCGTGCTGACCAAGCGCAAGCTGTGGGGCATCTACCTGGGTCAGTTCTGCCTGAACTCGACGCTGTGGTTCTTCCTCACCTGGTTCCCGACCTACCTGGTCAAATACCGCGGCATGGACTTCATCAAGTCCGGCCTGCTGGCGTCGCTGCCGTTTCTCGCAGCGTTCGTCGGCGTGCTCTGCTCAGGGTTCTTCTCCGACTGGCTGATCCGTCGCGGTTACACCGTCGGCTTCGCACGCAAGACGCCGATCATCGCCGGCCTGTTGATCTCCACCTCGATCATCGGCGCCAACTACGTCGATTCGACTCCGCTGGTAATTGCGTTCTTGGCGCTGGCGTTTTTCGGCAACGGCCTGGCGTCGATCACCTGGTCGCTGGTCTCAACCCTCGCCCCGGCGCGGCTGTTGGGGCTGACCGGCGGCACGTTCAACCTGATCGGCAACCTGGCGGCGATCGCCACGCCAATCGTGATCGGTTTCCTGGCGTCGGGTGATTCCTTTGCGCCGGCGATCACCTACATCGCCGTTCTCGCGTTGCTCGGGGCGTTGTCCTACATCCTGTTGGTGGGCAAGGTGGAACGCATCGAGTTGTGATGGCCGTGTCGATACGGAATGAGGGACGTCAATCACTTGCGCCGTGACCAACGTTTCCTTGAGAGAGGCGTGGAAGCCGGCTATGCCTTGGCATGACCGGGCTTGAGAGGTTGTCTGCATCAACGAGAGCGACCTTTCGAGCCGGTGCTCAGGCGCCCCATTGGATAGCTGCTGAACCGTTTGGAGGGACAAAATCGACCCTCCAAACGGTTTTTAGTATCGGGCGGGAGCACCCAAGCTGGCGCGGGCTTTCAGGCAGCGCTTGAGGTTAGAACGCCCAATTCAGTGACAGCCCTACACCGTGGGTTTTATCCCGGGCGCCCAGCAGGCCGTTGTAATCCAGGTTGATCCGCGCATCCCGGTTCAAGGCAAGGCTGGCGCGGGCGCCTACGACGGCCGCGTCCCGGTCCATGGACACGCTTTGCACGGCAAAGGTATTCACCCCGCTGGCAAAGGCCAGGTGCTGCTCGGCCGAGGTATCGCTCAGGTTATGCTGCCAGCCCAAGGTGCCTGAGACGTCCAGCTTCTGAGTATCGGTGAGGTTGAACCGGCTACCGGCACGCATGCCCAGCGTGGATAGCACGGTGTCGCGGGTGTCGTCATTACCCTTGAGCGCCGTGGCGCCTCCCTTCTCCGTAAAGCTGTCGCTGTCGAAATGCACATAGGCCAGGTTGGCGAAGGGCTCCAGCGCCAGAGGCTGCAGGTTCAGGCGATAGGCCGCTTCGGTGAACACCTGAGTCGATTGCGCGTCGCGCTTGACCTTCAGGCGGTCGGTCGAGGTGCCCAGTTGCAGGTCTCGCTTGACGTCGATGCGGTGCCAGCTATGGGATGCACCCGCGGTCAGGCGCAACGGCCCTTCCTCGTGGCCCATGTAGGCACCCAGGTGGTAGCTATTGGCCGAGGCGCGGGAATGGGTGTCGTCACCCATGCCTAACGAGGTGTCGCTGTAACCGACCATGGCGCCCAACCGGGTGTGCTCAGCCACCAGGCCGTCCACACCGGCGAGCAGGCCGCCCAGGGATGAGGTTGAACTGGCGCTGTCGCTGCTGCCGGCGTTTTTGCCCCAGGCGCCCAGGCCTTTCACCCACAGATTGTTGTCTTCAACACCCGCCGCAGGCTGGTCATACAGCCCGTCGACGCGCAGGCGATCACCGACGGCATCGCGGACCTGGCGGCTGTCGTTGATCAACTGAGTGGCGATGGCCGGATGCACTTCGCCGGACAACTGGGTGTAGGCACGCCGAGCGGTAGCCGCATCGGGGCTCAACAGCAGCTCTTCGTACACCGCATTACCGGCCCCTAATTGCTCGGCGGCAGCCGCTACGTTGGCCTGATTAGCGGTGTGCGCGGCGCTGGCGAAGCTGTCCGCGTTGCGCTCCAGGGCCAAGGCAACGCCCGTACCGCTGTAGGCCAGGTTGCCATCCAGAAAGGCGTAGTTATCCAGCACCGACCCGAACTGGCCCTGCACGCCGCCCGCCGCTTGCAGCACGTTGAACTGCCGGCCGATCAGGCTGTTGACCTCGCCTGTGGTGAAGCCGGCGCCGTTTTCCAAGGAGAGGGCCATGGTCGCACCGCTCACCGTCGCCTGCCCGCCGGCGATGATGCGGTCGCTGCCAGTGGGCGAAAACTCCACCGCATACACAGCGCCGGGCGCGAGGTTAAGGTCCCCCGCCACCTGTAAGGTGCCCACGGAATTGCCCGGCGCTACCGTACCGCCGCGGTTGGCGGCAAGTGACGCGATCCAGCCGTTGCCGCCCAGTATGCCGGTGTCGTTGACGGTCACCGCCGAGGCCAGCGAACCATTGATCGTCAGGCGCCCTTCATTGACCAGGGTTGGGCCGCTGTAGGTGTTGGCGCCGGTCAGCACCAAGGTGCCGATACCTGTCTTGGTCAAGCCGCCATGCCCGGCTATGTCATTGCTCCACGTGTCCCGCCCGCATTGCGGCCCGCTGCAGACGCGCTGGGTTGGTTTGCCGGCATCGACCACCGCGCCTACCCCCGGCAGGTTGGCCACGAACTGGCTGTCGCCATAGGCGCCACTGATACGAAACTCAGCGGGAATATCCGCCTCGGTGACGAACATGCTCGGGCCGTTGACGGCCTTGCCCAGGTTGATCATGCCCCAGCCATAGAGCGCGTCCACGCCAGGCGCGCCGAGGTCGGTGGCGGTGGTTTTCAACACGTCGGCCACCTGGGCGCCGGTCATGTAGGGGAAGCGCTCCATCAGTACCGCCATGCTGCCCGCCACATGGGGCGCGGCCATGGAGGTACCGTTTTTGTTGGCCCAGCCCACGGTCAGGTCTTGCAAGCTGGTGCCGTTAAGCACGGAGCTGTAGATGCGCGTACCTGGCGCCGACACGCAGAAGCTGGCTGTGTAGCCGCAGCGAGAGGAAAAGGTGCTCAGAAGGTAAGGCGTGGCGCCGGCGGCCGTGGCGTTCGGGTTTTGCTGCAGGGCAGCAACCGTCAGCCAGTTGGGCGCGATCTCTGGCACGAAATACCCGAGCCCGGCCATGGCGTCCGGGTTGTTCAGGTTGTAGTCGTTGCCGGCGGCGAAAATGGTGACCACGCCGCTGCGCGCGGCATCGATGGCGCCCTGGTAAGCGCCCCCTGGGCGAGTGCCGAGGATCTGTTGGATCTGATTGAACTGCAGCTGCGCATCCTGCACGGTAAAGTGCGCAAAGGCCGGATCGCGACCGCCTTGGTCAAAGCGGTCGGTAATGCCAATGCCCCAGCTGTTATTGATGATGCGCGCGCCACTGCTGACCAATGCATTCCAGCCCGCCTGGTAAACCGCGCCGTCGTTGCCCAGCACAATGCCGTCTTCCGGGCCTGGGTCGCCGTTGTCGGCGCTGATGATCTGGGCGTTGAAGGCCACGCCGTGCATGGGCCCGCCGTCACGGTTGCCGCCCGCGATGCCGCCTACGTGGGTGCCATGGTTACCCAGCCGGCCGTTGGAGTCAGGGGTAGGGGTGCCATCGTAACGAAAGGCGTCGCCGGCCTTTACCGGGATATAGGGGTCGGTGTACTCGCGAATGCCACTGGTGACCAGGTTGATCACTTTATCCGGGCTGGCGAATTCCGGGTGCGGTGCGTACACCGGCTGATCGAAAATTCCCAGCTTCACGCCCTTGCCGGTGTAGCCGGCGGCGTAGGCCTGGTCCGCGTTGATCGCGCCCAGCCCCCATTGGGCCGTGAACTCCGGGCTGCGCCAACTGGCGACATTCCCGGCCTGGCCGGCTTCTACGTAAGGCGCAGCCTGGGCTGCACCGAGGGTGGCCAGGTAGCAGGCCAGAGCGCCGCAAGAAACGCGATTGGCTTGCCGAATAGCGTGCCGAATGGAGCTGACAGCAAGCTGTCGAGTGGTGGATGGCTTTTTCATAAATACAACTGTCCTTAGTTAGCGCACACAAAACCCCGCGCGAATGCCGTCTTGGTATCCGCGTCGTTCTTTTTCCAACAATGGGTAGGTTGAAACATTCAGCTTCAGGAAAGCGGCGGGCGAAGGCCTGGCTCGCCCTGCCGCTTTGCGTTTAGAACTGCCAGTTAAGGCTCAAGCCAATGCCGTGGCTTTTTTCACGGCTGGCCAGTTGGCCGTTGTAGTCCAGGCTAACGCTGGCCTCACGGCTCAGCGCCATGCGGGCATGGGCACCCACCAGGGCCGCGTCACGCACCAAGGGCGAGCTTTCGATACCAAAGCTGCTGCCACCTGCCGCAAAGGCCATGTGCTGCTCTGAATCGGTATCGCTCAGGTTGTGCTGCCAGCCCAGGCTGCCGGAGAGGTCGAGCTTCTGATGATCATTGATTGCGACGGTTTTAAGCGCCCGTACGCCCAGCGTACCGAGCACGGCTTCACGGGTGTCGCTGCCGGAGGCAAGCGCTGCGGCATCTCCCTTCTCGCTGAAGCGATCAGTGCCAAGGTGTACATAGGCCAGGTTGGCGAAGGGCTCAAGCACTGCGGGCTGCAACTGAATACGGTATGCCGCTTCGGTGAACACCTGTGCGGTTTGCGCATCGTGCTTGGTTTTCTCCCGCCCGCTGGCGCCGCCGACCTGTACATCGCGCTTGCCATCGATCCGGTGCCAGCTGTAGGCACCGCCGAGGGTCAAGCGCCAGGCGCCGATCTCATGACCCAGGTAGGCGCCCAGATGGTAGCTGTCTACCGATGCACGGGAATGGGTGCCCGAGCCCATGTTGACCGAGCTGTCGCTGTAACCGCCTACCAAGCCAAGGCGCGTGTCGTCACCTACGTCGCCGTCGACACCCGCCAGCACGCCGCTAATCGATGAGGTATAGCCAGCCGTATCGCTACGGGAATCCGTTTTGCCCCACGCACCCAAGGCCTTGAACCACACATTGTCTTGCGCTGCCGTATTGGCATCGGCACCGAACACGCTGGCGCCCAGGCGCTCGCCCACGGCATCACGCACATAGCGGCTGTCGTTGATCAACTGGGTGGCGACTGCCGGGTAGATCTCACCCGACAGCTGCTGGAAACTCTCCCGGGCCGAGGCGGCGCTTGGCGCGAGCAGCAGGTTTTCATACACCGCGTTGCCCGCACCCAATTGCTCGGCCGCCGAGGCCACAGCTGCCTGGTTAGGGGTTTGCGCCACGCTGTCGAAAGCCGCCGTGCGCTCGATATTCAGGGCAACGCCGTTAGCGGCGTAGTCCAGCCGGCCGCCGAGGAAAGCGTAGTGGGAGGTGACCGCAGCGAACTGCCCGTTCACACCGTTGGCGGCTTGCAACACGTTGTACTGGCGGCCAACCAGGGTTTGGCCAGGCGTGGCATTCAAGGCCAGCGGCGTTGGGTCCAGGGCCAAGGTCATGTTGGCCCCCGACACCGTGGCACTGCCGGTGGCCACAATGCGGTCACTGGCCGTTGGCGAAAGCTCTACCGCGTAGGTTGAGCCCGGCGCGAAGGTTACGTCACCGTTCACCTGCAGGGTGCCGATGGAGTTCCCCGGCGCCACCTGCCCGCCGCTCAACGCGGTGAGGTTACCGACCTGGCCATTGCCGCCCAAGGTGCCCCCCGCATTGACCTGCACAGCGGACGCCAGGGAGCCATTAACCGACAGCACACCCCCGTTGACCTGGGTATCGCCGCGATAAGTATTGTTCCCTTCAAGAATCAGCCGGCCCGCGCCGGACTTGATCAGGCTGCCCTGGTACTGGCGCTGAGCCGCGGCCGCAGCACGGGCCGTGCCCACGGCGTAGTCGGTCTGGTCCTGTTGGCTGGCGGTGCTGGCCACGCCGTTCTGCCAACCTCTGCTGACCAGGGTTTGCTGCCAGGCGGCCTGTTCGGCAGTGTCCTCGGCCTGACGCTGGATCAACGCCTGATCAGAAATATTGTTACTCCAGACATCGGTTTGGCCGGCGCCCAAGGTGGCATCGAAGGTGCCCAGCAACTGGCCCGGGCCGCGCATGGCCCGCTCCAGGTTGGCTACACCCCAGCCCACAGCGCCATTGGGCGCCTGGGTGACCGAACCATCGAGCTGGGTCGCGGTGGTGAGCAGCACCTGCAAGGCCTGCTCGTTGTTCATGTAAGGGTAGCGCTCCATCACCAGCGCCAATGCGCCCGTGGCATGGGGCGCGGCCATGGACGTACCGGACTTGAGCGCATAGCCGCCGCCAGGCACGGTGCTGTTGATCAGCCTCCCGGGCGTGGTGATGCACCAGTATTTGGCAATGCCGCACTGGTTGTAGCGCTGGGCATTGGCGCTATCCAGGCCAGACACCGCCAGCCAGTGGCCTTCCAGGTCCGGCTCGAAATACGGCAGCGCAGACCGCACACTGGCGTTGGCATAGCCAGTATTGCCAGCACTGAAGACGTTGATCACGCCCTTGCGCGAGACGTTAGCCGCTTCATCCAGCCAGGTGCCCCGGTTGTAATGCTGGGCATAGGCAGCCTGTACGCCTTTCAACGTCGCGTAGGTCACATCCGGCGGCTGGCTACCCCAACTGTTGTTAATCGCCCGCACACCGGCATCGGCCAGCGCGCCATAGGCCGCCTTGAAGTACTGCGGATCCGGGCTCGGGCCAAACAGGAAGCTATCGCTCTGGTTGGTGTTGGCCACATAGATTTGCGCGTTGTACGCCACGCCATGCATGCCGACGCCATCACGGGCCGCGCCCATGGTCCCGGTCACGTGCGTGCCGTGGGTGTCGTTATTGGGGTTGATGGCACCCGTGATGCTAAAGGGCGAACCATCTACATAGGTGCCGTTGGCGGTTACCGCATGGTAGCGGGATGGGCTGGCTTCGGGATGAGAGGGGTCGAAACCTGAGTCCATCGCGCCGATTTTTACGCCGGCGCCGGTGATACCGGCGGCATAAGCCTGGTCAGCCTGGATACGGCCCAATCCCCAGTCGCTCTTGAATTCTTCCGAGTGCCAACTGGCCGCGTCGCCTAACTTCCCCTGTTCTGCATAGTCGGCATAAGCCGAGCAGCCAAAGGTAAAAGACAACGCGCAAAGTGCGGTAGTGGTTGCGGGTTTAACGGAATAACGGACAGCATTCGACGGCTTGAACCTTCGCATCCCTGCACACCTTTTTTATTTGTTAGCTCCCTAGTGAGCGCCGTAAGAAAATAGTCCGCTGCGCAGGGAATGGCAACTTATTTGTTTCAAATTTGATACAAAGCCAACAGTAACTAAGCAGGCAGGTAATAAGGCACAAGGCGTTGTGATGAGGCATCTAGACGGAGCAGGCACAATTACGGTGCATTGCGAGATAGTGGCCTTTTAGTTCCATTGTCGAAAATCCAGCGCGTTTTTTAGTTAATCTAGCGTTGGCGTATTGGCGGCTTCGCTCAGTCACGAGAGCCAGGCAGGGAGGGTAGAAAAGAGGTATTCAAATAATGAATAGTCAAACCCTAGCCTAGCCATTACTTAGCCATGCCACAACATCATCCTTGGCCAGCGTCTCGCTGTTGAGCAAGCGGCAGCCGCGCAGCCGTGGTAGTTGAGAAGGTCATGCCGGGTGCCCAAAACAGTGGGGCGCTTTGAAGTGATCATTATCGCTACAAGTGGGGGTAGCCTTTATATTTTGGCGCGTCATGGCCCAGTAACTTGGGGTCAGAGAACCTCGGGGCGCCTGAGACTTCTGGCTGCTGGTTTGCTCCGATTATTTGCGTTATGAGCAGTAATGGGTTTTAAACGCACAAGCGCGAAGGGTCTGCCGGCGCAATGATTTTATACTGGCGCAACTTTTCGTAGTGCTGGCCACGGCAAGCCATACTTCGTAAGCGGCCGGCGAATGCACCGCAAGTGAATGGCAAAGACACACTGGATTAGGCGGTACTGCCCAATTTTCTTGTTGATCGAGCAATCTTGTGGCACGCCACAATCCACTTGATGACTCCGCCGTCGCCGTTCCTCAAGTATTGGCCGCATTGTAGGAAGGAGTATAACGACGGCTTGCGATAATGCTGGCATGGGGAAAGGCTCGTAGAGCAGATCTATGGATACTGTCGGGAAGCAATAGATCTCGCGTCTAGCAAAACAGCCTGTTCAGTAATCCTTCAATGGGGGTTCCTTCGTATCCAGACCGTAATTCTTCGAGCTTCAGGACCCTACGCTCCCCGCCAAGCAGGCTGAGCCCGTGGAGCTCATTCAAGAGCTTCTGAGACGCTTCGACCTCAGGCTGCAGTGCAAGCCAGGCAGTATTCGCCCGAGCCGCCAAATCTTCAGCCTTACGACTCAGGCGTTGGGATTCGATGAGCGTGCTCGCACTCAACATGCTGTTGAGTTCTGCCTGCGTGCGCTCTAGATCGTTAAGCAACTCCGTGAAAACTTCAGCTTGGTCAAGCGCCACGGAAAGACCGTCGACATAGAGGGTGTCGTCCTGCACGCAGTAAATCCCCAACGGCCCGTCACCGCCTCCGGTGCAATCCAGCGCGAGCACGTTCCCGAGGCGTAACGGCTCTGGAATCCACGTGTGACCCGTGCAAACACGCCAAACGCCGGCGACGCCTTGACGGTAATGCTTTTTGATCCGCTCTCGCCCCCAGAGGGCTATTTCTTCGACTTGCGCGTTGTCGATATCGTTGACGAACCCCTGCCAGGACAAGCCTCTCGGTACATCCCCATGTACAACGCCCACGACCCCACGGGGTGATTCGATCTCGATGAGGGTAGGGAGGGTCTCAAGCTTGACGATGATCATCTCTTTCGACTCATCGGCGACGGTTGCCCACCAACCAGCCCCATGAGAGACATAACGAGCGTCCGGGTTTTCACGGTAAGCCCGAATCAGCATCTGTTCATGGTTACCCATTACGGTGAAAAACCACGGCTCGCCCAAAAGCTTGAGCCCGTCGAGCACGCCCGGGCCGCGATCAATGAGGTCGCCGACGCCGATGACTCGGTCAGTCTGGCTGTCAAAGCCGAGTTTGCGCAGGCCTTTATACAAGTCGGTGGTTTTGAAGTGAATGTCACCTACGACAAAGTCACGGCCATGGTGATTTTGCGAAAGTCTCAGAACTTTTTGCCTCATGCCTGCGGAATCCTTCGCCATCGAAACGGCTTAATTATCTGCCCTCAGACGCGTGCTACCAAGGTGAATCTTGGGGAGAATGCGGTGGTCTTCGAGCGTGCGTACGGCGCGTTGTCCTACATCCTGTTGGTGGGCAAGGTCGAACGCATCGAGTGGGTATGACCCTGCGCCGACGCCGAGCAAATTCTGCACAGCGCTGGCAGGCTTCAAGGCTGGCGACGATAATGGCGCCGGTTTTCTGATTCGATAAGGCGCGCCATGCAAGATGCATCCGACACCGCCGTCACTGGCAAAGACCCTGCACCCACCGGTACGCAAACGCTGATTCGCGGCCTGGGCGTGATTCAGGCGGTCGCCAGCGGCGCTCGCGACCTCAAGGAAATCGCCCGGTTGATCGGCACCACCCGCAGCACCACCCACCGGCTCGCCAGTTGTCTGGTGGAGGAGCGCTACCTGCGGGTGTTGCCGCAGGTGGGGTATGTGCTCGGGCCGAGATTGATCGAGCTGGGGTTTCAGGCCCGGGAAGAAGTGCCGCTGCTGGTGCTGGCCAGACCCTTTCTCGACGAACTTTCGGCACTCACCGGGGACACCGTGCACCTGGCCATGCGCGATGGCGACGAGGTCTTTTACCTGCATAAAAATCCCGGGCGCAATGGCCCGGAGATGCGATCGCGGGTGGGCCATCGCATGCCGCTGGCGCGCACCGGCATCGGCAAGGCATTGCTGCTGGACAGCCCGGTAAGCGAATGGCGACGGCTGTACGAAATCAGTGTGCCGACCACCGGCAAGAACCCGTTGTGGCCGGCCCATGAAGAACAGACCTGGGAGCAGGTGCAGGCGCGCATGCACGAGTACGTACAGGGCGGCTATGCGTTCGATCTGGAAGACAACGAACCGTCGATCCGCTGTGTGGCGGCACCGGTGCGTGATGCCAGCAAGCAGATTGTCGCCGGCATCAGCATCGCCAGCACCGTGCCGTACATGCCGCTGGAAAAGATGGCCGACCTGGTGCCGGTGATCAAGGACGCGGCGGCAAGGTTGTCGGCGGAACTGGGCGGCTAGCGTTTCGCCCCGCATTGCGCGGGGCGAACCGGTGGATCAGGCCTTCAACGTGGCCATATCAATCACGAAACGGTACTTCACATCGCCCGCGATCATGCGGCTGTACGCTTCGTTGATGTTCTTGATGTCGAGCATCTCGATGTCACAGGTGATGCCGTGCTCGGCGCAGAAATCCAGGACTTCCTGGGTCTCGGCAATGCCGCCAATCAGTGAGCCCGCCAGCACGCGGCGCTTCATCACCAGGTTGGCCGCATGCAGCGCCGGGTCGACGGGTTCGATCAGGCCGACGAGAATGTGCACGCCGTCAAAACTCAGGGTTTCCAGATAGGGGTTCAAATCGTGCTGCACCGGAATGGTGTCCAGCAGGAAGTCGAAGTGACCGGCAGCGGCTTTCATCTGCTCGGCATCGGTCGAGACGATGACGTGATCGGCGCCCTGGCGACGACCTTCTTCGGCCTTGCTCGCCGAACGGGTGAACAGCGTCACTTCCGCGCCCATGGCCTTGGCGAACTTGATGCCCATGTGGCCCAGACCGCCCATGCCCAGTACGCCCACTTTGTCGCCGGCCTTGACGCCGTAATGCTTGAGTGGCGAGTAGGTGGTGATGCCGGCACACAGGATGGGCGCCGCGGCGGCCAGGTCGAGTTTCTCCGGGATACGCACGACGAAGTGCTCGCTGACCACGATGCTGTTGGAGTAGCCGCCCATGGTGTTGCTGCCGTCAACGCGGTCGGGGGTGGCGTAGGTCATGGTCGGGCCTTCGAGGCAATACTGCTCGAGGTCCTGCGCGCAGGCTTCACACTGACGGCAGGAGTCGACCATGCAACCGACGCCGACCAGATCGCCGACTTTGTGCTTGCTGACATTGGCGCCGACTTCGGTGACTTTGCCGACGATCTCGTGGCCCGGCATCAGCGGGTACACGGCGATGCCCCACTCGTTGCGCGCCTGGTGAATATCGGAGTGGCAGACGCCGCAGTACAGAATCTCGATGGCCACGTCGTCCGGCCGCGGGCTGCGGCGGCTGAACGTCATGGGGGCGAGGGGGGCGGTGGCGGACTGGGCGGCGTAACCGATGGCTGTGTACATGAAGAACCTCGCAGAAACGATGACGGTTGAGGCGGTGCATTGTCCCCAGGCAGGGCATTGCCGGCCATGGTCATTCCTCCGCCTGTCATGCCTGATCCTCCGGATTTCAGGAATCGAATAGGGCGTCACGCCGCTGATCTGCGATGATGGCGGTGTCAAATCCTCCGTACGGCTGCCCATGTCTCCTCTTTCCCATTCCGATGCCAACGCCGAGTTGGTCGCCCTCATCAAACCGCTGGCGTCGCGCCCGGGTTTCGTCGACACCCGCGTCTCGGGTGTGCAGGCGATGTCCTGGGATTACTACGTCGCCAGCAGCCCGCAGATCTATGAACCGAGTCTGGTGATCATTGCCCAGGGCAGCAAGCTCGCGCGCCTGGGCCCGCGAACGCTGGAATACGGCGCCGGTCATTATCTGGTGCAGGCGTTGTCGGTGCCGTTCATGTGCGAAACCTTCGCCACGGCCGAGGCGCCGATGTATGGCGTCGCCGTGTCAATCGATCGCGCGCTGCTGGGCGAGCTGGTGCATGCCATGGGCGAGGCGCCGAACGTCAAGGTCAAGGCGCAGACGCCGGAATCCATGACCTCCGCCGAGCTGGATGCGCCGATGCGTGAGAGTGTCGAGCGGCTATTGCGCTGCCTGCACGATCCGCTGGACGCACAAGTGATGGGCCAGGCGCGGGTCAGGGAGGTGGTGTATGCCGCGTTGCGCGGTCCCCAGGCCGGGGTGCTGCGGGCATTGGTCGAGCAGACCGGCCACTTCGCGCGCATTGCCGCGTCGCTGCAGCATCTGCGCGACCACTATGATCAGGCCTTGAGTGTCGAGGATCTGGCGCGCTGCGCCAACATGAGCGCCTCGACCTTCCATGAGCATTTCAAGCGCAGCACGCTGCTGTCACCCGTTCAGTACTTGAAGCGCGTGCGGCTGCTCAAGGCTCAACAGATGCTCATCGGCGAAGGCATGGGGGTGGCGCAGGTCGCGCACAAGGTCGGGTATCAGAGCACGTCGCAGTTCAGTCGCGAGTACAAGCGCTACTTCGAACGCAATCCGGGGGAAGAGGGCGAGCGGCTGAAGACATCAGCGTGAGGGGTGACGCTGAACCTCAAGAGCTTCCCGGCTAAAGCCGGTCCTACGAAGGTTGCGCGGTGTCTTAGTGGGACCGGCTTCAGCCGGGAAGTGGCCAGTGTGCGCACCATCAATTTTGCGCGATGGCCGCTGACGCCTTCCCGGCTAAAGCCGGTCCTACGAAGGTTACGCGGTGTCTATGTGGGACCGGCTTCAGCCGGGAAGAGGCCAGTGTGCGCACCATCAATTTTGCGCGATGGCCGCTGACGCCTTCCCGGCTAAAGCCGGTCC
>NZ_JAUERW010000038.1:0-17350 GCF_041060465.1 Pseudomonas sp. W2Oct36
TTTTCTTCTCTGTATAAATGGAAAATGCCCCGAGTTGATCGGGGCATTTTTTTTGGTTAGCTGCTGAGTAGCTGGTTTTCACACGGTCTGGGTAGGACCGGCTTCACCCGGGAAATCGCCAGCAGCCACACCGCAAAACTGATGGTGTTCAAACCGACGTCTTCCCGGCTAAAACCAGTCCCACAAAGGCACCGCGTATTCACTGTGGGACCTGCTAAAACCAGTCCCACAAAGGCCCCTCGTACCCACGTAGGACCGGCTTCAGCCGGGAAAGCGCCGGCAGCCACACTGCAGAAGTGGTGTCGTTCAAACCGACGTCTTCCCGGCTAAAGCCAGTCCCACAAAGGCACCGCGTATTCACTGTGGGACCTGCTAAAACCAGTCCCACAAAGGCCCCACGTACCCACGTAGGACCGGCTTCAGCCGGGAAAGCGCCGGCAGCCACACCGCAAAACTGATGGTGTTCAAACCGACGTGTTCCCGGCTAAAGCCAGTCCCACAATGGCACCACGTACCCACGTAGGACCGGCTTCAGCCGGAAATCGCCAGCAGCCACACCGCAAAACTGATGGTGTTCAAACCGACGTCTTCCCGGCTAAAGCCAGTCCCACAAAGACACCGCGTATTCACTGTGGGACCTGCTAAAACCAGTCCCACAAAGCCACCACGTACCCACGTAGGACCGGCTTCAGCCGGGAAAGCGCCGGCAGCCACACCGCAAAACTGATGGTGTTCAAACCGACGTCTTCCCGGCTAAAGCCAGTCCCACAAAGGCGCCTCGTACCCACGTAGGACCGGCTTCAGCCGGGAAAGCGCCAGCAGCTGCACCGCAAAACTGATGGTGTTCAAACCGACGTCTTCCCGGCTAAAGCCAGTCCCACAATGGCACCACGTACCCACCTAGGACCGGCTTCAGCCGGGAAAGCGCCGGCAGCCACACCGCAGAAGTGATGGTGTTCAAACCGACGTCTTCCCGGCTAAAGCCAGTCCCACAAAGGCCCCACGTACCCACGTAGGACCGGCTTCAGCCGGGAAAGCGCCGGCAGCCACACCGCAAAACTGTTGGTGTTCAAACCGACGTCTTCCCGGCTAAACCCGATCACACAAATTAAATGCGCTGTCTTGGCGGACAGGAATCAATCCCCGAACGCCCCCACCAGCAACACCCCGTTCAGCACGATGATCAACAGCACGATGCCCCAGGCCAGGGTGGTCAGGATCGGCCCGGTCACGAAATCGCCCATCAGCTTGCGGTCGGACACGAAGCGCACCAGTGGCACGATGGCGAAGGGCAGTTGCATCGACAGGATGACCTGACTCAGCACCAGCAATTTGGCGGTGCCCTGAGCGCCGTAAATACTCGTCACCACGATCACCGGAATGATCGCCAGCCCCCGCGTCAGCAGGCGACGGATCCAGCCGGGCAGGCGCAGGCGCAGAAAACCCTCCATGACGATTTGCCCGGCCAAGGTCGCCGTGACGGTGGAATTGATCCCCGACGCCAGCAACGCCACACCGAACAGCATCGACGCCATGCCCACCCCCAGCATCGGCGAAAGCAAATGGTAGGCCTGCTCGATTTCCACCACGTCCGTTTTGCCGGCCTTGTGAAACACCGTCGCCGCGGTGATCAGAATCGCCGCATTGACGAACAGCGCCAACGTCAGCGCGATGGTGCTGTCGGTCACCGCCCAGCGCAGGCCGATGCGTCGGCCTTCATCCGTGCGCGGGTAGGCGCGGGTCTGCACGATGGAGGAGTGCAGGTACAGGTTGTGCGGCATCACCGTGGCGCCAATGATGCCGATCGCCAGGTACAACGCTTCGGGATTGGTTACCACCTCGGCCTTGGGAATGAAGCCGGCAAACAGCTCCGCCAGATCAGGCTGGGCCAGCACCATCTGGATCGCGAAGCAGCCGAAGATGACCAGCAGCAGCGCGATCACGAACGCCTCAAGCGCGCGGAACCCGCGGCCCATCAGCAGAAAAATCAGAAACACGTCGACGGCCGAGATCACCGCGCCCCAGATCAGCGGAATGCCGAACAACAGGTTCAGCGCGATGGCAGTGCCGATCACCTCGGCCAGATCGCAGGCGATGATCGCGATCTCGCAGGCAATCCACAGCCCGATGCACACCGGTCGGCTGCACCGTTCGCGGCAGGCCCGCGCCAGGTCCCATCCGGTAACGATGCCCAGCCGTGCCGACAGCGCTTGCAGGACGATGGCCATCAGGTTCGACAGCAGAATGACCGACAGCAGCAGGTAACCAAATTTGGAACCGCCGGCGATGTCGGTGGCCCAGTTGCCCGGGTCCATGTAGCCCACGGCGACCATATAGCCGGGGCCGGTGAATGCGAGGAGCCGCTTGAACCAGTTGCCGGTCTTGGGCACCGCGACACTGGCGCTGGGCATGCCCCCGCCGAGCATGTCGTCGCCGGGGCGGGCAGGGTGATCGATGGGCGGCATGGAAAGTCCCGGCGTTGAATATTGAATGATCAGAGGGGTCGGAAAGGCGCGGAACGCTGGCCCTGCCGCCCGGTGTCAGCGCGTGGTTACCGTCTGCCCGCAGGCCCGCCGTGGTGCTGCCCGACGGAGGGACTCAGCTGGACAGCGACGTCGCTGCCAGTGAGTTTAGATAATCCCCAAAGCCTTCTTTGCACCGGTAGTCTTTTCGTGCGCTGGTGGTGACGCTGTTCGCGGAAATCCACGCGATGGACGCGCCGATGCGTTGCAGATCGGCGACCAGGTGCACGTCTTCGTGGGCAGCCAGCGCCTTGAAGCCGCCGGCCCGCTGATAGGCACTCGCGCTGACGCCCAGGTTCGCGCCGTGGATGTGCCGATGATCATCTACTGGCCGGTACAGCGAATCATAGCGCTGGCGCACATGCTCGGGATGCCCGGACCAGTCGTCGACCTCGACGATGCCGCACACCGCGTCCACCTCCAGGCTGACCTGATGCGCCAGCCAGGCGTAGGGCACGACGCTGTCGGCATCGGTGAACGCCAGCCAGCGGGCGCCGCGTTCGAGCATCAGCCGCGCGCCTTCTGCGCGGGTCATGCCGACATTGCGGTAGGTGCACACGTGGGTGGTGATGCCGTGGGCGGCCGAGACGCGGGCCGAGGCGTCGGAGCAGTCATCCAGCATGATGAGGATTTCGACGGGCTCGCCGTGGAGGTCTTGGTGGACAGAAGCGGCGATCAGGGACTTGATGCAGTCGTCCAAGAAGTCTTCTTCGTTGTGTGCGGGGACAATGATTCCAATCATCGAAGTGTCTCGTCGCGGCACCTGCGCTGATCGCGGCGTCCTTCGATGTCGACCGAAGTGATGGAAATTTGGTTTCAAGTATTTTCGTCTAGCAGGACCATCGCCTCGCTTATCACGGGTTAGGGCATGTCCCAGACGCAGCGACGCCGCTGATCAGCGGCGTCGATGGCTCTACGTGCGGCGAGACTTTACAGCCTGCCCATCTGGCTTCAGCCCGCCAGCAGCGCCTTGGCGATGGCCTCGTTGAACGCCGGCAGATCGTCAGGTGTGCGGGAAGTGATCAGGGTCCAGCCATTGGCCGGGCATTCCTTGACCTCGGCATCGACCCAGTTGGCCGCGCCAGCATTGACCAGGTCAGTGCGCACGCTTGGGTAGGAGGTCAGGGTTTTGCCTTCGATCACGCCTGCATCGATCAGCAGCCAAGGGCCGTGGCAGATCGACGCGACGGTCTTGCCGGCGTCGGCGAACGCTTTGACCAGCTTCTGGGCATCGCTGTCCTGGCGCAGGGTGTCGGCGTTGACCGTGCCGCCAGGAATGACCAGCGCATCGAAGTCAGCAGCAGACAAGCCGGCCAGCTTGGCGTCGGAGGTGACGACGGCGTCTTTGTCGGTGTCGTTCAGGAACAGTTGCGCAGTGCCGCCTTCAATCGAGGCGTGGGTGACCGCAGCACCTTGACCCTTCAACGCTTCCAGCGGCTTTAGCAGCTCGTCGCGCTCGATGCCGGTGTTGGACGTGATGATCAAAACCTTCTTGCCGTTCAGTTGATTGCTCATGCTTTCGCTTTCCTCTGAAATATAAGTGCTGAAGTTGAAAACGGCGCTTGCCATTGGCAAGCGGTGTCACGTTCAGAGGAAGGCGCAAAAGCAAAAGTTCAGCCCGATTGCACTGAAGGGTACCGGGGCGGTTATCAGTGTTTCAGGCCGCGCACCCGGATCTCGGGTGCGGCGAGCAGTGCCGTGCGACGAAACGGCGCACCACGATCCCCTCCATCATCACAGGCAATCGCGGACTGCGGTTTCCAGGGCATTGCGGCCGAAAGCCGACGACAACGGCGCGCGCTGATACAGGAAGACCCGGGTGTTGGGATTGCCTTTGTAGACCTCGAGGATTTCATCGGAGGCGATCTTGCCGGAGATCAGCAGTTTGTAGTGACCCTTGCTCTCGGTCATGGTCGTGCCGGGCTTGATCTGCTGCCACTTGGGGTAGATGCACTTGGCGTAGTCAGACGGCGTCTTGGCGGTGTCGAAATTGAACGACGGGTTGTTCGGCGTTGAACTGCAACCCGCCAGCACCGCGGCCAGGGTGCAAACCAGTAACGAGTACGGAAATAAACGGCGCATCAATTCATCCTGAATAAGAAAACGGAACCCATTCGGCAGGGTCGATGGGCGCCTATGTTGACCAGCAACCGTGCAAATGAAAAGCGCACGCCCTGAAATTTTTTACCCCCTGCTCAAGCCTCCGTTGCCCAGACGCCGTCGAGCCTGCGGGTCATTCATTCTGATGAGTGGCTTTACTCAACCGTGCGCTGCTTTGTGCTCGTTGCGTTTGCATGTTGCTCGTTCTATGAATAGAGTGAGCGGAAACGAGCATTAAGAAAACGTGAGCTCGTTCGTTACTGGCTGATCGACGGAGAGCACATGTCACACGATGAACTGCAACGGGCTGCACGGTCAGTCTTGATGCCGGCGATCGCCGGACTCGCGCTGGATGAACCCGTGCGCCGGCATCTGCACGCCGGCGGCGTGTCGGTGCTGCTGGGGGAGACCCGCGACGAATACCTGGCGCGCAGCATGAGCTTCGAGCGTCGCCGGGAAGAAACCGACGGGCAATTTTCCGCGATCGCCAGGGAGGCGGCGGTGTGTGCGGCGGCGCCGGTGCTGATCGCCGTCGATCAGGAACTGGGCGGCATCCAGCGCCTGCACGGTCTGGTGCCCGGTATGCCGGCTTCCGCCGAACTGACCCACATGAGTACAAGAGACATCGAGTCGCGCTGCTATGAAATGGCCAGCTCGGCCCGGGTCATGGGCGTCAATCTGTTCCTGGCGCCGATTGTTGACGTGGTCACCGGGGCGAATCCCTGGCTGCACCAGCGCCACCTCGGCGCCGACCCTGCTGAAGTGGCGCGCATTGCCTGCGCCTTCATCCGCGGTGTGCAACGCGCGGGCGTGATTGCCACGGCCAAGCATTTTCCCGGTCACTACCAGGTCGAGCAGGACCCGGCGGTGGAGCGGGCTTTCGTCCCTGATGACGCCGCTGCCCTCAGCGACGGGCTGGACGTGTTCCGGCAGGTGATTGCGGCACGCGTCGGCGCGATCATGCCCGGGCCGGCCGTGTTCCCGGCGCTGGACCCGCACCGGTCGGCCAGCACCTCGGCGGCGGTGATCGGCCTGCTGCGCGATGCACTGCGGTTCGAAGGACTGATCGTGTCCGACGATCTCGACGCCGTTTCTATCCTGCGCGGCAACAGCATCGCCGACACCGCCGTAGCGGCGCTGAACGCCGGCGCGCACCTGTTGCTCGTCTCGGCGGAAGCGGGGCTTGACGACATCGCGCGCGCCATCGTCGATGCAGTAATCAACGGGGGCTTGGATGCGCAAACCCTGCTTGCCGCCGCGCACACAGTTCGGGCCCAAGCCCACGCCTCCCGAGCCCAGGTGGATTCAGGCCTGTACGTCTCCTACCCGGTCTCAGGCGGTCATCTCACCCGCCGCGTCATGATCTGAACAGCCGCTGCTCGCTGCCAACCACTTGCAGCTTATCGCTTGTCCCTCACCCCGTTTGTGCTCCCGGCCCGGGCGTTCTACTCTCGGCCACTCCGTACACTCAGAAGGAAAGCCCGATGAGCTGGTCCGCCACGCAGTACTCCCTGTTCGAGCAGCAACGCACCCGACCGGTACGCGACCTCGTCGCCGCCATTCCCCTGACCTCGGCGCGCACCGCCGTCGACCTCGGCTGCGGTCCCGGCAACTCAACCGAAGTGCTGGCCGAGCGCTTTCCGGAGGCCACGGTGACCGGGCTCGACAGTTCCGAGGACATGCTCCGCGACGCCCGTCAGCGGCTGCCGGACATCGCATTCGAGCGGGCGGACATCGGCAACTGGAATCCGGCGCACACCTACGACGTAATCCTCGCCAACGCCTCGCTGCAATGGGTGCCTGACCACGCGTCGCTGTATCCACGGCTGGTCAGCCTGCTCAATCCAGGCGGTTTGCTGGCGGTGCAGACGCCGGACAACCTTGAGGAGCCGGCCCATCGTCTGGCCCGGGAGATCGCCGCGAGTGCGCAGTGGGCCGACAGGATCGGTGACGTCAAGCACCCCGATCGACACCCCGCCGCCTATTACTTCGAGCTGCTGAGGGCGCATTGCGCCGAGGTCGATGTCTGGCGCACTACGTATCACCACCCCCTTGCCGGTGGGCATGGGGCGGTGGTCGAGTGGTTCAAAGGCTCGGCGCTGCGGCCCTATCTGCAAAAGCTGGACGAAGCGGGTCAGCAGGCGTTTCTCGATGCGTACCTGCAGGCGATCAGTCAGGCCTACCCGGCGCAGGACGACGGCACGGTGCTGTTGCCGTTCCCGCGCCTGTTCATCGTGGCGACACGTTAAAGCGTGCGGCTCGCGTTAAGCCCCTGTGTTGCAAGCCGTGATAGATACCCCCCGTTTACTGATGGAGTGAGCATGAGCAACGACCCCGCCGAACTGGCCGCGCGCCTGATTCGCAATTTCAACGACGTGCCGCTGCAGCACGAGCGCCGCGACCCGCTGTACGAAAGCCACGCCGCCCGCCTGGGCACCGACACCGCCGCGCAAAAGCTGGGTGCGTCGGTGGACATTGTCGCGCCGGGCAAGCGCTCGTGCCCTTATCACTTTCACTACGCTCAGGAAGAGATGTTCGTCATTCTGGACGGGCAGGGCACCTTGCGCGTTGCGGGTGAAATGCTGCCGATCCGCAGCGGCGATGTGATCTTCATCCCGCCCGGTCCGGAGTACCCCCATCAGATCATCAACACCTCTGATGCGCCGCTGAAGTATTTGTCCATCAGCACCCGGGAGACGCCCGAAGTGTGCGAATACCCGGACTCCGGCAAGTATCAGGCGATGGTCACCCTCAATGGGGCACGCGCGTTTGCGGCCGTGCAGCGCCCCGATGCGACGCTGGATTACTGGGAAGGCGAGCCTTGACTCACGGCTCGGAAATTCGCCCATGATTCATTCGGTTATAACCATAGAACGTCTCGATCTAGGCTCGATATAAGAAAAGCAGCGGTGCTTAGAGCAAAAATCGCTATTCTGCCCGCCGGCTTTCAAATGTGCAGTCAGGCAGAGCAATGGATTTTGGCAACGCAGGTTTCGTCGTCGCAGGGCTGGTGGTCGGTTTTATCGTCGGCATGACGGGGGTTGGCGGTGGATCGCTGATGACCCCGATCCTGCTGTGGTTCGGCATCAACCCCGCCACGGCGGTGGGCACCGACCTGCTGTACGCCGCCATCACCAAAAGCGGTGGCGTGCTGGTTCACAAAAAGAACGACAACATCGACTGGGGCATTACCGGCTGGCTGACCCTGGGCAGCGTGCCGGCCGCCGGGCTGACGCTGTGGTTTTTGAGCAGCCTGCACACGGCGCCGGACGCGATGAATTCGGTGATCAAACAGGCGCTGGGCGTGGTGCTGCTATTGACCGCCCTGGCGATCTTTTTCAAGAAGCGTCTGCTGGCATTCGCCCAACGCCACGCGGGTGATCGCTACCGCCTCAGCACCCGAAACCTGAACGGGCTGACGGTGCTGACCGGCGTCATCCTTGGCACCATGGTCGCGCTCACGTCCATTGGCGCTGGCGCGCTCGGCACGGTGGCGCTGTTTCTGCTTTATCCCTTCCTCGAGACCCGTCGCCTGGTCGGCACCGAAATCGCCCACGCCGTCCCCCTGACCCTCATCGCCGGCATCGGTCACGCCAGCATGGGCAACATGAACTGGTCAATGCTGGGTTACCTACTGATGGGCTCGCTGCCGGGCATCTACATCGGCAGCCACCTGACCGGTCGCATCCCCGACGCCGTCCTGCGTCCGTGTCTGGCGCTGATGCTGTTGGCGATCGGCTACAAGTTGGCGTTCTGAACGCTGGGTAGATGGACCTGCTGCGCTGCCACGTGTGGACGCGACCGGGTTGGCGCTCGACCTTGCTCGCGAAGGATTGGGAACATCCGCCAGCTCTTCAACGGCCGGGATGCCGTCCTCGTGAGCACGCTCACTGCCGCAGGGTATGTGTTCGCTGCACGCCAGGCCGGCGCCCCCACGCCTGAGCTCACTCCTTCTCCGCCCCCCAATAACGCTGCATCTCGATGAACAGAAACGACGCGGTCCATGTAATCAGCACCAGCCCCGTCAACGCCTCCAGCCCCGTCAGGTATTTCAGGTGTCCGTTGGGCGTGATGTCGCCAAAGCCGATGGTGGTGTAGGTGGTGAACGAGAAGTAGACCGAGTCCATGAAGCTGCCGTCGAAGTTTCCGGTCAGACTTCCCAATGAATCAGACCGGTTCATCAGGTAGTAGCCCAAGGCAAAGATCCACACCTCCACCGCGTGAGCGATCAGCGCGCCCAGCACGCCGATGACCACCCGGAAACGGTGCTGCAGTCCTAGCCTCGGCATGAGCTGGTTGAGGCGAATCAGGCATTCGTAATGCACCATCACCGCTGTGGTGATGATCACGATGTTGATGAGCGTGACCGCAAACATGGCGCTCTCCCCAATCAAAGCGTCATGGGGCCTTCGCCGCCGGTGATGAGGGTGCGCAGCCGTTCGAGGTCGAGGATTTCCACCGCGCGCCCCGAGACACTGACGATTCCCTGACTGCGCAGCGAGCCGATGGCGCGGCAGATCGTCTCCAGGCGCATGCCCAGATAACCGCCGATGTCCTCCCGGCTCATGCGCAACACAAAGGCAGTGCCGGAGTAGCCCCGGTTCGCCATGCGGCAGGAAACATCGAGCAAAAAGGCGGCCATGCGTTCCTCGGCATTGAGCTGACCCAGTATCAGCAGCATCTCGTGGTCCCGCACGATCTCCAGGCTGAGCGCCCGGTTGAGGTTGCGCTGCAGCGAAGGCAACTCGCGCGCCAGCCGCTCCAGCTGACTGAAGTGGATGGGACAGACTTCGCTGTCCTCCAGTGCCATGGCGTCGCATTCATGACGATCATTGCTGATCGCATCGCAGCCCAGCAGCTCTCCGCACATGGGGAACCCGATCAGCCGCTCACGCCCATCCCGGGACGTAATGGTCGTTTTGAAATAGCCCGAGCGCACCGCATAGAGTGAGCGCAGGGGATCGCCGGCGCGGTACAGCACCGCGCCTTTTTTGATCTTCAGCCGTTGCGGGATGATGGTGGACAAGCGATCGGTGTCATGCACGCTCATCCCAAGGGACAGGCAGAGCTCGCCGACGTTGAAGAACGCGCACTCTGCGTTGAGGAACGAGCCGGGAACGGCAGCCAGATGGGCGGTCATGTGCATCTCCTTGAGTGACCCAGCATAGGCCCCTGCGCTGCACAGTGACAGCGGCCATTGTGGAGGGGGCTGAGCGGGGAGGGCTGACTGCGACCTTCTTGATCCAGATCAATACCGGGCCACTTCAGGCGCGCACACTGGTCGTCGGTTGATTCACTTCAGCCACCGCCCAACCCATCGCGATCATGGGAGGCTCATGAGGCTGCCCCATGACTGATCATTCGCGCCCGTCACTGCTGGTGCTGAACGTAGGTTCTTCCAGCGTCAAGTTTTCCCTTTACGACGCCACCGATGCCCCTGCGCAAGACCCCTGCCTGGGTCACGGCAGTTTCGAGGTACACCGGGACACCGAGCGCCTGATCTTCCGCCACGCCGACGGAACCCGGCAAAACGCGCAATGGCCACGCACCGACGGCCCGGCGGATAGCGGCACGTTGCGGAACATGATGGGCTGGATAGAGCAACACACCGAAGGGCACCTCTGTGCGGCGGCCCATCGGGTGGTTCACGGCGGCGATCGCACGCTCACGGGCGCCCGGGTGGATCCGGCCCTCTTGGGCGAGCTGCAGGCGCTCATTCCCATGGCGCCCCTGCATCAGCCGCGGTGCCTGGCGCCGATTCACTATCTGGCGCGCGAGCACGGCGGCCTGGCGCAATATGCCTGCTTCGACACGGCCTTCCACCACACCCTCGATCCGCTGGAGACCTCATTCGGGCTGCCCCGCGCCATGACCGAACAGGGCCTGCGTCGCTACGGTTTTCACGGGCTGTCCTACGAATACATTGCCGGTGTCCTTCCCGAATACGATGAGCGCGCAGCGAAGGGCCGCACGATTGTGGCGCACCTGGGCAACGGGGCCAGCCTGTGCGCCCTGCATAACCGGGTCAGTCGGGCCACGACGATGGGCTTCAGCACGCTGGACGGTTTGTTGATGGGCACGCGTCCCGGTCGGCTCGACCCCGGCGTGTTGCTGTACCTGATGCGCGAGCGCGGCATGGACGCCGAAGCCCTCGAAGACCTGCTCTATCACCAGTGCGGTTTATTGGGCGTTTCCGGTGGTATCGCCAGTGACATACGCGAACTGGCTGACAGCACCGCACCAGCGGCAGCACAAGCAATCGCGTTATTCGTGCGCAGCGTCGTGCGAGAGATCGGCGCCATGACGGCGGTCCTTGGCGGCCTCGATGCGCTGATCCTGACCGGCGGCATCGGCGAAAACTCGGCGCCGGTTCGCAACGCGATTCTTGACGGCTGCGCATGGCTTGGCCTGCAGCACTCGTCCTCACCCAACACGCCACAAGGCGCCTGCCTGTCGCTGCCCGACAGCAAGGTTTGCGCCTGGACCCTCCCGACCGACGAAAACGCTGTTATCGCCCGCCACGCCCTCAAGCTGTTGCACAGCGGCGCCTGAATCGACCAGTGCGCATTTGCGCGCCACACCTTTTGCGTATCGCCCCCAGTGGAGTCGCCATGTACAGCTTCAACCCGTCACTCTCCAGCGTCGATGAAACCCACGTCAGCCGCGGGTCCTGGATGGAGCCCGACACCTCGTCAGGCCCCCTGGCCCCCGAGTTGCTCACGCGCCTGCACCACTACTGGAACGCCGCGAATTACCTGTGCGTCGGCCAGATCTATCTCAAGGCCAACCCGCTGCTGCGTGAACCGCTGCTGGCCGAGCACATCAAGCCCAGGCTGCTGGGGCACTGGGGGACCTCGGTCGGGCAAAACTTTATCTACGTGCACCTGAACCGGCTGATCAGTGAGCGACGCACTGAAACCCTCTTTATTTCCGGTCCCGGCCATGGCGGTCCGACCATGAACGCCTGCGCCTGGCTCGAAGGCACCTACAGCGAAGTGCACCCCGACATCACCGCAGATGAAGCCGGCATGTTGCGTTTCTTTCGCAGTTTCTCCACTCCCGGCGGCATTCCCAGCCACTGCGGCCCGCATACGCCTAACTCCCTCCACGAGGGTGGCGAGCTGGGCTATTCGCTGATGCATGCCTTTGGCGCGGTGTTCGACAACCCTTCATTGCTGGTGGCCTGTGTGATTGGCGACGGTGAGGCTGAAACCTGTCCGCTGGAAGGCAGCTGGAAAAGCGTGCACTTCCTCGACCCCCGCCGTGATGGTGCGGTGCTGCCGATTCTGCATCTCAACGGCTACAAGATTTCCGGGCCGACGGTCGAGGCACGGCTTGCCGATGACGATCTGCTCGAGCTTTACCGAGGCCGGGGGTATCAGCCGATTATCGTCGCGGGCAATGACCTGCCGGGCATGCACCAGCGCTTCGCCGCCGCGCTCAATCGCTGTGACGACATCATCTGTGAGATCCAGGCCGCGGCCAGAGAGGGCGGCGGAACCGTACGCGCGCGATGGCCCATGATTATTCTGCGCAGCCCCAAAGGCTGGACCGGCCCCAAGGTCGTCGACGGGCTGCCGGTCGAGGGCACGTTCCGCGCCCATCAGGTTCCCCTCGCCAACGTCATCGGCAACCCCGAGCACCTCCAGCAACTGGAAGACTGGATGCGCAGCTACGAACCCCAGACGCTGTTCGATGAACAGGGGCGCCTGGCGCCAGGACTTCAAGCCCTGACACCGCCACCGGCGCTGCGCATGGGTGCGATCCCTTACGTGAACGGTGGCCGCATGCTGGTGGCGCTGGACCTGCCGAACTTTGCCGAGTACGGGCTTGAGGTGCCTGGCCCGGGGCAGGTCATCGCCGAAGCGCCGCGCAAGCTGGGCGAGTACCTGCGCGACGTGATGCGCAACAACCCGCGCAACTTCCGCGTATTCGGGCCGGACGAGACCAGCTCCAACCGGCTCAATGCGGTGTTCGAAGCGAGCAACCGGACGGCCGCCGGGCCGTGTCTGGACATTGACGACCATCTGGCCTCCGACGGGCGTGTGATGGAAGTGCTGAGCGAGCACCTGTGCGAGGGCTGGCTCGAAGGGTACCTGCTCACCGGACGCCACGGCATGTGGTCAACCTACGAAGCGTTCGCGCAAGTGGTCGATTCCATGGTCACGCAACACGCCAAGTGGTTGCAGCAGAGCCGTGAGTTTGCCTGGCGCCGGCCGCTGGCCTCGCTCAACATCCTGATCAGCAGTCACGCCTGGCGCAACGACCACAATGGCTTCAGCCATCAGTCCACGGGGTTCGTCGACAACATGCTGCAGCGTCGTTCGGATGTGGTTCGCGTGTACTACCCGCCGGACTCCAACTGCCTGGTCAATGTCTTCGACCACTGCCTGCGCAGTCGCAACTACGTGAACGTCGTGACCTGTGGCAAGCAGCCGGATTTCCAGTGGCTGGACTTCGATGCGGCGCTCAGGCACTGCTCCCAAGGCGCGTCGATCTGGTCCTTTGCCAGCAGCGATGACGGGGCGCCGGACGTGGTGCTCGGTTGTGCGGGGGATGTGCCTACCACCGAGGCAGTGGCGGCCGCCTGGTTGCTGCAAAAGCATGTGCCCGGCATCCGGGTGAGGCTGGTGAACGTGGTCGACCTCGGGATTTTGAGCGCCCCCGAGGATCGGCCCCATGGCATGGATCACGCCTCGTTCGAAGCGCTGTTCACCCGGGACGCACCGGTGATGTTCGCCTTTCATGGCTCGACCTGGGTCATTCACTCGATGGTCCACGGCCGCGCCAACGAAGCCCGTTTTCATGTGCGCGGCTTCAGCGACCGAGGCACCACCACCACGCCTTTTGACATGGTGGTGCTCAACCGCATGAGCCGTTATCACCTGGCGATCGACGCCTTGAGCCACGTCCCGCATCTGCGCGCCCACAGCCTTGACGCCGTGCACTTCTTCGAGAGCCAGTTGCGCAAACACGATGCCTGGATTCGGGAGCACTTCGAGGACATGCCGGAGATCAGGAACTGGCGCTGGACGGATGATTTCAGTGACTCCGATGCACCGCCGCCACTGGCCAAGGGGCATGTCCGCGGGCAGACCTTCACGGACGCGTGATCCATCAACCTTTTAACTGCAACGGAAGGCCGAGCACATGAACAGACTCAAAATCGTCGCCAGCCCCGAGGCACGCCGTTGCTTCAACACCTCCCGCGAGGTGGTGGAGTTTGGCGCGACCGACCTGACCGATGTCGCGGCGGTCGTTCTCACCGCCCAGGACTGGCGCGAGGGTCGGGTCGACGATGTCTGCCGGTCCGGGTTCGACATACCGGTGTTTTTTGCCGTGGCCAAAGACGACGAGCTGACCCGGGAAGCCATTCTCGACGTAGAAAAGGTGCTGCTGCAAATCAGCGGCGTGTTCGACCTCGGCGTCGACAACGCCGAGTTCTACGGCCACAAGCTCGAGCGGGCGGCCACGCAGTACGAGGAGGCCTTGCTGCCGCCGTTCTTCGGTGCGCTCAAACACTATGTCGAGCGGGGCAACACCACCTTCGCCTGTCCGGGGCATCAGGGCGGGCAGTTCTTTCGCAAACATCCGTCGGGCCGGCAGTTCTTCGATTTCTTCGGGGAGACGTTGTTTCGCGCGGATCGCTGCAACGCCGACATCGAAATGGGCGACCTGCTGATTCACGAGGGCGCGCCCCTTGAAGCGCAGAAACGCGCGGCGAAGGTCTACAACGCCGACAAAACCTACTTCGTTCTCAATGGCACCTCGACGTCCAACAAGGTGGTGACCCAGGCGTTGCTGACCCCTGGCGATGTGGTGCTGTTCGACCGCAATAACCACAAATCCATTCATCAGAGCGCGCTGTTTCAGGCCGGTGCGACGCCGCTGTACCTTGAAACGGCACGAAACCCCTATGGCTTGATCGGCGGCATTGATTCGCACTGTTTTGAAGAAGGCTATTTGCGTGAGCAACTGAGCCTCGTCGCACCTGCCAAGGCCGATGAGGCGAGGCCGTTCCGCCTCGCAATCATTCAGCTGGGCACCTACGACGGCACGGTGTGCAATGCGCGGCAGATCGTCGATCGCATCGGCCACTTGTGCGATTACATCCTGTTCGATTCGGCGTGGCTGGGGTACGAGCAATTCATCCCGATGATGAAGGACTGCTCGCCCTTGTTGCTGGAGCTGGGCCCTGACGATCCGGGGATCTTCGTCACGCAGTCCATCCACAAGCAGCAGGCCGGGTTTTCCCAGGCCTCGCAGATCCACAAGAAGGACCGTCACATCAAAGGGCAGGCGCGCTACTGCAATCACCTGCGCCTGAACAATTCGTTTATGTCCCAGGCCTCGACCAGCCCTTTCTACCCGCTGTTTGCCTGTCTGGATGTCAACGCGCGCATGCACAGCGGACGCAGCGGCCATCGGTTGTGGGACGAGTGCGTGCGGGCCGGCATCGAGGCGCGCAAGCTGATGATGGACAATTGCACGCTGATCAAACCCTTTGTGCCGCCGACCATCGACGGTCGCTATTGGCAGGACTATCCGACGGACGAAATTGCCCGTGACCTGCGGTTTTTCCGTTTTCACCCGGACGAACGCTGGCACGCGTTCGAGGGATATACGGAAAACCAGTACTTCATCGACCCGTGCAAACTGTTGTTCACCACCCCCGGGATTGATGCCGTGAGCGGGCAATACACTGACTTCGGCATCCATGCCGGCGTGCTGGCGACGTTCCTGCGCCAGTTCGAGATCGTCCCTGAAAAGAACGACCTCAACACCATTCTGTTTCTGCTGACCCCGGCCGAAGGCAAGGCAAAGATGGAGCATCTGGTGGCGCAAATCGGCCGCTTCGAGCGGTTCATCAAAGACGACTCGCCCCTGGTCGACGTGCTGCCGGCGCTCTACCACGCCCATCAGGTCCGCTACCGCGACTACAGCATCCGCCAGCTGTGTCAGGAAATGCATTCCCTTTACGCCCGGCACGACGTAAAGCAGCTGCAGAAGGCCATGTTCCGCAAAGCGAGCATGCCCGTGGTGGCGATGGATCCCCGTGAAGCCAATCTGGAATTTGTGCGCGGCAAGGTCGAGCTGATTGCGCTGGAGGATGCCCGCGGCCGGGTGGCAGCGGAAGGCGCATTGCCGTATCCACCGGGGGTCTTGTGCGTGGTGCCCGGCGAGGTCTGGGACGGCGCGGTGCTGGCGTATTTTCTCGCCCTGCAAGACGCGATCAACCAGTTCCCGGGCTTCAATCCAGAGCTTCAGGGTGTGTACCTGCGCACCGAAGACGACGGCCGCATCCGTGCCTACGGGCATGTGCTCCAGCAGTGAGCGCCGCGATTCCCGTCCCCCGAACTCAACCGCTCCCAACCAGAGGAAGACGCCATGAAAGGCAAAATGAAAGCGGCAGTGGTCGAAGCATTCGGCAGCCCGCTGGTACTCCGCGAGTGGGACATCCCCACGCCAGGCCCCGGGCAGATTCTGATCAAGACCGAAGCGTGCGGGGTCTGTCACACCGACTTGCACGCGGCAAGGGGCGACTGGCCGGTCAAGCCGTGGTTGCCATTCATTCCCGGCCATGAAGGCATCGGCATCGTCGTCGCCCTGGGTGCGGGCGTGACGCGCGTGGGCGAGGGGGATCGCGTGGGTGTGCCGTGGCTGTATTCAGCCTGCGGCCACTGCGAGTATTGCCTGAGCGCATGGGAAACCGTGTGCGCCAGCGCCGTGTTCGGTGGTTACACCCGCAATGGCGGGTTCGCCGAATACATCCTCGCTGACCCTGAATACGTCGCACGCATTCCCGCCGGGCTTGCGCCCCACGAAGCCGCGCCGATCATCTGCGCCGGGGTGACGACTTACAAGGGCATCAAAGAGGCCGATGTGAGGCCGGGTCAGTGGATCGTGATTTCAGGGATTGGCGGTCTAGGGCACTTGGCCGTGCAGTACGCCAAAGCCATGGGCCTGCGCGTGTGTGCGGTGGACGTCGACGACGGCAAACTGGCTCATGCCACTCAGTTGGGCGCGGACGCGGCGGTGAATGTCCGCCACGGCGATCCGGTGCAAGCCGTCAGGGACGTCACCGATGGCGGGGCCCATGGCGTGCTGATCACCGCGCCTTCGCTAGCGGCCTTCAAGCAAGGGGTGGGCATGACGCGCAAATGTGGCACGTGTGTGCTGGTAGGACTGCCACCGGGCGAGTTTCCACTGTCGCTGTTTGAGGTGGTCGCCAACTGCATCACCGTGCGCGGCTCGTTCGTCGGCACTCGGCAGGACATGGCTGAAGCACTGGCGTTCGCCGCCGAAGGCAAGGTCAAGGCCGACATCGACCTGCGGCCGTTGGCCGAGATCAATCAGGTGTTCAGGGAGCTTGAAGACGGCGAAGTGAAATCCAGGATCGTGATCGACTTTCGCGGGTGATTGACCCGGCCTCTTCCCGGCTGAAGCCGGTCCTACTGTGCATCGCATGCAGTCAGCGGGATTGGCGTTGACGCTGACTCGTAGGACCGGCTTTAGCCGGGAAGGCGCCGGTGGGCACGCCGCAAAATTCAGGTTGCTTACACTGGCCTGTTCCCGGCTGAAGCCGGTCCTACTGTGCATCGCATGCAGTCAGCGGGATTGGCGTTGACGCTGACTCGTACAGACCGTGTGAAAACCAGCTACTCAGCAGCTAACCAAAAAAAATGCCCCGATCAACTCGGGGCATTTTCCATTTATACAGAGAAGAA
>NZ_JAUERW010000039.1:0-15529 GCF_041060465.1 Pseudomonas sp. W2Oct36
CGTCAGGGCATGGATGCCCGTTCGGCGCGGGCCCACGGAGCAAGACCGGAGTGAAGGAACCCCGAGGAACGAGGGGCCCAACCAGGAGCAAGCACCCTTGGTTACTTGGGGTGCTTTTCCAAGTAACTCGCCGAAGGCGAAACCCGAGGCCGTTAGGCCGACGCTTCTGATCGTTCTGAGCCACACCGCCGATGTACCGGTCTTGATACATTCAAGACAATCCACCGACACCTGCCCCCCTCACCCTTCCGCCCCGCTCGCCAGCGAAGTAGCATGGCAGCGTCGACTCCTACCCGCGGCCCAATCGGCGGCACCACACGGCGGCAGCACCATGCAGACAACACCCGACAGCCCCACCGCCACCGCGCCGAGCGAAGAGCGCCGCTGGAACACCCGCGCCCTCATCGTCGACGACGACATCCCCATCCGCGAACTGCTCTGCGACTACCTCGCCCGCTTCAACATCCACAGCACCGGCGTCACCGACGGCAACGCCATGCGCCTGGCCCTCACCGAAGACACCTACGACGTCGTCGTCCTCGACCTCATGCTCCCCGGCGAAGACGGCCTCTCCCTCTGCCGCTGGCTGCGCAGCACCTCCGACATCCCCATCCTCATGCTCACCGCCCGCTGCGAACCCACCGACCGCATCATCGGCCTGGAACTGGGCGCCGACGACTACATGGCCAAACCCTTCGAGCCACGCGAACTCGTCGCCCGCATCCAGACCATCCTGCGCCGCGTGCGCGACGACCGCACCGAAGAACGCACCACCCTGCGCTTCGACAACTGGCGCCTGAACAGCGTCCTGCGCCAACTGACCGCGCCGGACGGCCTCGTCGTGCCCTTGTCCAACGCCGAATTCCGCCTGCTGAGAGTCTTCCTCGAACGGCCGCGCCGCGTGCTCAACCGCGAACAACTGCTCGATGCAGCCCGCGGCCGCTCCATCGAAGCGTTTGATCGCAGCATCGACCTGCTCGTCTCGCGCCTGCGCCAGAAGCTCGGCGATGACCCGAAATCGCCGCAACTGATCAAAACCGTGCGCGGCGAAGGCTACATGTTCGACGCCCGGGAGATTGGTTGATCCGCTCGGCCGACACCCTGTTTGCCCGGCTGTTTGGCGGGGCGCTGCTGGCGATCGTCCTCGCCCACCTGCTGGCGTTCGTCTGGTTTCACTACTACGGGCCGCGCATGCCGCCTCCGCCCAACTGCGACCGGCCCATGGCCAGCCAGATGCAGCCGCCACCCGAACGCAACGCTGCAACCGACGAGGATGACCGGCGCCCTTATCCTCCGCGTTGTCGCCCGCCACTGCTCGGCATCCCGCTGGTGCCCTTGTTGTTCCAGCTGATCAGCCTGGTGCTCGCCGCCTGGTTCGGCGCCAAGGCCCTGAGCCGGCCGATCCGCCGATTGAGCGAAGCCGCCGAGCGCCTCAGCGAAAACCTCGACAGCCCGCCGCTGGCCGCCAATGGCCCGCGCGAGGCACGTCAGGCGGCGCAGGCGTTCAACCTGATGCAGGAACGCATTCGCGAACAGGTGCGACAGCGCGGGCGCATGCTCGCCGCCGTCTCCCATGACCTGCGCACGCCCCTCGCGCGCCTGAAACTGCGGGTCGAGCAGATCGACGAACCGCGGCTGCACGGGCAGATGAGCCAGGACCTCAACGACATGATCGGCATGCTCGACGCGACCCTGACCTACCTCAACGAACAGCGCACCAGCGAAGCGCTGCAGTATTTCGACGTGCAGGCGCTCATCGAATCCCTGGCGGAAAACGCCCAGGACAACGGCGACGACATCCAGGCGAGCGGCACCTGCCGGCCGCTGAGATCCCAGCCCATGGCCCTGCGTTCGTGCCTGAACAACCTCATCGACAACGCCCTGCGTTACGCCGGGCATGCGCGGGTGGAGATCGAAGACGCCAGCGATCGCCTGCGGGTCAGCGTCATTGATCACGGCCCCGGTATTCCCGAAGACCTGCGTGAAGTGGTGTTCGAGCCCTTCTATCGCGTCGAGAGTTCGCGCAATCGCAACTCGGGTGGTGTCGGCATCGGCATGACCATCGCCCGGGAAGCCGCACGCCGAATGGGCGGCGACCTGCGCCTCGAACAAACACGCGGCGGCGGTTTGACCGCCGTGCTGGATCTGCCGCGAACCTGACCCGACCTCGCCATAAGCGATGGGACCGGGTGCGTTCGGTGGTGCTGGCGATCGAACTTAGTGTAGGACCGGCTTTAGCCGGGAATTCGTCAGGCGTCACACCGCAAATATGACGGTGTTCGGACTGGCCTCTTCCCGACTGAAGCAGGTCCCACTGAGCGAAGCCTGGCGCAACCGCTGACGTACGCTCGCCGGTACAAACCCAACACACCCACGACACGCCTTGCCCGGACGCTGCATAAGCCGGAGCACCGCCCCGGCATTATCCATCTGATGGGGAGTCAGTCCGATGATCACAGGCGTCAGCGGCAGCAGCCGTTATTCCAGTTACACCAGTGCCAGCACGAACAGCACCACCAACACCGCCAGCACCGCCAACAGCAACAAGTTTGCCGACGATTTACTGAAGAAACTCGACGCCAACAGTGACGGCAGCGTCGACAAGGACGAGCTGAGCTCGGCGCTTTCGTCGGATTCCAATGACGGCATCACCGTCAGCCTGAGCAAGGCGTTCGGCGATCTCGACAGCAATGACGACGACAGCCTCGACGCCGACGAACTGGCCGCACTGACGCCACCGCCGCCTCCGCCGATGCAAATGGACGCCAGCTCCGCGGAGGACGACGCGCAGAACCTGCTGAGTGCGCTGGACAGCGACGGCGACGGGACGGTGAGCAGCGCTGAACTGACCACGGCGTTGAGCAGTTCAGACAGCAGCGCCGACAGCAATAAAGTGTTCGATGCCCTGGACACCAACAAGGACGGCACCGTCAGCCTCGACGAACTGACCGCCAGCCTGCAGACCCAACAACCGCCACCTCCGCAGTCTGCGCAAGACACCAGCGACCTGTTCAGCAGCCTGGACAGCGACAGTGACGGCAGCATCACTGCCGCCGAACTGACCAGCGCCTTGCAGGGCACGACGAATTCCGCCAGCGCCTCGTCCTCCAGCAGCCAGACCGCCTCGACGCAAACATCCACTTCGCACACCACCACCCAGCCCACTGAGGCACTGAACCGCATGATTGCGGCCCTCAGTGACCGCTACAACCTCAATGGCAGCGCCACGTCCGGCAAATACGTCAGCACCTCGGCCTGACGAAAAAAAACCGCCCCCGAGCTCAGCCCGGTGGCGGTTTTTTTGTGCGCTTCGATTTACTTGACCGGCTGCCGCGCGCGATTATCTGCGACCCAGTCCAGCAGCAAGCTGTAGGCCACCGCCAGCAGCGTCGGGCCGATGAACAGACCGATGAAGCCGAATGCCAGCAGCCCGCCAAACACACCCAGCAAGACAATCACCAACGGCAAATTCCCGCCGCGGCTGATCAGATACGGCTTGAGCACGTTATCGACGCCACTGACGATGAACGTGCCCCACAGGCCGAGAAAAATTGCCATGCCGTAATCGCCTCTCCAGGCCAGCCACGCCGTGGCCGGTATCCAGATCAACGGAGGGCCCATGGGCACAAGGCTCAGCAGGAAGGTCCCGATGCCCAGCACCAACGCACCCGGCACGCCGGCAATCAGGAAGCCGATCAAGGCCAGCACGGCCTGCGCCGCCGCCGTGCCAATAACGCCATTGACCACTCGCTGCACCGTGCCAGCCACCAGATCGAGGTAATACTGCGCCCGATCGCCGATCAGCCGCTCCAGCAGACTGAGCACGAACGCCGCCACGCGGGGCCCGTCGCGGTAGAAAAAGAACACGAAGACGATGCTCAGGGTCAGCTCAAGAATGCCGCCGCCGATTTGCGCACTGCGCGCCAGCAGCCAGTTGCCGACCTGACCCAGATAAGGCCGGACGCTGACCAGCAACGCCGCGCCCTGTTGGTCGATGGTGTTCCAGTAACCCACCAGCCGCTCGCCCACCAGCGGAACGCCCGCCAGCCAGGTAGGTGGATCGGGCAGCCCGTCCACTTGCACGTCCTTGACGAACGCCGTTGCGTCGCGCACGTGATCCGCCAGATTGAAGCCCAGCCAGACCAGCGGCGCGAGCACCAGCACCATCCAGCCCAGGGTCAGCATCGCCGCCGCGAGGGATTCCCGCCCCTTGAGCGCACGGGTCAGCAGACGCATCAGCGGCCAACTGGCGAACGCCAGCACCGCGCCCCAGAACAGCGCCGACCAGAACGGCGCCATTACCCACAGGCAGGCGCCCAGCAGCGCGAGCAGGAGAATCTGCACCAGAAGGCGATCGTTATTGAACATCGGTCATTCCGCAAAAGAGGGGTCGAATCCGCTGAGCATACCGGCGAACAGGGTGGCCTGGCACGCAGCCCGCCCTATGCCGACAGCCAAGTCAGTTTTTCAAGACAGGAATAGAGCCCGCCTCAGCGGATGAGTTCGAGGGTCAGGCCGGGTTCTTTCCGATCGCCCGCTTCCAGCCGTGCAGCCCGCACGCCTTTGCCCACCAGCGCCTGGCGCCATGCCTCACGCTGATCTCCGGACAGCGTCACGCGCAAGGTACTGTCCAGATTCAAACCCCGTGACAGCAAGGTGATCCAGGGCTCCTGCGGCTCTGCGGTCAGCATCGGCAGCTCCAGCTCGCCGGTGCTTTTCAGCTCGCGCAACAGGGTCGCGGACGTCGGCAGCAACTCCCCCAGCGGCGTGCCCGATTGAAATTGCTCGACGTGCAGGAACGCACGGCGGTTGCCACGGGTGATGCCGTACAACGCCACGAGGGTGTTGTCCGCCGGGACGGCCAGGCGCAGCAGCAAATAGGACTGGCCGTTGTCGGCGCCATACAGCTTGGCGTTGCCGAACACCTCGTTGGCCCACAGGCTGCTTTCGCCGCAATCCCGCGCCTGGCACCAGAACAGCAACTGCGCGCCCTGCTGCTGCAGCGCTTCACGGGCGGCGGTGAACGCTTCGTCGGCGCTGTGCTCGACCGGTAATTGGTAGGTGATGGCGGTAACGTTGCCGCGCCCGGCCACCTGCCCGTCGAAGCGCAGCTGGCCGCTGATCTTGCGGATCGAGCCCAGCGGGTAGATGCGTTCCAGCTCAACGGCAGGCCGATAATCGACGATTTCCGCGTCTTCCAGTCGCGGCAGATTGGGCAAGTCCTGACTGCCGGGAACGTCAGCCGCCTGGGTAACGGCGCTGAGCCCGGTGAGCAGCAACGTCAGAGCCAGCGCATGGGTGAACGTGATGGATGCGCTCATGGCAGGGCAATCGGCAGGCAAAACAAAGCCGCGACAACGCGCGGCGAGCATGAAAATAAAACGGTGAGGCGTGGGCAGTGGTCCATCTTGCAGTCTCCTGTTTCAACTGCCCCAGCCTCGGCAGTTGCAGGTCGCAAGTCAAGGAACGGCGAAGAAGCGATTGAAACAGTCTGCAACAGAGCGCGCACCCGCCTCATCGTTGAGGTGCAGATGGTGCCCGCCCGGTAAGGACGTCACCGTAAAAGGAACGCTGGCCAGCAGCTCCCGGTTCTGCGCCAGCATGCCCTCCTCGGCAACGATCAAATGCGCCGGGCAGCGCACCGCCGCGACGAAAGACAGCGCCTGCGCTCGCGTGAGACGAATCGCCGAGGGCAATGTCAGCCGGCTGTCGCTGCGCCAGGTGTAACCACCTGGCACCGGCATCAAGCCACGCTGGGCCAACAGCTCGGCGGCCTCGCGACTGACCGCGACCATGCCTTTCATCCGCGCCTCTACTGCCCGGTCCATGTCCGAATAGACCGGCTTGCGCTTGCTCTGCTGGGTCAATTGCGCCTTCAGCGCCGCACCCATTCGTTCGACGACAGACTCCGGCTCGCCCACTGGCGGCACCAGGCCGTCGATCAAGGCCAGACGACTCACCCGCTCGGGGACAGCCGCCGCGACGATCACCGAAATGATCGCCCCCAACGAATGACCCAGCAGGGAAAACCGCTCCCAGCCCATCTGCCCCGCCACCTGCAACACATCGTGGGCATAGTCCGGCAAACCATAGGCCGAACCTGGCGGACGGTGGTCGGAGTGACCATGCCCGGCCATGTCCAGCGCCAGAATCCGCAGCCCTTCAAGCCTGGGCGCCAGGCGCGCGAAGCTGTTGGCGTTGTCCAGCCAGCCATGCAACGCAATTACCGGAATGCCGTCCTGGGGACCAAACAGATGAGCCGCCAGTTCAATATGGGGCAGGCTCAGGCGGATTTCTTCTACCGAGCAGGTCATGCGCGTGCTCGTTCAAGCGCGGCGTCTGCGTCTGGCATTGCAGTTGCGCCGTCAGCGCCGGCCGTCCAGCGGGAAAACAGCGTTTTGAGCATGTGGGCGGTGTCCTCGGGATGTTCGAGCGGGAACATATGCCCGCCGGGCACGGAAAGATACACGCCCTCGCGCATGCTTTTGACTGACAGCGCATGGTGGCGACGCACCACATCGCTGCTCTCACCGCGCACCATCGCCAACGGCACCCGCAACTGACGGGCAAGGCCGGGGCTGGTGTGGGGCACGCTACGGTAGATGCTGATTTCGGTGGCGGGATCGAAACGCAGGCGCAACCCGTCGCCATCGGCCTGCAACCCGTGGCGCAGATACGCCTCGAAGCACTCGGGATCGAAACGCCGGAACAGCGACTTGCCGGCAAAGTATTCCCGGGCCGTCTCAACGCTGCTGAACACCTCCCGGCGCCCCAAGGTCCGGCCTGCGGGCGTGATGCGATCAATGAAGCCAAAGCGCTTGGCCGCGCGAATCATCCACTGATCGAACCGCGTCAGCACTGGCGAATCAAGCATGACAACGCCCCGGTACAACTCAGGATGACGCAACGCCGCGTGATAATGCAGCACACCGCCGAGAGAATGGCCCACACCCCACACCGGTTCAGGCTGCTCGCGCACATGATGGATCAACTCATCCACCAGCTCCGGCCAGTTGTCCGTCACCGGAAATTGCGGGTTGTGGGCATGCTGCTCCAGATGCCGAATCTCGAACTCAGGCCCGAGCGCCGCGAACAACTTGCCGTACGTGCCCGACGGGAAGCCATTGGCGTGAGCGAAAAACAGAAGTTGAGCCATGCCGACGCACCCAGAGCAACCAGAACAAGCCGCGATTGTGCGCACCGCCCGACAGGGGCGGCAATGACCGGAACTGCCATCGATGAGGCCACTCCGGTCATGGGCGTGTTTATAGGGTGCGTTTGAACGATAAAGTGGGACCGGCTTTAGCCGGGAAGGCGTAAGGCGTGGCATTCCCACGCGGAGCGTGGGAACGATCAGGTGTCAGAGCTCAGGAATACCGGCGTCTGGACTGGCTTCTTCCCGGCTAAAGCCGGTCCCACGAAAAGCAGAGCGTGCATCACGCCGGAGTAGCACTCATCCCGACCGTAGGACCGGCTTCAGCCGGGAAGCCCTTGATCTGCTTTTGATCTTCCTACGCAAAACGCCCATACACCACCAATCGCGACTTGGGTGCACGCTGAACGGAGGTCTCGCGCAGTGGCGCCGAGCCGCAGGTCCAACCGGCTCAGAGCATCTGTGTGAAACGGTCCAGACACGCCTGAATATAGGCGACCTGGAAGGCGTACGCCTCCTGAATGTTTGCCTTTGCCTCCTCGGGCAAGTGCCTCTTTTTAAAACTCAAAATCCCCACCTGCATCTGCTGCACGGCGTCATCTGCGGCTTTCTGAAAAGTGCCCAGACCATCACTTTCCGGATACAGCTCCTTCAACGCGTCCAGCCTGCGATCAGCCTCATCACGCAATTGCTGAAACTCGACATTGTTGAGCGACTGGTCGTCGTAGATACGCGCCAGCCATCGGCTCAGTGCAGTTTCGCCCGCACTCGCCTTGGTCTTCTCGGGTGTCGAGAGTTCGGCGGCGAGTTTTGCAATCTCGGTACACCGGGGACAGATTGATTTACGGTGAAGCGCTGTAAATAAATCAGTCCCCTTGAAGCTTGGAACGATCAGATGTTAGAGCTCAGGAAATACCGGCGCCTGGACTGGCCTCTTCCCGGCTAAAGCCGGTCCCACTAACAGCGGCGCGTGCACCCCGCGGGAGTGGCTACGACTCCGATTGTAGGACCGGCTTCAGCCGGGAAGCCCTTGATCTGCTTTTGATCTTCATACGCAAAAAGCCAGGACACCACGAAACGCGACTTGGGTGCAGGCTGAACGCAGGTCTCGCGCAGTGGGCCGAGCCGCAGGGATGCGGCGTGAGCGCCGTTGCGGACATGGATGTCCGTTCGGCGCGGGCCCACGGAGCGAGACCGGAGTGAAGGAACCCCGACGCAGGAGGGGCCAAACCAGGAGCAAGCACCCTTGGTTACTTGGGGTGCCTTTCCAAGTAACTCGCCGAAGGCGAAACCCGAGGCCGTTAGGCCGACGCTCTTGATCTTGGCGTCAAACGCCTCAACCATCACCGCCCGGGAGGCTGCTCACCATGGGGCACTACCGCCACGGTCAACCGGGAAATGCAACAGGCCTTGCCATCCTCCGTCGTCAAACGAATATCCCAGACATGGGTCGTGCGCCCGATATGCACCGGGTGCGCCACCGCCGTCACCCGCCCACTGCGGACCCCGCGCAAGTGGTTCGCGTTGACCTCAATCCCTACACAAAAAAACCGATCCGTATCAATCACCAGATAACTGGCCGTAGAACCCACCGTCTCCGCCAGCACCACCGAGGCGCCGCCGTGCAACAAACCGTAAGGCTGATGAGTGCGCTCATCCACCGCCATGCTCGCCGTCAGAGACAGATCGTCGACCGCCTCAAACCGAATATCCAGCACCTCACCGATGGTGTTCTTCTGCTTCGTATTAAGCGCGTCAAGATCCGGAGGGCTACGCCATACACTCATGGTTCTTCCTTGTTATTGGAGGGTTTGCACCACTTCTCTCATTCAACACCGGGAGCGCTGACAACCGCTCACCGCTGCCATCATTCAGCGTGCCGAACATCCACCAGTTCCATCGCGCCAGCAAGCGGCAAATCCGCCTCAAGCTGAGCAAGACTGGCGGTGTGCATCGGTTGCGCCTGCTGCAACGAGCCATGTACCGCCAGCCCGATCAACGTGCCCACCAACGGTTGATGACTGACCAGCAAGACATTCTCCGCACTGTACGCACTCAGTTGCTCGAGCACCTTGTGCGGATTGCAGTCGGGCGTCAGCCACGGCACGGTCACGATGGCCTCCGTGAACCCAAGCGCTTGACGGACCAACTCGGCGGTCTGTTGCGCACGCACATACGGGCTCGCGATGATCCGCTGCACGGGCTGCCCCATCAGGTGAGCGGCACTGCGCAAAACCTCTTCGCGACCATTGGCGGTCAGCTCCCGCTCGGCGTCCGTAGGGGCCTGAGGTTTCGCCTCGCCATGGCGCAGAATCCAGACCTTCACAGTTTTGGCCCTTCGCCCGGCGTGGACGGCGGCGTAACCGGTGCGGATGGCGATGTGTCGGCAGCCGCGGGCGAGGTGTCGGGAACCACCGGCGGGGTTTCGGAGCCAGGTTGCGGCGTGTCGGAAACCGGTGGCGTCGCAGCAGGAACCGGCTGCGGCGTCACGGGTGCCGGAGACGGCGTGGCTGCAGCGGGTTGCGGAGCAGAAGGCGCCGGTTGCGGCTTGACCGTGACAACGTGTGGCGCCTCGCCTTCAGGCGCACGCGGCGTTGGCCAATCGGCGAACGGCCACGGCTTCTGATCGGTGTGGAAGGTGCCGAAGCGGCCTATCTGCGCCAGGTACTGGCTCAGACTGTCGCCAAATGACATCACGCTGAGGCTCGGGGCGCCGTTGAAAAGCCGGTAAACCAGCTGCACCAGGACGGCCACCGCCAGAACCACTTCCGCCACCTGCCAGACCAGCACAAACAGCACCATCCACAGGATGCGCAGCAGGATCGATTCGTGTTGCTTGAGTTTTGATTCGTTCAAGAGCTTCTCCGTGTGGGGATCAGTTGAAACCACTGGTTGAAATGAAATCGACGTCGGTCTTGGGCTCGGCGCGCATCAGCAGCTCGATGACCTGCTCCAGCGTGCGGCCCTCGAACAGAATGGCGTGCAGCCCGGCCACCAGCGGCATGTAAACCTGCAACTCCTGCGCTTTGGTCTTCAGCACCTTGAGCGTGTTGACGCCCTCGGCGACTTCACCCAGCCGGGTCACCGCTTCGTCGAGGCTCAGGCCCTGCCCCAGGGCAAAACCGACCTGGTAATTGCGGCTCTTCGGCGAGGAGCAGGTGACGATCAGATCGCCGACCCCGGCAAGGCCCAGGAAAGTCATGGGATTGGCGCCCTGACTGACCGCAAAACGGGTCATTTCCGCCAGCGCGCGAGTGATCAGCATGCTTTTGGTGTTCTCGCCCATGTTCAGCGCCACCGCCATACCGGCGATGATGGCGTAGACGTTTTTGAGCGCGCCGCCCAGCTCCACGCCAAAACGGTCGGCGCTGGCGTACACGCGGAACGTGCGGCCGTGCAGCGCAGCCTGAACCTGCTGACAGAGGTCCTCATCTTCGCTGGCGACCACCGTGGCGGTCAGGGCGTGCTCGGCGATTTCGCGGGCCAGGTTGGGGCCGGACAACACGCCGATTCGCGCAGCGGGCGCGATGTCCTCAAGGATCTCGCTCATGAGCTTGAAGGTGTCGGCCTCGATGCCCTTGGTCAGGCTGACCAGCATTTTCCCCGCGAGCAGGTCGACGTGCGGGGTCAGTACGCCACGCAGGGCACTGGACGGCAACGCGACGAAAACCAGTTGACTGTCTTGCAACGTGGCGTGCAGGTCAGTGACCGGCTCAACGCCTTCGAGCACCTTGATGCCATTGAGGTAGCGCGGGTTCTCGCGATTGACGCGAATCGCCTCGGCCTGCTCCGGATCGCGCATCCACTGCGTCACCCGATGACCATTGCCGGCCAACAGATTGGCCACTGCGGTCCCGAAGCTGCCGCCGCCAAGGACCGCCATTGGTTGCTGCTGGGTCATAAAACAATCCATTCAGGGCCATCACATCTGGCGATGCAGGCATTATACGGAGCCCCAGGCTCGCGGCCAGCGGCAAAAGGTGACCCCACGAACTTACAGGCCATCCCCCACTCTTGCCGAGGAAATTGCCCACAGCTCGGTTAAGATGCGTCCCTGAGATGAAAATTCCTCAATGGCGCCGATGAGCTATCGTCAGGGTGCTCCCGAAGAGATCCGTCACATGACACCAAGCGTCCACCGCCCGTCCCCCGTCAGGCTTCGCCATGCCTGAACATCGGCAAACCCTCCGGGCGCAGACCGCCGGAACCCCCTCGTGACGGCTCAACGCGGCTGGAACATCAGCACCCGGACGCAGATCCTCAGCCTGGGCCCGGCGTTATTACTGACCTTGTTGCTGATCAGCTTCTTCACCGTGGTGCGGATTCAGGACCTGCGACAGGAGCTCAATCACACCGGGCAACTCATCGCCAACCAGCTGGCCCCCGCCTCGGAGTACGGCGTCATCGTCGGCAATAACGCGGTGCTCGAAAACCTCATGAACGCCACGATGAACACGCCCCACGTGCGTTTTCTCGAAGTGCGCGACAGTGCCGGAAAGGTACTCGTTCATGTCGAACCCGCCGCGGAACAGGGGCATTCGCGGCAGATGGAAGTGTTCCAGGCGCCCATCCGCCTGCAGCCAGCCCGATCTGCACAGCCGATCGAGGATGCCAATAAGGCCGTTTCCGATAACGCCATCAGCGTGCCGGTCGAAGGCTATCTGGGACGGGTGCTGGTGGGCATGTCCAGTGATGCCTTTAATCAGCGCGAGCAGGAGATACTGCTGAAAGCGGGTGTGCTGGCGATGTTCGCCCTTCTGTTTACTTACATGCTGGCCAGACGTCTGTCGCTAAGCCTGTCCCAGCCGATCAGCGCCATGAGCGCGGCGGTGAAGGCCATCCAGCGTGGCGATTACTCGGCGCCGCTGCCCGTTGCAGATGATGCCGAGCTGGGCGATCTGGCGCGGCACATCAACAATCTGGCTTTGGGCCTGGAGAAGGCCAGCCGCGAGCAGAAGCAAGCGATGGACGAGCTCATCCGCACCCGCGAAGAAGCCGAACGCGCCAATAATGCCAAGTCCGAATTCCTGGCCATGATGAGCCACGAGCTGCGCACGCCCATGAATGGCGTGCTGGGTATGCTGCAGTTGATGGAAACCACGAAGATGACCGATGAGCAGGCCGAATACGCCGCGCTGGCCATGGAATCCACCGAACACCTGCTGCGCGTTATCAACGACATTCTGGATTTCTCCCGCTTCGAACGCGATGCGCTGGAGCTGGAAAGCATTCCATTCAACCTCGCCGACCTGATCAGCACCTCGGTTCAGGCGTTTGCCCACAACGCGCAGCAGCGCGGTCTGGCACTGGAACTGGAGTTACCGCCTTCGATGGAGGCGTTGCAGGTGACCGGCGACCCTACGCGCATCCGGCAGATCCTGGTCAACCTGATCGGCAATGCGCTGAAATTCACCGAATGTGGCAGCGTGCGCGTCGAGGCAGGCTTCACCCTCGCCGACCCGCACCACGTTCGGTTTACCTGCGCGGTACGCGACAGCGGCATCGGGATTTCTCCCGACCTGCTGGAATCGATGTTCGACGCGTTTCAGCAAGCGGACAACTCCATCTCCCGACGCTACGGCGGCACTGGCCTGGGCCTGCCCATTGCGCGCAATCTGGCCGAACGCATGGGCGGGTCGCTGCAGGCGCAGAGCAGCGAGGGACTGGGCTCGGTGTTCCAGCTGCAAATCCCGCTGCAGCGGGTTCAACAGCCGGTGATCGAACCCGCATCAGGCGCCGTGGCTGAATTGCCCCAGAGCCGCGATGCCTGCGTGTTGCTGGTCGAGGACAACCCGGTGAACCGCACGGTGGTCGAGGCAATGCTGCGCAGCCTGGGTTTGCAGGTGAGCGTGGCGGCGGATGGCCTTGAAGCGGTGAACATAGCCAGTCGGGAGCGCTTCGCGCTGATCCTGATGGATTGCCGGCTGCCGGTCATGGATGGCTACGAGGCGACGCGCCGAATCCGACTGCTGCCGGGGCTGACGACGCTGCCCATCATTGCCCTGACCGCCAACGCTCAGCACGGCGACCGGGACATTTGTCTGCAAGCCGGAATGAACGATTACCTGGCCAAGCCGTTCAAACGTACTGATTTACAGCAGGTTTTGCAGCGTTGGCTGACCATTAAGCCACCTGCGACTGGCGGTAAATGATAAATTCCGGCAGTCTTGTGTGCCGATTCGACCCACGCCAACGCGCGGACGAAAAATTTCAGTGCACAGGTGTACATTCATTTCACCCGTGCTGTGACTTTCACTACAACGCAATAGTCTATGAGTAGGCTGCCAGCAGAGGGATGACCCGCTGGCCAGATTGGGTACGTAACGCCACACCCTGCCGCACAGGATTATCGAGGAGCTCGCATGACCAAACAAAACGCCTTTACCCGGGAAGACCTGCTGCGCTGCAGTCGCGGCGAGCTGTTCGGCCCAGGTAACGCGCAATTGCCCGCCCCCAACATGCTGATGGTTGATCGCATCACCCACATCAGTGAAGAAGGCGGCAAGTTCGGCAAAGGTGAATTGGTCGCCGAACTCGATATCACCCCGGACCTGTGGTTCTTCGCCTGTCACTTCGAAGGTGACCCGGTGATGCCAGGTTGCCTGGGCCTCGACGCCATGTGGCAACTGGTCGGCTTCTTCCTGGGCTGGCAAGGCCTGCCGGGCCGCGGTCGCGCACTGGGCTCGGGTGAAGTGAAATTCTTCGGCCAGGTCCTGCCGACTGCCAAGAAGGTCACCTACAACATTCACATCAAGCGCGTCCTCAAAGGCAAGCTGAACCTGGCGATCGCCGACGGTTCGGTCAGCGTGGACGGCCGTGAAATCTATACCGCTGAAGGCCTGCGTGTCGGCGTCTTCACTTCCACTGAAAATTTCTAAGGGTATTCGCATGCGCCGCGTCGTTATCACTGGTCTGGGCATTGTTTCCTGCTTGGGCAATGACAAAGACACCGTCTCCGCCAACCTGCGTGCAACTCGCCCTGGCATCCGTTTCAATCCGGAATACGCCGAAATGGGTCTGCGCAGCCAGGTGTCGGGCTCCATCGACCTCAACCTTGAAGAGCTGATCGATCGCAAGATCTTCCGCTTTGTGGGCCACGCCGCTGCCTATGCCTACCTGGCGATGAAAGACGCTGTCACCGACTCCGGCCTGACCGAAGAGCAGGTGTCCAACCCGCGTACCGGTCTGATTGCCGGCTCGGGCGGCGCATCGACGCTGAACCAGATGGAAGCGCTGGATATCCTGCGCGAGAAAGGCGTCAAGCGCGTCGGCCCCTACCGCGTGACCCGCACCATGAGCAGCACGGTATCGGCGTGTCTGGCGACGCCATTCAAGATCAAGGGCCTGAACTACTCCATCGCGTCTGCCTGCGCCACCAGTGCTCACTGCATTGGCACCGCCATGGAACAGATTCAGATGGGCAAGCAGGACATCGTGTTTGCCGGCGGTGGCGAAGAGGAGCACTGGAGCCAGTCGTTCCTGTTCGACGCCATGGGCGCGCTGTCCAGCAAACGCAACGACACCCCGGAACAGGCTTCCCGTGCCTACGATGCTGACCGTGACGGTTTCGTCATTGCCGGCGGCGGCGGCATGGTCGTGGTCGAGGAGCTGGAACACGCTCTCGCCCGTGGCGCGAAGATCTACGCGGAGCTGGTTGGCTACGGCGCCACGTCCGACGGTTACGACATGGTCGCTCCGAGCGGCGAAGGCGCCATCCGCTGCATGCAGCAGGCGCTGTCCACGGTTGATGGCACCATCGACTACCTGAACACCCACGGCACTTCCACTCCGGTCGGCGACGTCAAGGAAATGGAAGGCGTGCGTGAAGTGTTCGGCGACAAGGCCCCGGCGATCAGCTCCACCAAGAGCCTGTCGGGTCACTCCCTGGGCGCCGCCGGCGTTCATGAAGCGATCTATTGCATGCTGATGATGGAAGGCAACTTCATGGCCGGTTCGGCCAACATCGACGAGCTGGACCCAGCCGTTGCCGACATGCCGATCCTGACCAAGACCCGCGAAAACACCGAGCTGAATCTGGTGATGAGCAACAGCTTCGGCTTTGGCGGCACCAACGCCACCCTGGTAATGAAGCGCTGGACTGGCAAGTAATCCAGTCAGTTGCAGACAAAAGGCGCCCCTCGGGGCGCCTTTTTTGTGGCCGGTTAAAATGCATTGGCTCGGACCTGATTTCGCAGGACCGGCTTTGGCCGGGAGCACATCGGGCGTCACGCCGCAGGATTGCTAGTGCCCAGACCGGCCCCTTCCCGGCTGAAGCCGGTCCTACGCAGACCGTGTGAAAACCAGCTACTCAGCAGCTAACCAAAAAAAATGCCCCGATCAACTCGGGGCATTTTCCATTTATACAGAGAAGAAAAA
>NZ_JAUERW010000040.1:0-15032 GCF_041060465.1 Pseudomonas sp. W2Oct36
CCGACGAAGTCGGGCCCAACCGAGAGCAGGCACTTTTGGTTACTTTTAGTGCTTTTTAAAAGTAACTCGCCGAAGGCGAAACAGTCTGCCCTTAGGCAGACCGCCGTAGACCTTGATCTTGATCTTGATCTTGATGTAGCTCTAAGGACGAGTCCCCTCTCTCATGGCATCCCCAGCCAGTTAGGCAGCGCCAGCGAGATATAAGGCACGTAAGTCACCAGCAGCAGGAACACCAGCAGGATCGACAACCACGGCAGCGCCGCTCGGATGGTCTCGCCCAGTGTCAGCCCCGTCACCGCAGACGTCACGAACAGGTTCAGCCCCACCGGTGGGTGGACCAACCCGATCTCCATATTGACCACCATGACGATCCCCAGATGAATCGGGTCAATGCCCAGTTTCATCGCGATCGGGAAGAAGATCGGCGCCAGGATCAGGATGATTGCCGAAGGCTCCATGAAGCTACCTGCGACCAGCAGCACGATGTTCACCATGATCAGGAAGCCGATCGGGGTCAGGCCTTCGGAAATGACCCAGGCGGTGATCTGCTGCGGAATCTGCTCCGTGGTCAGGACGTGGGCGAACAGCATGGCGTTGGCGATGATGAACATCAGCATGATCGACAGCCGGCCGGACTCCAGCAACACCTTCGGGCAGTCCTTGAAGCTCATGTCCTTGTAAACGAACAGCGCGATGAACGCCGAATACACCGCCGCTACCGCCGCCGCTTCGGTCGGCGTGAACATACCGCTGTAGATGCCGCCGAGGATAATGACCAGCAGCATCAGACCCCAAAACGCCCGTTGCGCCGTGTGCAGCCACTGGCGGAAGGTCACCCGTGGCTGGGCCGGGAGTTTCTTGACCCGGGCGACGATGTAGATCACCACCATCAGGATCACACCGAGCAGAATCCCGGGGACCACGCCGGCAATGAACAGCTTGCCGACCGACGTCTCCGTCGCGGCGGCGTAGACCACCATCACGATGGACGGCGGAATCAGAATGCCCAGCGTACCGGCGTTGCAGATGATGCCCGCGCCGAATGCCTTCGGGTAACCGGAACGCACCATGCCGGCGACCGCAATCGACCCCACGGCCGCCACGGTGGCGGGCGATGAACCGGACAGCGCCGCAAACAGCATGCACGCCAGCACCGCCGCAATCGCCAGGCCGCCGCGAATGTGGCCGACGCAGGCGTTGGCGAAGTCGATCAGGCGCTGCGCCACCCCGCCGGTGGTCATGAAGGCCCCGGACAAGAGGAAGAACGGAATTGCCAGAAAGGTGTAGCTGTCGGAGGTTTCGAACAGTTTGATCGCCAGCGAACTCAACGAGTCCGGGCTGAACAGCAGGATCGAAACGGCGCCGGACAAGCCTAGGGAAATGGCGATGGGCACGCCCAGGAACATGAAAACGAAGAGCAGCAGGAACAGGCAGATAACAGTCATCAGTGCTGCTCCTCGGCAGGGTTGGCGAGTTTGCTCGCTTCAGCCGCTTCGTCGGCCAGACCCAGACCGGTCTGCCGGTGCGTCCAGATGCGGTAAAGGATTTCCAGGTAGCGAGCGATCACCAGGCCAAAGCCGATCGGCACGATGACGGCGATGTAGGCGACCTTGATGCCGAACCGATCAAGGTCCTCGGCACCGATGCCGGCCATGAACAGCGCTGCGACCCACTTGTAGCTGGCGACGAGGAACAAGCCGGCGTACGCCAGGCAACAGGCGCAGGCCAGCATCGCCAGAATCCGCTGCACCGGCTTGCTGGTTTTCTTGACCAGCGCGTCGACGCCCAGATGGCCCGCCGTGCGCACGCCGTAGGAAATCCCGAAGAAGATCAGCCAGCCAAACAGGGCTTTGGTCAGCGCCACGCTCCAGGTCATGCCCTGGGCGTAACCCATCAGGTGGTCGCCGATGCCGGCGAAGAAATCGCTGCTGACGGTCCATTGATCGCTGAGGGAATAAAACAGGGTGTAGATGTTGTTCAACGCCACGTAGACGAAAGTCACGAGGGTCATGGCAGCCAGCAGAAAGGCAATGATGCCCTCCTCCAGATGCTCCCAGAATCGCGTCAGCGGGTGCATAAGCATTCTCCGAACGAAGCCGAATGTAGCCGGGCATGGCGACGGCCGTGGAGGCGGATCACCCGCGAAACGGGTGGCCGCCGGGCCGTCACGGTCTGTATCGAGAAGCGAAGGAAGGGCTCAAGGCGCCTTGTTCGAATCGTCGGCAGCCTTGATCAGGTCGGCACCGATTTCTTCGGAGAACTGGTCCCAGACCGGCTTCATGGCTTCACGCCATTTCGCGCGCTGCTCAGGGGTGAGCGTCACGATTTCGCTGGTCTTGGCGTCGATGATTTTCTGCTTGGCGGTCTGGTTCAGCGCTTCGGCCTGCTTGTTCACCTCGACCGTCACCTGATCCATGATCGTTTGCAGTTCGTCACGCACGTCCGCCGGCAAGCCGTTCCAGAACTTGGAGTTGGTGATCACCATGTAGTCTATCAGGCCGTGGTTGGACTCGGTGAAGAACGGCTGCACCTCGTTGACCTTCTGGCTTTCGTAGTTCGACCAGGTGTTTTCGGTGCCGTTGACGGTGCCGGTCTGCAGGCCTTGATAGACCTCGGCGAAGCTCATCTTGCGCGGGTTGGCGTGCAGGGCGACAAATTGGGCTTCGAGCACGCTGGAGGCCTGAACGCGGAATTTCAGGCCACGGGCATCTTTCGGTTCAACGAGCTTTTTGTTGGCGGACAGTTGCTTGAGGCCGTTGTGCCAATACGCCAGACCGTGAATGCCTTTGTCGTCCATCGCGGTCAGCAACGCCTTGCCTTGGGGACCCTGCTGAAAGCGGTCAACGGCAGCGAGGTCGTTGAACAGAAACGGCAGATCGAAAATCTGCACTTTCTTGGTGTACTGCTCGAATTTCGCCAGGGACGGCGCCAGCATCTGCACGTCGCCGAGCAGCAGGGCTTCCATTTCCTTGCCGTCGCCGAACAGCGAGGAGTTGGGGTACACCTCGACTTTAACTTTGTCTTTCAAGGTCGGGTCGGCGGCGACCATCTTCTGGAAGAGCAACGCGCCCTGCCCCTTCGGCGTGTTTTCCGCCACCACGTGGGCGAACTTGATCGTGATCGGATCAGCGGCCTGTGCAAGGCTGGCCACAGACACTGCGGCCGCGCAGAAAAGCGCTTTGGTCAGCTTCAACATCGATATCACCTTTTTATTTTTGTATGAACTTATGTTGGCAGGAGCAGGTGGAGCCCATGAGCATAGTGCAACTCCACCATGACGAAGCTCCGGTGTTTAGAGAATCTGCTTTTGTGAAAGCCGGCGTTCGGGGTTGCTGAACGCGATCCAGCTTTCCACCGGCGCCCCGGCGGCGACTGCGTTCACCCCGCCGCCAGCGCCAGCAAACGTTGGGCCCTCAGCAACACCGGCGCGTCGACCATGTGCCCGTCCAGCTGAAAGGCTCCCGCCCCCTTGGCCGCCGCGCTGGCGTTGATCACCTTTTGCGCCCAGTTCAAGTCATCAGCGCTGGGGGCCAACGCGGCGTGGATCACCGGCACTTGCGCCGGATGGATGCACAACGCGCCGCCGTACCCCATGTCGTAGGCGTGGCGAATGGCGCGGTGCAAACCTTTCGGGTCGCCGATGGCCGGGTGCACGCCGTCCAGCGGTGGCAGCAGGTCCGCGCCCCTTGAATGCAGTTGCACCGACATCCGCGCCTGGTCGAGAAACATCTGTGCAGCGTGGGTGCCGCTATTGAGGTTCAGGTCCAGGGCCAGGTCGAGTCCGCCGAACGACAAACGCTCTACCCCCTCGGCATGGGCGATCTGCTCCAAGGCCAGCAGGCCCTTGGCGCTTTCGATGATTGGCAGAACCGGTTTGCCTGTCTGCCAGACCGCAGCGACGTGAGCAGCGCTTTCGACTTTCGGCAGCAGCACCCCGGCCACGCCCGCGTGCTGCCGGCAAAACGCCAAGTCATCGGCATGTTCGGCATGAGTCGGCGCATTGACCCGCACCCACACAGAGGCTTGGGGGTTGTCGTTCAGGAAGGCCGTGAGATTGTCCCGCGCCTGGCGCTTGAGAGGTTCTTCGACGGCGTCTTCGAAATCAACGATGACGGCATCGGCGCCGGCCGCCAGCGCTTTGGCAAAACGATCGGGGCGACTGCCGGGGACGAACAGTGCAGAGCGGATGTTGGTGTGGGCCATGTGGGTGTCCTGAGAGTGTCCTGTAGGAAGGGATGCGCTGTGCAAAAGAGCCTTTTGCAGAACGGGCGCTAGACCACCCCGCCCGCCGCCATCCGCGCCTGGTCTTCAGCCGAAAACCCCAGCTCGCCGAGGATGCTGCCGGTGTGCTGCCCCAGGCCCGGCACGCCGTCCATGCGCGGCGTGAACGCGGTGTTGTGGCCCGGTGGCAGTAGCGACGGCAGCGGGCCGGACGGGCTGTCGACTTCGCGCCATCGATCACGGGCCTTGAGCTGCGGATGGTCCCAGACGCCCTGCATGTCGTTGACCCGGGCGTTGGCGATCTGCGCGTCTTCCAGGCGGGCAACCACCTCATCGACGCTCAAGGCGGCGAAGCCGTCAACGATGATCTGCCGCAGCGCCTCGCGGTTTTCCGAGCGCTTGAAGTTCGCCGAAAAGCGCTCGTCGGTGGCCAGCGACGGGTCGAACAGGACCTTCTCGCAGAACAGCGCCCATTCCCGTTCGTTCTGCAGGCCCAGCATGATCGTGCCGCCCCCGCCGGTGGGAAACGGCCCGTAAGGATAGATCGTCGAGTGGGACGCGCCGGCCCGTGGCGGTGGCGGCGCGCCGTCGTAGGCGTAATACATCGGGTAGCCCATCCACTCCACCAGGCTTTCCAGCATGCTGACGTCGATGCGGCTGCCCTGCCCGGTTTTGTCCCGCAGCATCAGCGCCGACAGAATCCCGGTGTAGGCGTACATGCCGGCGGCGATGTCGGCGATGGAGCAACCAGCCTTGGCCATCTCGTTTTCGCCCGGGCCACCGGTGACCGACAAAAAGCCGCCTTCGCTCTGGATCAGCAGGTCGTAGGCCTTCTTCTTCTCATAGGGCCCGCCTTCGCCGTAGCCGGAAATATCGCAGACGATCAGGCGCGGGAAGCGTTCATGCAGAGCTTCGAACGACAGCCCCATACGGGCAGCGGCGCCGGGCGCCAGGTTCTGTACCAGCACGTCAGCCTTAGCGAGCAGTGACTCAAGAATGTCGCCGGCCTCGTCCTGCTTGAGGTCCAGGGTCAGGCTTTCCTTGGAGCGGTTGGTCCAGACGAAATGCGAGGCCAGGCCGTCGACGCGCTGGTCGTAGCCACGGGCGAAATCGCCGACGCCGGGGCGCTCGACCTTGATCACGCGGGCGCCCAGATCCGCCAGTTGCCGGGTGCAGAACGGCGCCGCGATGGCGTGCTCGAGGCTGACGACGGTGATGCCATCCAGAGGACGCGGGGGTTGTTGAGTCATGTTTGTAAACCTCTTCACATTCCCTGTAGGAGTGAGCTTGCTCGCGATAGCATTTTGTCAGTCAGGCCTGATGGGGCTGACACACTGCAATCGCGAGCAAGCTCACTCCTACAAGGGTTGGCGTTCGCCTAAATCAAATTGACCAAATCCTGCGCATCGCGCAGCTGCCAGACCCGCTGAATCAACGCCGTGCCCTGCTCCACCGTGCGGGCGCCGGAGAACACCAGCAGGCGCTGAACCTTGTCCTCCAGTTCAGGCCGCGACAGGGTGTTGCCCGGATCGCCCTTGGGCTCATCAATCCCGGCACTCAGCGTCCGGCCATCGGTGGTGGTCACGATCACCCGACCCAGCCAGTGCGCCGGATAAGCACCATCCACTTCCGGGTCCAGCTCCATCGTGACCTTTTCGCGGAAGGCGGCGACGTCGGCATCGGTCAGGGCCAGGTCGCGGAACTCGATCAGCTGCGCGCTGCCATGGACCGCGATCAATCCGAGCACCGCCCCCATGGAGAACTTCGCCTGATGCACGGTCTGTGGCACATCGACCCGACCGAGCACATCAATGGCGCCCTGATGAACACGGGTGACGACTGTGGCGATCTGCTCATGACGCAGGCCTTCGCGCTGCATCAGGTGCAGCAAGGCATCAGCGGCCGGATGGGTATGGCGACACGAGGCGTGAAACTTGAACGAGGTCTCGACCAACGCCCAGCGGCTGCCGAGGCGATCGGACAGCTTGGCGGGATCACTGTCACTGGACATTCCCGCCGCCATGCCCTGATCGCCTTCGAGAATATTTCGTGCGCCGGTCAGGCCGTCTTCGGTGAGGTACGCCGCCAGCAGGCCATCGGCCGCGGCTTTGGCGGTGTGCAGCTGTTTGGAGTCGGCTGCGTCACGGAGAAATTCCCAGAGCCCGGCGGCCTGGGTGCCCGCGGTGCCCAGCAGGTTGATGAACTGCTCTTTGTCGAAATTCAGCAACTTGCCGACGCCCACGGCAGCAGCGAGCGTCCCTACCGTCGCGGTGGTGTGGAAAATGCGGTAGTGGGAGCGGCCCATGAATTCGCCGATGCGGATGCCGGCTTCGTAACCGGCGACCGAGGCCAGCAATAAATCCTGCCCGGTCTTGCCGAGATCCTGGGCTGCTGCCAGCACGGCCGAGAACACCACCGTCGCCGGGTGCAGCACTGAACTGTTGTGCAGATCGTCCTGCTCGACCAGGTGCGAAGACGCGCCGTTGACCAGCGCAGCGAAGTACGCCGAGGTGCCGCGACCGCTGACCAGAATTTTCGCCTTGCCCTGCTGCGGGCCCATGCGTTCGGCGTAGCGTTCGAACAACGGAATCGGCCGCGCGCCCTGGCTGGCCAGCGCCGAGCCTATCCAGTCGAGGAACAAATCTTCGGTACGGTCCAGCACAACGCCGGGAATTTGCTCGTAGGTCAGCTCGGCGAGGAAACCCGCCAATGCCTGCGTGTGGCTCATAACGACGTCCTCAGAAGCTGCGTGGCAGGTCGAGCAGATGCTCGGCAACGTAGGAAAGAATCAGGTTGGTGGAGATCGGCGCCACCTGATACAGACGGGTTTCGCGGAATTTGCGCTCCACGTCGTATTCGCAGGCGAACCCGAATCCGCCATGGGTTTGCAGGCAGGCATTGGCCGCCTCCCATGACGCCTTTGCCGCGAGGTATTTGGCCATGTTGGCGCTGGCACCGGCGTTCTTGCCGCTGTCGTATTCCTCGCAGGCACGCCAGCGCATCAGGTCCGCCGCTTCGATTTCGATGTGCGCTTCGGCGATGGGGAACTGCACGCCCTGGTTCTGCCCGATCGGGCGACCAAACACCACGCGGTCACGGGCGTAGGCTGCGGATTTCTCAATGAACCAGCGGCCGTCGCCGATGCACTCGGCGGCGATCAGGGCACGCTCGGCGTTGAGGCCGTCGAGGATGTAGCGGAAGCCCTTGCCTTCCTCGCCGATCAAGCTGTCTGCCGGCAGTTCGAGGTTGTCGAAGAACAGCTCGTTGGTTTCGTGGTTGACCATGTTGGCAATGGGCTGAACGGTCAGGCCGTTGCCGATGGCCTCGCGCAGGTCGACGATGAAGATCGACATACCTTCGGACTTCTTCGTCACCTCGGCCAGGGGTGTGGTGCGCGCCAGCAGGATCATCAGGTCGGAATGCTGCACGCGGGAGATCCAGACCTTCTGGCCGTTGATCACGTACTTGTCGCCCTGCTTCACCGCCGTGGTCTTGATCTTGGTGGTGTCGGTGCCGGTGCTCGGTTCGGTCACGCCCATGGATTGCAGGCGCAGTTCGCCGTTGGCGAGCTTGGGCAGGTAGTAGCTTTTCTGTGCGTCGCTGCCGTGACGCAGCAGGGTAAACATGTTGTACATCTGGCCGTGCACGGTGCCGGAATTGCCGCCGCAGGCGTTCACTTCTTCGAGGATCACCGAGGCCTCCGCCAGGCCCAGACCGGAGCCGCCGTATTCCTCGGGGATCATCGCCGACAGCCAGCCTTCATCGGTCAGCGCCTTGACGAAGGTGTCCGGAAAGCCTTTCTGTTCATCGATCTTGCGCCAGTATTCGGCCGGAAACTGGGCACATAGCGCGCGCACGCCATCTCGGATGGCATTGAGGTCTTCGTTTTCGTAGGGGTTCATGGTGTCCACTCGCATCGGCCGGCGGCCACGGAATCGGCGCGCCTGGCTGTATAGAAAGAAGGGTTCAGTCAAAAACGACTTCGGCGCTCTGGGCGACGCCGGCGTCATTGCCGGCCCACAGCTGAGCCTTGCCCGGCTCGACGATTCGTCCGCCGACGCGGAATGCAGCAGGGACGTTGAGCGGGCGCACGCCGCGATAGGCGAAATGCCGCACGCGCTTGTCGGGATGGGCGCGAATGAAGGCGCGCAGGTTGAACGTGGCGATCATCGGCCCGTGCACGACCAGACCGGAATAGCCTTCGGTGCCGGTGACGTAGGGGTAGTCGTAGTGAATGCGGTGGCCGTTGAAGGTCACGGCGGAGTAGCGAAACAACAGCGTTGGCGTCGGCTCGATGACCTCGCTCCACTCGCCCTGCTCTGGCGCGTCACCGCTGTTGAGCTTTGGCGGATTGGGCTCGCGGTAAACGATGTCCTGCTCCTCCCGCACGCACAACTCGCCGCCTTGTGAGTAGTCGTGGCGCACGGTCACGAACAGCAGCGACCCGGTGCGGCCGTGCTTTTCCTCAATGTGCAGAATGGTCGACAGGCGATGGGCGTCAGCACCCACCTTCAGCGGCTGAATGAACTCGACGCGGCCACCGGCCCACATGCGGTTGCGATTGTCCGCCGGGGGCAGAAAGCCGCCACGGGCCGGGTGGCCGTCACCGCCGAGTTGCGCTTCGAACAGCGGCTCCTGGAAAAAACACCATTGCCACAGCGGCGGCAATGGATCGCCGGCAGCGGGCGTGGGCTCGCCAAAGGTGGCCGCGATGCGCTTGATCAGGTTGACGCTCAGATGATCCTGGGCTTCTTCAGTGCGGCCGATCCAGGCCGTGAAATCCACGGGTGACGCTGCAGCGCTCATGGGCGGGAACCCTCTGGGTTTGTTGTTATGGCCCGATCATGGAAGTGCGCCGGCATTCTGTGAATTTGCATTTGCGTATAGCGGCGTTCGGGTATGCTGAACGCCTTCTGCAACGTCCGGACACGCCCATGCATTTCGACCTGGCTGACTTGCGCCTCTTCATTCACATCGGCGAATCACCGAGCCTGACCCAGGGCGCGCGCAGGGCGTTTCTCTCCCCTGCCGCCGCCAGCGCGCGGATCAAGGCGCTGGAAGGCCAACTCGGCACACGCCTGCTGTACCGCGACAGCCGCGGCGTGGAACTGACCCCTGCCGGTCAGCGCCTGCTCAAACACGCGCGGCTGATCATGAGCCAGGTGGATTACCTGAAGAGTGAGTTCACCAGTTACGGCACCGATTCAGCCGGACACATTCGCATCTTCGCCAACACCACTGCCGTCACCGAGTTTCTGCCCGAAGTGCTGGCAGGGTTTCTGGCGAAACGGCCCGGCGTCACGGTGGACCTGCAGGAGCGCCTGTCCCGGGACATCGTGCGCGGCGTGCTCGATGGCAGCACCGACATGGGCATCATCGCCGGGCCGGTGGAAGCGGCGGGTTTGCAGGTCATCCACTTCAGCACCGACCGCCTGGTGCTGACCGTGCCGGTGGGCCATGAGCTGGCGGCCGAGAAAAAGATCACGTTCAAGCAAACCCTGGCGTTTCAGCACATCGGGCTGCACGAAGGCAGCACATTGCTGACTTTTCTGCGCGATCACGTTGAGCGGCTGGGGCAGAGTCTGTCACTGCGGATTCAGGTGTCGAGCTTCGAAGCCATCTGCCGGATGGTCGAAGCCGGGGTGGGCATCGGGGTGATCCCGGAGTCGGCAGCGTCGCGCCACAGCAGGACGATGAAGCTGGTGACCATCGAGCTCGACGAGCCCTGGGCGGTGCGCGAGCGGAGCATTCTGGTCCGTGAACTGGACGCCCTGCCGGGGGTGGTCAGGGCGTTGATTGCGGTGTTGTTGCCCGATGCAAGTCCGCCGACGCCGATGCCGTAGCAGCACGACTTACCTGCCGTGGCGATTCCGCAACGCCACCGGCAACCTGGCTTCCACTAGCGACGCTTTACCCAATGCTCAGCCGGTATTCATTTGATGTTTCAACGACAAGTACACTTTAAACAACCACTATTTTTATGTCGTGAGTGATCGTGAACCCCATGTATTTCAGACGAGCAGCGCCAAATGTCCAATTCACCCATTCACCCGACAGCAGTGTGCCGGACTTCACAAACCCTATTTTATAGAACTCAATTCTCATCGTCGTACCGCCATTGCTGTAGGTCGCAACGGGAAGTATGACAGGACCCGGTTTACCCAGTTCGCCGGTGTGATAAATGAGCTTGAATCCGATGCCCTCAACGTTCGTTGGCCAGGTCTCCGACAGCGCCCAGGGTTGGGGGCCTCGTTTATTCACGAGTAAACTTGAGCCCGGATCATCAAAGCGGACTCTCGTCTCTGCGGTGGCTGCGACTGTTGAGGTCGTGCCTAAAAGGGTGCCATTGCTCAGCGTGTTACTCACAACGATCTCGCCGGCCGAATATGAGAATGTGTAGTACGAAGTCGTATACCCTTCGACAAAGTCGGGATGCCCCTCTAGAGAGTTATACGTCACCTTAAAAACCAACTCTGGTGAGCTCACCCTACTGATGTCACCCACTGGAGTAACCGTGTAGGAAACGCTGACACGCAGATCTATGTTGTCATCACTGTAGGTTCCAGGCACGACGAAGATCAAACCTGTGGCACTTTCAACCAACTTTGTTTGAGACGTAGAAGAGGCCGCCCCATTCCAGTTCATCGTGACACTGTCTCCCGCCTGCATATCAGCATATTCGACGACAACCGTTGCAGAGTTGGTGACCTTGGCCAAGTTCAGCGAGTTGCCGAAGCCGGTCCCACTGTCCATGAAAACTTCAACGACCCTCGGCGCTGAGAGTTGCAACGCTTCGCGCACCGTCAGGTGCCATGGGTTACTTTGAAGTGCGTTCGATCTGGCGGTAAAGCGATGCTCGCCCGTGGTCAGCGCGGAAGCAGTGAACTGCCATACGCCATTTACAACCGGCGCTGTTCCAACTTTTGTATCACCATCATATATATCGACTGTGTCCACCAGGATTTGCGCCCCCCTGCCAGCAAGGTACGTCCAGGCTGACCCCGGATCATTTGCTACTTTGCAGGCATCGCTGTTATCTACCATTTTTCACCTCAACACGGTAATCAGGATCAATCATTGATGTTCCTGTCGTCCACGCAATGACCAAAGCCGGTACGTATTTAACATCAGGAACCGATCTTTTCTCGAATCATGCTTTCGAGGTAGCTGCTTCACGCTGCTATCCTCCCATCAACAAATATTTAACGACCTTCGCGATTAACCTAACTTTTTACCGGCACTACGACTACTGTCATAATTGACAGTCGCAAAGTCATGCACACCGGATGCGTAGCAAAACCAGCGAAAATCAACAGCTTAGCTGAGTATAAGTGCCATCAAACTAACCCCTAGTCCGAAAAGATCTTAAGGATTGCCATGTCCAATAGAGCCAAGTGCAGCTGGTTTGGAAAAATAATGGCTGGTCAACTGAGCTGGAGAGAGGCGGCCGGTGGCGCTGCGCGCCAACCATCTCAGACGTCTATATAAGGTCGGCCGAAGTTTCTGCAAAGCTCTTCATATCCAAACGTCGTTCTGCGCCGTGCGCTCGTTGGTATCGTCGCCGGTGTTGATCACCCCGCTTGGCTCGATCAGCATCAGCTTCACCTCTTGGGCAGCGAAAGGCTTGTCGGCGGCGGCCCTGACGACACGGGCGCCCGCAAGCCGGACGGCTGCAACGCGACGCGCTACGTAATTGCGGTATGCCGTGGATATCTCACCGATGAGTACGATTCAAGTCACGACAATTTTAATAGCGTTAGTTAAGTAAACTGACATGTAATGAAGCCGATTAGCGCCAAATCTCCAGTCCACTACGTCACCTGCGGGTATCGTGCCGGGTTCCACGAACCCTGTCTTAAAAAACTCGACCCTCATCGTAGTACCGGGATTACCGTAGAGGCCAGCCCCATTGCGATTACCAGGTCCAGCCTCGAGAATTGTGCCACGGTCATCAATTAGTTTGAAACCGATACCGGGTACGTTAGTTGGATATATTGCTGAATAGCGCCACGGCTGAGCGCCGATTTTATTCTCCATAAAAGTGGAGGTTGTCTCGGTGGCTGTGAATCGCGTTTCCGCGCTCGGACCTGCATTCGGAGTCGAGCCTAAACGGGTACCTGGACTCGTACTGTTACTTACTACTATTTCACCCGAACTAAAAGTGCAGCGGTACCGCGATGTTCTAAATCCTTCAACAAAATAGGGGTTACCAACCAACGAACTGTTAGTAATTTCAAACACCATCTCGGGCGAATTCACCGTGTTCGTCGCACCCACTGGCACGACCGTATACGACACCCGAACACGCTGATTAGTGTTGCTAGTTATATATGTTTTCGGAACGACAAAGCTTACATCCCCTGAACTTCCAGCCAGCTTGGTTTCAGAGGTGGAGCCTCCTGCTCCATTCCAGCTCATTGTCACCTGGTCTCCCGTTTCCATCCCGGGATATTTAACAATCACGGTCGCAGAGTTGATGCTTTTCAAGAGATTCAACGAGTTGCCAAAGCCAGTCCCACTGTCCATGAACACCTCAACGACACCCGGCGCGGTCAGTTGCAGCGCGTTGCGTATCGTCAGGTGCCACGAATTACTGCGCAGGACATCGAGCCTCGCCGTAAAATGATGATCGCCTTCGGCGAGGGAGGAGGCGGTATATTGCCATGCTCCATCGACGACCGGCGCTGTCCCCACTTTTACATCACCGTCATATATATCCACTGTTGTTGAAGCCATCCCGGCGGTGCGAGAGGCCAAGCCTGCTGCCGGATTTTTGACAACCTCGCATAGAGTGTTTTCGTCTGTCATCGTATTCACCTAAACGTTTGGATCATTGCTGTTATTGAAAGTTAACCCTGTCATATCAGGCAACTGCGTACAGACGACTCAAAGCACGGGTATCCTGTTGGCGCCGGTCAAGTTGATGAACATGTTATGCGGGCAATTACTACCGAAGTATTCGTGAAAAAAATCACCCGCTGGAATGAAGCCAGCTTTCACTGGCCCGATCTTTGTAGAACTCAATCCTCAGGGACCCATCCACATTGTCAGCCATCTGTTTTCTCCAGAATCAGACAGTTCAACGCGTTGACCCACACTCCCGAAAACCTACATCGACACAACTGCTACGACCTTTCCGTCCAAGGTAATTTCATAAGCTAGGTGTGGCTACTGTCAAATATGACAGTAGCCACAGAATTGCCAAGCCCGAGCGATTGCGAATGAACCGAATAATCAGGGGGTTAATCCACAACGGGCGCTTTCGAAATAACCACTATTTCGAAACGGTCTGAGGCCCTACGCTTTCCACGACAATTACGTGCAGGTGGGAGGTCCAGGGGGATGAGTGGTGAGCCCTGCAAAAGGCGCCAGGTATCGACCACACCTAAAACCCTGGGCGCCTCGGGCAATAATCGGCGGAAGGTTGAATTACATTGTTCAAATCCACCTATCATTCTGCGCCGTGCGCTCGTTGGTATCGTCGCCGGTGTTGATCACCCCGCTTGGCTCGATCAGCATCAGCTTCACCTCTTGGGCAGCGAACGGCTTGTGCTCGACACCCTTGGGCACGACATACAACTCGCCCGCGTTGAGCTCGACGAAACCGTCACGAAAATCGATGCGCAAACACCCTTCGATCACGATGAAGGTTTCGTCGGTGTCAGCGTGGCGGTGCCAGAGAAACTCCCCTTCCAGCCGTGCAAGCTTGAACTGGTAGTCGTTCATCTGCGCGATGACTTTTGGCTGCCACTGCTCGGTGAACAGGCTGTATTTCTGAGCGAAGTTGATGGGGGTGTGTTGATTGTTGGACCTGGACACGTGGGCGGCTCCGAAGGGTTTGATGTGGCGACAATCTAGAGCGTGGTTGTGGGTGGGGTCTTGTACGTTATTGCAGGGTGGTGGGTGCATCCGGTTTTGCGGTGTTGCGACTGACGCTTTCCCGGCTAAAGCCAGTCCTACAAAAGCGGGCAGTGTTTCAGGGGGGTATGCGGTGTCTTCGTAGGACCGGCTTCAGCCGGGAAGAGGCCAGTGCGTACGCCATCCATTTTGCGGTGTGACGCATGATGCATTCCCGGCTAAAGCCAGTCCTACAGGATGACCGCGTCCAAATAGTAGGACCGGCTTCAGCCGGGAAGAGGCCCTCGTGGACGCCATCCATTCTGCGGCGTGACGCATGATGCATTCCCGGCTAAAGCCAGTCCTACAAAAGCGGGCAGTGTTTCAGGGGGGTATGCGGTGTCTTCGTAGGACCGGCTTCAGCCGGGAAGAGGCCAGTGCGTACGCCATCCATTTTGCGGTGTGACGCATGATGCATTCCCGGCTAAAGCCAGTCCTACAGGATGACCGCGTCCAAATAGTAGGACCGGCTTCAGCCGGGAAGAGGCCCTCGTGGACGCCATCCATTCTGCGGCGTGACGCATGATGCATTCCCGGCTAAAGCCAGTCCTACAAAAGCGGGCAGTGTTTCAGGGGGGTATGCGGTGTCTTCGTAGGACCGGCTTCAGCCGGGAAGAGGCCGGTGGGTACGCCATCCATCTTGCGGTGTGACGTCTGACGCTTTCCCGGCTAAAGCCAGTCCTACAGGATGACCGCGTTCAAATAGTAGGACCGGCTTCAGCCGGGAAGAGGCCGGTGCGTACGCCATCCATTCTGCGGCGTGACGCATGATGCATTCCCGGCTAAAGCCAGTCCTACAAAAGCGGGCAGTGTTTCAGGGGGGTTGTAGTGGTCAACTAATTCCGGACACCTCGATAGGTTGTTTCAAGGCCATCGTCCGTTCGTAAACGGTCGGTGGCAGATACCCCAGTTTT
>NZ_JAUERW010000041.1:0-8061 GCF_041060465.1 Pseudomonas sp. W2Oct36
GAAGGAACCCTGAGGAACGAAGGGCCAAACCAGGAGCAAGCACCCTTGGTTACTTGGGGTGCTTTTCCAAGTAACTCGCCGAAGGCGAAACGTCTGCCCCCAGGCAGACGCTCTTGATCTTGATCTTCAACCGCGGTAGTTCAGTTTCCGCTGTTTCAGATATTCGACAACCGCCCTCTGATCTCCGGAAAACTCGATCCGGGGATTCTTGCTGTCCCGCTGAAACGCATACATCGGATCGTAATACTCGCTCAACATCCCGCTGATCCAGCCCCGGTGCAGATCCACCGCCCCGCTGCGCGCCTGCTCGGCCAAAGCACTGTCCATAATCGCCGCCAGCCGCTGATAACGCTCACCGCCCAACCGCCGAACGATACTCGACAGACTCTGCTTCAGCCGCTCGGCGTAGGCCGCAAAGCCCGTTTCAACGCCCTGCACCGCAACGAACTCCGCACACAGATCGGTCACATAATCCTTCAGAATCCGCTCGACGCGACTCTCGAAACTGTCCTCCAACCACACCAGCGGCGCGTCCTGCATGATCCGGTACAACTCAAGGGGCACCGCACGACTGCCGACGATCCGCCCTTCATCCTCGACCACGAACTGATTCACATGCCGCGCGCGCTTTTTCAGAATATCCACGGCCAGCACGTTCTCGAAATCGATCTGCCCTGGCTGCGGCGTCGCGTGTTTGCCAAAGCTCGAACCGCGATGGTTGGCATGGCCCTCCAGATCGAGACCGTTGTCGAGTTGCTGCAGCACCTCGGTCTTGCCACTGCCAGTGAGCCCGCCAATCAGCACGAAATCGCACTCGGCCACGGCCTGATCCGTCACCTCAATCAAAAAGCTGCGCATCGCCTTGTAGCCACCGATGACCCGGGGGTACTCGATACCCGCCTCGCTCTTGAGCCACTGCTGAGTGATCTGCGAACGCAGGCCACCACGAAAGCAATACAAAAAACCCTCGGGGTGGTTGCGGGCAAAACTGGCCCACGCATCGATTCGCGCCTCCTTCACGTCGCCGGACACCAGCGTGTGGCCCAACTCGATGGCGGCCTGTTGACCGTCCTGCTTGTAGCAGGTGCCGACCTTCTGCCGCTCGACGTCGTTCATCAGCGGCAGATTGATCACGCCGGGGAATGCGCCCTTGGTGAATTCCACCGGCGCGCGGACATCCATCATCGGCACGTCGCTGAGGAAGATCTCGCGCAGGTCGGCGCTGTTGTCGCGCATCAGAACACCTCGACCGCGAGCGGCTGTCGCTCGACCAATTCGCCGATCGGCGCAAGGCTCAGGCCCAGTTCACCGGCCAGGGCCAGGAACGCCGCCTCTTCAGCGGGCTCCACGGCAATCAACAGGCCGCCGCTGGTTTGCGGGTCACACAGCAGCAACTTCTGCGCCTCGGACAGGGGGCCGATGCGCTCGCCATAGCTGTCGTAATTGCGGTGGGTGCCGCCGGGGATGCAATCCTGCTCGATATAGAAGTCGACGCTGCCCAGACGCGGGACGGCGGCAGCGTTCAGCCGTGCAGTGACCTGACTGCCGTCGGCCATCTCAACTAGGTGCCCGAGCAAGCCGAAGCCGGTGACGTCGGTCATCGCGGTGACGCCGGCCAGTCGGGAAAAACGGCTGCCCGGCTTGTTCAGCGTACACATCACATCACGGGCCAGGCCGATGTCTTCGTCGCGCAGCAGGCCTTTTTTCTCGGCGGTGGTGAGGATGCCGATGCCCAGGGGTTTGGTCAGGAACAGCTTGCAGCCCACGGTCGCGGTGTCGTTGCGCTTCATGAAGCGCTTCTCCACCAGGCCGGTCACGGCGAGGCCGAAGATGGGCTCCGGCGCGTCGATGGAGTGGCCGCCCGCCAGTGGAATGCCCGCCGCGTCGCACACCGCACGTCCGCCACGAATGACTTCGCGGGCAATCTCCGGGGCGAGCACATTGACCGGCCAGCCGAGAATGGCGATGGCCATCAACGGATCGCCGCCCATGGCGTAGATATCGCTGATGGCGTTGGTGGCGGCAATGCGGCCGAAGTCAAACGGGTCGTCGACGATGGGCATGAAGAAATCGGTGGTGGACACGACGCCCTTTTCGTCGTCGATGGCATACACCGCTGCGTCATCGCGCGATGCGTTTCCGACCCACAGGCGCGGGTCGAGGTTCTGCGCGCCGCTGCCGGCGAGGATGGTTTCCAGCACCTTGGGCGAGATCTTGCAGCCGCAACCGGCGCCGTGACTGTATTGGGTAAGACGAATCGGGTCGGTCATGGGAAGCCCCTGAGTTTCAAGGCGCCGAAGTCTAACAGACGCGCCAGTGGGTTGAAGAGTGGCTGGATGGTTGGACACGCGATTGTCGTGGGACCGGCTTCAGCCGGGAAAGCATCGGATGCCACGCCGCAAAACCGAGGGTGTCCACACCGACCCCTTCCCGGCTAAAGCCAGTCCTACCGTCAACACCGCGTGCTGTCAGCAGGACCGGTTTCAGCCGGGAAGGCGCCCACTTCAGCGCTTCGCCATACGCCGTGCCGTGAGCACCTGCGCCAGCATCAGCGCGCCGACGCACAACAGTGCTTCGCGCAGGCCGACCACATGGGCAGCGAAACCAATCAGCGCCGGCCCCAGCAGAATCCCGCAGAGCCGATCCCGGTGATCACCGCGATCGCCAGCCCCGCCGGCATCGCGGTCTGTGCACCGACCACCGAGCAATACACCGGAAACGTGTTCGACAAGCCCAGCCCGATCAGCGCAAAGCCCAGCAGGAACAACGGCCACGGTTCCAGCAGGATCGCCATGGCAAACCCGACCATCACCAGCAGCCCGCCGCCGATCAGCAGGTTCACGGCGCCGAAGCGGTTCCTTAACCAGTCTCCGGAAAAACGCCCGGCCGCCATGGTCAGGGAGAACACCGCGTAAGCGCCGCCAGCCACCGACACATCGATCTGGTGCATGCGGTTCAGGAACACCGCGCTCCAGTCGAGCATCGCGCCCTCCACCAGCAGCGCGATGAAGCAGAGAATCCCGACGATCACCACGTGGGGGGTCGGCCAGGCGAAGGGCGCGGATGGATCATCCGCGCCGTGGGGCACCAGGTAGCGCGCGTGCCACAGCAGCATCCCGCCGATCAGCGCCACCACCACGGCCACGGCCAGCAACGGCGACGCGCCCAGCCACAGCAGCAAGGTCATCAACAGCGCACTGCTGATGCCGCCGAGGCTGAACAACCCGTGAAACCCCGACATCATCGGTCGCCCGTGATCGCGCTCGACCATCAGGCCCTGCACGTTCATCGCCACGTCGATACTGCCCAGCCCGGCGCCGAACACGGCGAGGGCCACTGCCAGCGCCGGCAGTGAAGACAGCGTGGCGAGCAGCGGCAACATGCAGCAGATCAGGGTCCCGCCGATCATCGAGACAAACCGGCACCCCTTGCGCGTGGTCAGCATGCCCGCCAGCGGCATCGTCAGCATGGAACCGAGGCCGAAGCACAACAGCAGCAAGCCGAGCTGGGCTTCTTCAAGCCCGGCGCGGTCGCGAGCGAAAGGCACCAACGGCGCCCACGCCCCCAGGGACATCCCGGACAGCAAGAACGTCAGGCGATAACTCCACAGATGAACGAAGACAGGGGGACGAACGGATTGAGCGATAGACACAAGCAACGACCTGAACAGGTCTGCGCGAGCGGCAGACGGTGAATAAAAAGCGATCCCTCGCTGAACGCATTCCTTCGTAGCACCGGCTTCGGCCGGGAAGAGGCCAGTCTGTACACCCTCAAATCTGCGGTGTAGCTCATGACGCTTTCTCGGCTAAAGCCGGTTCCACAAATTGGAGTCCACCCCAGCCCTGCGGGTGTGCCCACTCTCTCGTAGGACCGGCTTCAGCCGGGAAGAGGCCAGTGTGGACACCCTCACTTCCAGGGCGTTACCACTGGCGCTTTCCCGGGTGAAGCGGGTCCCAAAGAGGCGCGATTACATCATCGGTGCCGCCATGCTGACCACACGCAGCGCCAGGCCTTCGTAGGCGTCCAGCGTAATGGTGAATTCACCTTCTTCGGTCAGGTCGCCTTCGACGCGCTCGTTGATGATGTCCACCACCGGGCCCGGCGCAATGCCCGGCAGGTGCAGGGTCTCGACGATGGCTTCGGCACTGAAGTTCAGCGCGGTGATCTGCGTGCCCTTCCCGGCTGGCAGTTCGTGAACCATGATCAGCAACCCCGGGTGTTCGACGTCCGGAATCAGAATCTGCCGGCTCGCCGCGATGTCGTAGGCACGGCGCACCGCCAGCAGTTTTTTAAGCTGCGAGGCGAACGAATCCGGGCGCTTCAACTGCTCAGGGAGGCTGCCGTACAGCGCGCGAGCCCGGGGCATGCCGCCTGCGGAGACTTCGCAGTCCGGGTCCATGTCGACCAGGTCATAGCCCCCGCGATGGATCCAGCGGGTATCGCCGTCACCCATCAAGTGCTCCACCTGCTCGGCCGGCAGCGGCAACGCGCCCACCAAGTCCCAGCCGGACAACGCGAACACGCCCGGCTGCATGGCGTTGAACATCACCAGCAGCAAATGAATGTGCTGGATCTTGTCGATGTCGGCGGCGGTCATGCTGTCCAGCTCGCGAATGCCCAGCGCCGCGGTGATGATGCTCGCCGTAGTGCACGACACGCCGTTGGTGACGAACTTCAAGTTGTACGGCGCGTGCTCGCCCGCCAGACGCTCGTACATCTCCTCGCGGATGTGCTCGCGCAGGATGTTGCCCGGGAACGTCTGGCCCTGATACAGGTACTGATCGTGGGCGTGCAGCGTCCAGAAGTGCACCAGTTCCAGGGTCAGCTCGTCGTGGTTCTGCAGCGCGTGAATCAGCGATGCGGGGTCGATGCCGAACTCGTGCACCTGACGCAGCATCAGCCGCAGAAACTCGGTGCGACCGGTCAGCAACGCGTGCTGGTAGGCCGGGCGGGTGACAAAGTCATAGGACAGGTCGGCGCCGCCGTGGGACATCGACGCAATGTCGTCGATGGTCAGGTTCAGCTCCTGAAAGCTGAAGCCGCCCGCCTTGCGAATCGCCCCGGCGAGCAACTGATTGCCGGTGATCGACAGCGGATGGCTCTCGGACCACGCGGTGCCATCGGCCTTGCGCTCGACGCCAAGGAAACCGTTGGCATCCAGACGCAACACCCGCGCGCCCATAACGTCAATGGCGTGCAGGGCGTCGCCGATGATCATCTGCTGCGCGGCAAAACTCGGGTCCAGCCAGTTCAGCGACGGCTGGCCTTCCTTGAAGTAATGCAGATAAACCCAGCGCCGGTCCTTGCCGTCCACGCCAGTCACCACCTGGGTGGCACTCCAGTCGGTTTCTTTCACACCGGGCTCGAAGAAGATCACCCGCTGCAACTGGCCGACGATGTAGTGCTTGTCGCGCAGGGCATCGACGGTGGCGGGCAGCAGGTTGACGGCATCGCGGCCGGCCGGGACGTCCGGCAGCAGCGACCAGTCTTCCTCCTTGATCTCCACCATGTGATAGAGGCCCGGGTACTCTTCGTAGGCCATCTCCGCCAGGCGGAAATCCGCGCCCTTGCCGGTGTGGGACGGGATCACGTCATCCACGACGATCGCGTTGTGCGCGGCGGCGATGCGGCTGAGGTTGAGAAACTGGGCGTCGGTGCCGAGGTCCGAATCCACTTCGAAGCTGATGCGGTCGAAGTTGCCGTCGATGCTCGGGGTGCGCTCGCGGCCTTTCAAACCGCCGGAAGCTTTCAGCGGGCCGTTATGAATGCCCTGGATGCCGATTTCCGACAGCGCGTGCCAGAGCTGCTCATCGCCCAGCGCTTCGAGCACCGAACTGCCATCGCGGGTAATGATCGACGCCGGGTAGGCGGTGAACCAGACCGAGCCGATGGCCGAAGCGTCCCTTGGACGGGCCTGGGCGTAAGGCCGCTGCCAGAGACGGCCCTGGCCGCCATACAATTTTGCGCGTTGCTTTGCGGCGTTGAGCATCGATTGCTCAACCAGCCATTCCACGTACTGCTTGTCCGGGGTGGTCATGTGTTCGGGGTTCCATCTTCAAGTGGATGGGAGCGGCGGCCAACGGCGCTGCGAGCGCTGTGCGGACCGTCCTGCCTGTGGGTATCCAGGTTTATGCCTAACTCTAAGAGCACCCTGGCGCGCAAACGTTGCATCGGTTGCTATGCCATGGACTGCCGCGCTGGCTAAAATCCACCCGCGTGCGTCCGCACCGCCAGCGCTGTTCAGGGGTTTGCGTGGAATTACACATCGTTATCGAGGGCCGCAAGGACCTCGCCCATCAAGTCTACGAACAGCTGCGCGACAGTATCGTGTCCGGCCGGCTGGCGGCGGGCGTGCAATTGCCGCCCAGTCGCCTGCTGGCGGCACAGTTGGGGTTGTCGCGCAAAACCATCTCCGACACCTACAGCCGACTCACCTACGAAAACTACCTGGTGGGCAAGGTCGGCAGCGGCACGTTCGTCAACACTTTGAGCGCCTCTTCCGCACCTCGGCCGGCACCTTCGCAGCTGGCCAGCGCCCACATCGTGGCGAAATGGGAACGTATCTCCCTGCCCCTGCGCCACCCTACCCGCGCGGGCACCCTGCGCTACGACTTTCTCGGCGGCGCGACAGCAAAAACCCAATTCCCCCATGACGAATGGCGGCGCTGCGTGCATCACGCGGTGCGGCAGATGTCCCCCGAGCGCGGCTTTTACAGCCAGCCCGAAGGCCTGCCCGCCCTGCGCGCCGCGATTGCCGGGCACATTGCCTTCGCCCGCGGCGTCCGCTGCGGGGCCGATGACGTGGTGGTGTGCAATGGCGCGCAACAGGCCCTGGACCTCATCGCCCGCGTGCTGATCGAACCCGGCAGCCGCGTGGCGATGGAAGACCCGGGCTATACGCCGGCGCGGCTGCTGTTTGCTGCCCAAGGCGCCGACGTCGCCAGCGTGCCGGTCGACAGTGAAGGCATCATCGTCGACCAGATTCCGGACAACGTCTGCGCCATCTACGTGACCCCGTCCCACCAGATGCCGCTGGGCATGCCCATGAGCCTGGCCCGCCGCCACGCCCTGCTGGAAAAGGCGCGGCGAATCGGTGCGATCATCATCGAGGACGATTACGACAGCGAATTCCGCTACGAAGGGCGCCCGACTGACTCATTGCAGAGCATGGACGAGCACGGCGTGGTCGCCTACGTCGGCACCTTTTCGAAAACCCTGTTGCCGGAATTGCGCCTGGGTTATGCCGTGCTGCCGGCGGCGATCGTCGAAGCGGTGATCAAAGCCAAGCAACTGACCGACTGGCACACCTCGACACTGCCGCAATGGGCCCTGAGCAAATTCATCAGCGAAGGCCTGCTCAACAAACACATCCGCCGCTGCCACAGCACCTACGCCGGGCGCCGCGAGCGCATCCTGTCACGCATCGCCTGCGACCTGTCGCCCTGGCTGGAAACCATCCCGTGCACGGCGGGCTTCCACATGGCCGTCATGCTCAAAGCCTCCCTTGATCCGGCGATCGACCTGCACCTGCTGGTCGATCGCGCGCGGGACAAGGCCCTGGGCCTCCACCCCCTCCACGGGTTCTACAGCGACGCCACACCGCGTGATGGATTGATGCTGGGATTCGGCGCCATCGACCTCCTCGACATCGACCCCGCGCTGGACCGGCTGCGGGATCTGCTGAGGGGGTTTGGTTAACCCGATAAGTCGAGGGCGCTCACCCCGGCCCCTTCCCGGCTGAAGCCGGTCCTACTAACAGCGCGCGCTGCATCAGTGAAACCGGTGACGCGGAGCGTCAGGAGATGCATTCCCACGCAGAGCGTGGGAACGATCAAGCAAAAGCCGGTCCCACTAAAAGCAGACCCCGCACACCCCGTAGGACTGGCTTCAGCCGGGAAGCTTTTGATCTGCTCTTGATCCGCTTTTGATCTTCGTACGCATAAAGCTCAGTCACCGCCAATCGCGACTTGGGTGCAGGCTGAACGCAGGTCTCGCTCCGTGGGCCGAGCGGCATGGATGCCGCGAGAGCCGCCCCCCGCCATGGATGGCGGATGGCGGCGG
>NZ_JAUERW010000043.1:0-1838 GCF_041060465.1 Pseudomonas sp. W2Oct36
GCAGTTCGAATCTGCCCAGACCCACCAATTTTGTTATGGGGCCATAGCTCAGCTGGGAGAGCGCCTGCCTTGCACGCAGGAGGTCAACGGTTCGATCCCGTTTGGCTCCACCATAACTGCTTCTGATTGCTGAAAGCTTAGAAATGAGCGCTCCATCCGCTGGGATGATGAGTGTTGATTTCTGGTCTTTTGACCGGATCGTTCTTTAAAAATTTGGGTATGTGATTGAAATATAGACTGGGCACCTCTTTCACTGGTGTGTGTCCAGGCTAAGGTAAAGTTTGTGAAATGCAAACTTTCGGCGAATGTCGTCTTCACAGTATAACCAGATTGCTTGGGGTTATATGGTCAAGTGAAGAAGCGCATACGGTGGATGCCTTGGCAGTCAGAGGCGATGAAAGACGTGGTAGCCTGCGAAAAGCTTCGGGGAGTCGGCAAACAGACTGTGATCCGGAGATGTCTGAATGGGGGAACCCAGCTGTCATAAGACAGTTACCTTACACTGAATACATAGGTGTATGGAGCGAACCAGGGGAACTGAAACATCTAAGTACCCTGAGGAAAAGAAATCAACCGAGATTCCCTTAGTAGTGGCGAGCGAACGGGGACCAGCCCTTAAGTTGATTTGAGATTAGCGGAACGCTCTGGAAAGTGCGGCCATAGTGGGTGATAGCCCTGTACGCGAAAATCTCTTGTCAATGAAATCGAGTAGGACGGGGCACGAGAAACCTTGTCTGAACATGGGGGGACCATCCTCCAAGGCTAAATACTACTGACTGACCGATAGTGAACCAGTACCGTGAGGGAAAGGCGAAAAGAACCGCGGAGAGCGGAGTGAAATAGATCCTGAAACCGTATGCGTACAAGCAGTGGGAGCCCACTTTGTTGGGTGACTGCGTACCTTTTGTATAATGGGTCAGCGACTTATTTTCAGTGGCGAGCTTAACCGAATAGGGGAGGCGTAGCGAAAGCGAGTCTTAATAGGGCGTCTAGTCGCTGGGAATAGACCCGAAACCGGGCGATCTATCCATGGGCAGGTTGAAGGTTGGGTAACACTAACTGGAGGACCGAACCGACTACCGTTGAAAAGTTAGCGGATGACCTGTGGATCGGAGTGAAAGGCTAATCAAGCTCGGAGATAGCTGGTTCTCCTCGAAAGCTATTTAGGTAGCGCCTCATGTATCACTGTAGGGGGTAGAGCACTGTTTCGGCTAGGGGGTCATCCCGACTTACCAAACCGATGCAAACTCCGAATACCTACAAGTGCCGAGCATGGGAGACACACGGCGGGTGCTAACGTCCGTCGTGAAAAGGGAAACAACCCAGACCGTCAGCTAAGGTCCCAAAGTCATGGTTAAGTGGGAAACGATGTGGGAAGGCTTAGACAGCTAGGAGGTTGGCTTAGAAGCAGCCACCCTTTAAAGAAAGCGTAATAGCTCACTAGTCGAGTCGGCCTGCGCGGAAGATGTAACGGGGCTCAAACCATGCACCGAAGCTACGGGTATCATCTTAGGATGATGCGGTAGAGGAGCGTTCTGTAAGCCTGTGAAGGTGAGTTGAGAAGCTTGCTGGAGGTATCAGAAGTGCGAATGCTGACATGAGTAACGACAATGGGTGTGAAAAACACCCACGCCGAAAGACCAAGGTTTCCTGCGCAACGTTAATCGACGCAGGGTTAGTCGGTCCCTAAGGCGAGGCTGAAAAGCGTAGTCGATGGAAAACAGGTTAATATTCCTGTACTTCTGGTTATTGCGATGGAGGGACGGAGAAGGCTAGGCCAGCCTGGCGTTGGTTGTCCAGGTTTAAGGTGGTAGGCTGAAATCTTAGGTAAATCCGGG
>NZ_JAUERW010000044.1:0-1669 GCF_041060465.1 Pseudomonas sp. W2Oct36
ACGAAGTGGTTGATGCCATGCTTCCAAGAAAAGCTTCTAAGCTTCAGGTAACCAGGAACCGTACCCCAAACCGACACAGGTGGTTGGGTAGAGAATACCAAGGCGCTTGAGAGAACTCGGGTGAAGGAACTAGGCAAAATGGCACCGTAACTTCGGGAGAAGGTGCGCCGGTGAGGGTGAAGGACTTGCTCCGTAAGCTCATGCCGGTCGAAGATACCAGGCCGCTGCGACTGTTTATTAAAAACACAGCACTCTGCAAACACGAAAGTGGACGTATAGGGTGTGACGCCTGCCCGGTGCCGGAAGGTTAATTGATGGGGTTAGCTAACGCGAAGCTCTTGATCGAAGCCCCGGTAAACGGCGGCCGTAACTATAACGGTCCTAAGGTAGCGAAATTCCTTGTCGGGTAAGTTCCGACCTGCACGAATGGCGTAACGATGGCGGCGCTGTCTCCACCCGAGACTCAGTGAAATTGAAATCGCTGTGAAGATGCAGTGTATCCGCGGCTAGACGGAAAGACCCCGTGAACCTTTACTATAGCTTTGCACTGGACTTTGAATTTGCTTGTGTAGGATAGGTGGGAGGCTTTGAAGCGTGGACGCCAGTCTGCGTGGAGCCAACCTTGAAATACCACCCTGGCAACTTTGAGGTTCTAACTCAGGTCCGTTATCCGGATCGAGGACAGTGTATGGTGGGTAGTTTGACTGGGGCGGTCTCCTCCTAAAGAGTAACGGAGGAGTACGAAGGTGCGCTCAGACCGGTCGGAAATCGGTCGTAGAGTATAAAGGCAAAAGCGCGCTTGACTGCGAGACAGACACGTCGAGCAGGTACGAAAGTAGGTCTTAGTGATCCGGTGGTTCTGTATGGAAGGGCCATCGCTCAACGGATAAAAGGTACTCCGGGGATAACAGGCTGATACCGCCCAAGAGTTCATATCGACGGCGGTGTTTGGCACCTCGATGTCGGCTCATCACATCCTGGGGCTGAAGCCGGTCCCAAGGGTATGGCTGTTCGCCATTTAAAGTGGTACGCGAGCTGGGTTTAGAACGTCGTGAGACAGTTCGGTCCCTATCTGCCGTGGACGTTTGAGATTTGAGAGGGGCTGCTCCTAGTACGAGAGGACCGGAGTGGACGAACCTCTGGTGTTCCGGTTGTCACGCCAGTGGCATTGCCGGGTAGCTATGTTCGGAAAAGATAACCGCTGAAAGCATCTAAGCGGGAAACTTGCCTCAAGATGAGATCTCACTGGAACCTTGAGTTCCCTGAAGGGCCGTCGAAGACTACGACGTTGATAGGTTGGGTGTGTAAGCGCTGTGAGGCGTTGAGCTAACCAATACTAATTGCCCGTGAGGCTTGACCATATAACACCCAAGCAATCTGCAAAAAGACAGCAGATTGCGGTGTGTGAAGACGCATGAAGACGAAAGTTTGCGTACACACAAGCGGTACCTTGATCACATACCCGATTTGCTGAAGCGTTCTCAGGAACGAGTCAGTACCCGAATTTCTTGACGACCATAGAGCGTTGGAACCACCTGATCCCATCCCGAACTCAGCAGTGAAACGATGCATCGCCGATGGTAGTGTGGGGTTTCCCCATGTGAGAGTAGGTCATCGTCAAGATTAAATTCCAGAACCCCATTTGCGAAAGCAGATGGGGTTTTGTTTT
>NZ_JAUERW010000045.1:0-1018 GCF_041060465.1 Pseudomonas sp. W2Oct36
TGCAGTGGTCTAATTTCCCCGGACACCTCGATAAGTGGAAAATACATTTATCGAGGTGTCTTTCATGACTAGAAAACGCAACAGGTTTGACGACAGCTACAAATTGGAAGTCGTAAAGATGGTCAAGGATCAGGGGCTGACCGTGCCCCAGGTTTGCCTGGACCAGAATCTCGGTGAGACGGCCGTGCGACGGTGGATCCGCCAATACGACGCTGAACAGTTGGGCCAGGCCGGGATAGGAAATCCGCTGACGGCCGAGCAGAAGCGCATTCGGCAGCTGGAGCAGGAAAACCGGCAGCTCAAAACGGACAACGACATCCTAAAAAAGGCTACCGCCTTCTTTGCCCGCGAACTGAAGTGACGTATCGGCTGGTTCGGCAGCTGCAACAGAAGGCTTATTCGGTGGCGCATGTCTGTCGTCTGCTGAACGTCAGTCGATCAGGGTTTTATGAGGCCCGTAGGCGTGCTCAAGCACCTGCTCCGCTAAGTTGTCCCGTTGTCGCGCAGCTTAAAGCATCGTTTGCGGCCAGTAACGGCTGCTCCGGCAGCCGCTCATTAAGCAAGGCTTTGCGGGCAGAGGGCATGCACGTAGGTCGCTATAAAGTCCGCCGCATGATGCGAGCCAACGGTTTACGCTCAGTCTGGAAGCGCAAGTTTGTGCACACGACTGACAGCAAACATAACTTGCCAATCGCCGAGAATGTGTTGAACCGTCAGTTTGAAATGCAGGCTGCGAACACCGCTTGGGTAGCCGACATTACCTACATACAAACCCGCAGCGGCTGGCTCTACCTGGCCGTCGTGCTGGACTTGTTCTCGCGCAAGATCGTGGGTTGGGCGATGGCCCCCAGCATGCCTGCAGAGCTGGTGTGCAGCGCAATGCAGATGGCCATAGCGCAGCGCCGACCGCCACCGGGCCTGATCGCCCACTCCGATCGCGGCAGCCAATATGCGAGCGCAATCTACAGATCGCTGCTGGCCAGGCACGGCATGCAGCAAAGCATGAGCCGTAAGGGCA
>NZ_JAUERW010000046.1:0-612 GCF_041060465.1 Pseudomonas sp. W2Oct36
CAGACTGTGTGAAAACCTAGCCAACCTGCCTCAGATCTAAGAAAATGCCCCGCATCGAAAGATGCGGGGCATTTTCTTATGGCGTACATCCAGGGCGAATCGCGCAACCAGACCAGCCTGTTTCCGGTTTCAATAGATGAGGTCATTCCCGAAGACCATCTTGTCCGAGTCATTGATGCCTATGTTTCGCGCCTGGATCTCAGGGTTCTGGGGTTCGATAAAGCTATTCCCAAGGGCAACGGACGTCCGCCCTACAACCCCGCCGACCTGCTCAAACTCTACATCTACGGCTACTTCCAGCGCATACGGTCTTCGCGCCGGCTTGAGGCTGAGTGCCAACGCAACATCGAAGTCATGTGGCTGCTCAACCGCCTCGCGCCGGACTTCAAAACCATCGCCGACTTCCGCAAAGATAACGCCACTGCGTTCTCCGCAACGTGCCGCGCGTTTGTTCAGTTCTGCCGTTCGGCAGGCCTGGTAAAAGGTGATCTGGTTGCTATTGATGGCAGCAAATTCAAGGCCGTAGCCTCGGCCCGTCGTCACATCAGCACCAAGCACCTCAAGCGCGATCAGGAAAAACTTGATCGCCGGATAGCGAAATATCTGGAGGAT
>NZ_JAUERW010000047.1:0-508 GCF_041060465.1 Pseudomonas sp. W2Oct36
AAGATCAAAAGCAGATCAAGATCAAAAGCTTCCCGGCTGAAGCCGGTCCTACAGTCCGAGCCAATCCCACAGGCTGCACGCGCTGCTGTTAATGGGACCGGCTTTAGCCGGGAAGGGGCCGGTTTGGGCACCATCAATCTTGCGGTGCTATGCCTGATCGTTCCCAAGCTCCGCGTGGTGGTGACTGGGCTTTTTGCGCATGAAGATCAAAAGCAGATCAAGATCAAAAGCTTCCCGGCTGAAGCCGGTCCTACAGTCCGAGCCAATCCCACAGGCTGCACGCGCTGCTGTTAATGGGACCGGCTTTAGCCGGGAAGGGGCCGGTTTGGGCACCATCAATCTTGCGGTGCTATGCCTGATCGTTCCCAAGCTCCGCGTGGTGGTGACTGGGCTTTTTGCGCATGAAGATCAAAAGCAGATCAAGATCAAAAGCTTCCCGGCTGAAGCCGGTCCTACAGTCCGAGCCAATCCCACAGGCTGCACGCGCTGCTGTTAGTGGGACCGGCTT